>JANYIQ010000012.1 GCA_025362575.1 Bacteroidia bacterium
TTCAGTCCTTTGCTCTACCGACTGAGCTAAGGTACCAGCTGTCGAGGTTTCACTCGCCATCGCGGGCCTCAGCCCCACGACCATTTTGAGGATGCAAAAATACAATATTAATTTGTTTGACAAAAAAAAAGCCCAAAAAAACTTAAATTAGCTTGGCGCTGAGCTTTTTCACTTAATTTAGCCCTGCAAAAATGAATCTATCCATCGACTTCGGTAATACCCGTGTAAAAGCCGCTCTGTTTAATAAGCATACCTTAATGCATGCCAAAGGCTACGCTAACGCAGACGAATTTATCAAGGATCTTAGCGCTTATTCTGAGGCTAATTCCTGCATCATCGGCTCAGTTACAGCCGCCCACGATAAAGTAATTGCAGCTTTAAATAAAAAGATCAAATGCCTCGATTTTTCATCACAAACCCCTTTACCCATAAAAAATCTGTATCAAAGTGCTTCAACGCTTGGTTCCGACCGGATAGCCGCAGCCGTTGGTGCACATAACTTTTATCCCAATAAAAATGTGCTGAGTATCGATGCCGGTACCTGTCTCAAATTTAATTTTACAAACGCCAATAACGAATATCTTGGCGGCGCCATTTCATCGGGTTTGCAACTCAGATTTAAAGCCCTGCACGATTATACACACCGTTTGCCAAAGGTAATTTTAGATGACAGTTTCGATAAACTGATCGGCGGTACAACCCAGGAATCCATACTCTCAGGTGTAATTAACGGGATAATTTGCGAAACAGATGGCATTATCGATTCCTATAAAAAACAGTACCCTGATCTGGTGGTAGCTTTTACCGGCGGCGACACCGATTTCTTTGTAAAACGCCTAAAAAATAGCATCTTTACCCACCCAAATTTAGTTTTAACGGGACTTAACGAAATATTGATCTATAATTCTTGAAATTCAGCCTTAAAATACTTCCACTGATCATCTTTGTTTTTTCTTTTTCAGAAAATCTAAGATCTCAGAACCTTACTTCCAGTCCGTATTCGCGATTTGGAATTGGTGAAATAAATCAACCGGGCTTTTCAAACATAAATGCCATGGGTGGTACTTTCATTGGATTGAAAGGCGATACAAATGCACCCATATTTATTAATGTGGCCAACCCTGCAGCCATCGCAAACATCCGATACACTACACTTGAATTAGGCGGTTTCGCACAGTTCACGAATTTCAGTAATGCCAGTACAACAATAAAAAATAAAACCGTGAATTTTTCTTACGGAAGTTTGGGTTTTCCGATACGCCAAAAAGCTGCCGCCTGTTTTGGTTTAATGCCCTATTCAAATGTGGGTTATAATATGAGTTCCACTTCAAATGTAGACAACCTTGGCGTTATTAAATATAATTACAATGGAGAAGGTGGCATCAATAAAGCTTTTCTGGGTTTAGGACTACAGCCTTTTAAATCGAGTCTCATCAAATTTTACCGTTCTGGATATCGCGATACAGCGATAAAATATAATCATGGAAAAATATTTAAACGCAGGAAATTTTTTAAGGAAGCACTTTCTGAATTAACAGTGGGAGGAAAACTGAGCTATTTATTCGGCAACATCAATCAAACTTCCGATGTGGTTTATCCTAGCTCGATCATGTATTACAACACGAGACGTTTTCGTAATACCCGCGTAAACGACATTACCGGCGATTTCGGAATACAGACCGCCTTCAATATCGATTCCATTGGCAAGCGCGAATTGCGTCAGAAAGTTAAGATCGGTATGGGCTATTACATTGCATTGCCCTCCATGATCGATGTGCGTTACACTAACGTCATCTATAATTATTCGCTCAATGGTTTTGGCGATGAGATCGCGAAAGACACAGTTTTATACCTGAACAATAAAAAAAGTTCCATTAAACTTCCGCTTGAGCAAGGCATTGGCTTTAACATTAAAAAAGGCGAAAAATTATCGGTTGCTGCAGACTTAGCCTACACCAATTGGCAGCAATTCAGATATCTTGATAACATCAACGAACTCAAGAATAGTTACCGAGTATCGATAGGGTTAAATTATGTTCCGAATAAATTTGCAGCAGGTAATGGCGCATACATTAAACGTGTGCAGTATCGCATAGGTGCGTCTTACAGTAATGGTTTCCTGGATCTTAAAAACACAGCCATCAACAATTACATGGTAACTGTTGGTTTGGGATTACCGGTTGGTATTTACCGCCAGTTCTCCGTTGTTAACTTAACGGCTCAGTTCGGACAAATGGGTTCAACAAATAATGGACTCATTCAGGAAAAATACATTCGTCTTATTGCCGGTTTTACCTTTAACGACGTTTGGTTCAAAAAATTCCGTTACGATTAAGCCCTGTCAAATGAAATGGTTTAAGTACATAATTTCCGCCATAACGGTTTTAACCTTACTCCAGTCTTGCGAAAACAAACGCTCCGATATTATGGCGCTGACCCCTCCAAAAGTAAGGCCCAGCACACAGGGTAAAGGAGTTACCATGATCTATACCGATTCGGCCGCACTTAAAATGATAATGAAGGCACCTAAAATGCTGGTGTTCGATAAAAATGTATCAGAACCATTTACCATAATGCCGGAAGGTATTCTGGTGAGTTTTTACAACGACTCGGCCAAAATATCACACACGCTAAAAGCCAATTACGCCATACATTACAAGAATAGTAATCGCATGGAAGCAAAATATAATGTAGAAGTGGTGAACAAGAACGGTGAAAAGTTGAACACAGAACATTTAGTGTTTGATGAACGAAAAAAAGGCAGAGAAATAAGTTCTGATGTTTTTGTGAAAATTACAACTGCAAAAGAGATCATCATGGGTAAAGGACTGGAAAGTAATAATGATTTTACTAAATATCAGATCAAAGAAGTAACAGGAACCATACAGTTAAAAGACGGAGAATTATAAAATGGATCAGCGCAAAATTTTTAAAACCCTCGAGATCATCTGGCTCATTTCTGCCGGCTTAGCGGTATTGGTTACCGTATATTTTTTAATTATAAAAGATGTAGACAGCGCTCTGTATTTTTTCTTCATGTTCTTAATTGCAGGTATTATGTATATGCTAAGAAGATATCAGCGCAAAGGGCAAGAGAAGAAGGATTCGGAGAAGAAGAAATAGCACCCTCTATATTTTTATAGAACAGTTCACGCAGAGTTTCACTGATGAATGCGCAGATTTTTGCAGATTCCCATTTTGTATACCTTATCTGTGCACATCTGCGTGACATAAATGGCGCTTCAAACTCAAAATTTACCTCTAATCATTCTTTTAACGAAGACAAGCAATTTCCTTGTAACTTTACCTCAATGCTGTTTTTAACCCTTTTAAAAGAAAGTGTTTTTTTTGCGTGGCACTCGTTGGCTGCAAACAAGCTTAGAACCTTTTTAAGCTTGCTTGGCATTACCATTGGCATATTCGCCATTATTATCGTTTTCACCATTGTAGACAGCCTTGAAAACAATATACGAGGTAGCATTCAGAGTCTTGGCGATAACGTTGTATTCGTTCAAAAATGGCCCTGGACATTCGGTCCTAATTACCCCTGGTGGAAATACATGAACCGTCCGGTGCCTGCTTACGATGAGTTGTTCGATATTCAGAAAAAAACAAAGACAGCTCAGGCTGTTGCTTTCCGAATTGGGGGAAGAAAGACCATGAAGTACAAAAGTAATATTGTAGAGAATGCTTCACTTGCCGGTGTTTCTTACGATTACTATAAAATAAAATCTTTTGAGATTCAGGAAGGACGTTATTTTACCGAAGGTGAAGTGAGCGCCGGTTACAACGTTTGTATTTTAGGAAGCAAAATTGCCAACGGATTGTTTCCGAATAATCCATACCCAATTGGCGAACAAATAAAAATTGCAGGAAAAAAAGCTTACGTGATCGGTTTATTTAAAAAAGAAGGCGAGAGTATGCTTGGAAATACCATGGATCATCAGGTGGTGGTACCTTATAATTTTGCGCGATTGATCTTAGATGTAAAATCAGAACAAAGCGATCCGTATATCGCTGTTAAAGCAAAACCTGGTGTAAGTAATGCACAAATGATCGATGAGCTCACCGGTATCATGCGCGGTGTACGCCATTTAAAACCCATGGCGGATGATGATTTTGCATTGAACGAAACAAATTTGATCAGTAAGAACTTCGATGTACTGTTCGACATTATCGGAATGGCAGGCTGGATCATAGGAGGCTTCTCTATTTTAGTAGGTGGCTTTGGCATTGCCAACATCATGTTCGTATCTGTAAAAGAGCGTACCAATATCATTGGTATTCAAAAATCATTAGGGGCAAAAAACTATTTTATTTTACTGCAATTTTTATGCGAATCTGTTTTTTTAGCATTGATAGGAGGCATTATTGGTTTACTGCTCACCTATGGCATAACTTTTTTAGCCAGAGGTTCCATTGATATGGAAATAGCTTTAACCAAATCGAACATCATATTAGGAATAACCATATCGGTATTAATTGGCATTATAAGCGGCTTTGTGCCTGCATACAGTGCATCGCAATTAGATCCGGTAGAAGCTATAAGAAGTACATAGAATGAAACGCCCACTCATAATAACCTGGATCTGCATAATAGGTTTTATATCTATCATATTCACGTTTCCTGCTGTTTTTTCGCCATCCGTAAAAAAATTGGGTGATTTTGTTCCTGCATTATATGGTTTTTTGGTAGCAGGAAGTTTCATAGCCTATATCGGTTTATGGCACATGAAGCAATGGGGGGTTCAGTTATTTTTAGTCATATTTTTTATTAAAACGCTTTTCTTAATGTCGATAAACGATTACGGTCCCGGAACTATTTCAGGCATCGTTTTCTCGGTAATTTTCACCGGGGTATTTCTTAAGTTTTATCCTAAAATGGACCTAAATCTCTAAAAGGGTAATATTTCCATCATTCAATTACGTTAATTCATCCAAAATCCAGCTAATTCAATCAAAAAGTTTTGGGGATAAAGGTTTTTTTTGTATATATTAGTACTACAATTGAAAATCATTCACTCAGTAGAAACGTAGTTTTAATCATTATATAGCATGCTTGCCGAAATAGGAACAGGAGAAATACACGAAGTATTAAAAAGCTTTTTTGGCTTTGAGGGCTTCAAAGGGAATCAGGAAAAGATCATCCAAAACGTGCTTAACGGGAAGGATACTTTCGTAATTATGCCAACCGGTGGTGGAAAATCGCTATGCTATCAATTGCCTGCCATATTAAATGAAGGAACTGCTATTGTTGTATCGCCTCTTATTGCTTTAATGAAGAACCAGGTGGATGCCATCCGGGGCTTTAGTAATGAATCAGGAATTGCCCATTTTTTAAATTCATCATTAAATAAAAGTGAAATAGCAAAAGTAAAGGCGGATGTATTAGGTGGTAAAACAAAATTATTATACGTTGCCCCGGAAACTTTAACCAAAGAAGATAACGTAAAGTTCTTTTCTGAATTTAAGATCTCTTTTTTCGCGATCGATGAAGCTCATTGTATTTCAGAATGGGGTCACGATTTTCGCCCTGAGTACCGTCGCTTGCGCCCTATTATTGATAAAGTAGGAAATGTTCCGGTAATGGCTTTAACAGCAACCGCAACTCCAAAAGTACAACAGGATATTCAGAAGAACTTAGGTATGATGACCGCCACTTTATTTAAGTCATCATTTAACCGCCCGAATTTATATTACGAAGTACGTCCTAAACAGAATGTAATTAAAGAGATCATAAAATACGTAAAACAAAACACCGGAAAGTCAGGCATTATTTATTGCTTGAGCCGTAAAAAAGTTGAAGAAATTGCACAGGCTCTTAAAGTAAATGGTATCAAAGCACAGCCTTACCACGCAGGATTAGATGCTAAAGAGCGCGCGCGTACTCAAGATCTCTTTTTGATGGAAGATATTGATGTTATTGTTGCAACGATCGCTTTTGGTATGGGTATTGATAAGCCGGATGTGCGTTACGTTATTCACCACGATATTCCAAAATCATTGGAAGGATATTATCAGGAAACAGGTCGCGCCGGGCGTGATGGTGCCGAAGGAAATTGCGTAACCTTTTACAGTTACGATGATATCATGAAACTGGAGAAGTTCATGAAAGATAAACCGGTTGCCGAACAGGAAATTGGAAAACAAATGCTGAGCGAAACGGCTGCTTTTGCAGAAACATCTTCGTGTCGCCGTAAATTTTTATTACATTATTTTGGTGAAGAATTCGTAGAAGCAAAATGTAATGAGATGTGCGATAATTGCGCGCACCCTAAACAACGCTTCGAAGCAAAAGACGATCTGGAATTAGCCATCGAAACTGTTCTTGAAATTAAAGAGAAACATAAGATCAAGGATGTGATAAATGTGTTGATGGGAACATTAACAGCCACTTCAAAATCGTACAAACACAATAACCTCGATGTGTGGGGTAAAGGTGCTGAAGATGATCATAACGATAAATTCTGGAATGCCGTTTTACGCCAGGCTATTGTGAACGGTTATCTGATGAAAGACATTGAGAATTACGGTTTGGTAAAAGTTACAGATAAAGGAAAAGACTTTTTAAAGAAACCGCACAGTATTAAATTTACATTAGATCACGATTATAGTGGCGCCGATAAAGCGCATCACGATGATGATGATTTTATTGCCGGTGGAAAGGGCGGAAGCAGTGTAGCTGATGAAACTTTATTTGCAATGCTGAAAGATCTAGTGAAGAAGATGGCAAAACAAAAAGCACTTCCTCCTTATGTGATCTTTCAAGAAACCTCTTTGGAAGAAATGTCTATTCAATATCCTATTACCATGGAAGAATTGACAAAGATCTCAGGAGTAGGTGCAGGTAAAGCCACAAAATTCGGAAAGGCATTCATAGATCTGATCAGAACTTATGTTGATGAGAACGAAATTGAACGTCCGGTTGACATGGTCATTAAATCTGTGGTCAATAAATCGGGACTAAAAGTTTATATCATTCAGAATGTGGATCGCAAGATCAGTTTAGTGGATATGGCCCGTTCAAAAAGTTTAAAAATGAACGATCTGTTAACGGAGATGGAAACCATTGTTGCTTCCGGAACCCGCCTGAATATTAATTATTACATTGATGATGTAATAGATGAAGAAAAACAGGAAGAAGTAATGGAATATTTCAAAGAATCGGAAAGCGACAGCATTGACCTTGCCATGAAAGAACTTGGCGAGAACGATTATACAGAAGAGGAGATTCGATTAATGAGAATAAGATTCCTTTCGGATTTCGGGAATTAAGTGAGATTATGATTTTGGAAGGTTTCGCCACACAAAAATCATAAAGCCGAATTTATCCCGGGCGTAGCCAAGGAATCTATTTATAAATAGAAACAATGAATTTAACCCGACCTTTTGGCCGGGTTTTTTATTTCTTTGTAGTTGAATAATTTATTGGCATTTTTAACGTTTAATATACAGTGTTTTCGCCTGCGGTTCATAGATACATTTTTTTATTTGGCATTTTTACGCTGGGTGGTGCCATGTTGTGGGGAGAAGTACCTACCAGTATTCCTGAGATCATTTTATCTGCAAATTGGGTATTTGAAGGGAAGTATTTGCAAAAATGGCGTCGAATCAAAAACAACAAAGTATTCTGGGTATTGTGTTCTTTGTTCTTTCTTCATCTCATTGGTCTTTTTCATACCCATGATATTAAAAACGGTCTGGCCGACATTGGTGTAAAGGTTCCTTTGTTATTATTACCATTCTTGTTTTTTACCACAGAGCCTTTAACCCGGAGTGAGTTAAAAGGTTTGATGTACACGGTAATTGCGGGTGTTGTAAGCAGCTCGTTATGGTGTTTGATCTATTCGTATACGCATACAATGGCTGATACTCGAACAGCCTCGCGATTTATTTCGCACATTCGTTTTGGTTTAATGATAAACATGGGAATTTGCATTCTGGTTTATTTAATGATGAAGGAAACAAGGAACGTAAATAGAATTTTCATAACCTTGATCATTGCTTACCTTCTATTTTTCATGATAAAGATAAGTCTGATCACAGGCCTTGTATTATTCGGCATTCTAACCATTGCCTTCAGTATATTCAATATTATCCGACAGCCTGCAAAAATAAAAATGATAAGCCTCCTGGTTCTCGTTGCAATTACCTTAACCGGTATTCTTTTCCTTAAGCAGGAGTGGGATGCTTTTCGATACGTTGATGCTTCGGCAGCCAATCGTGTTAAAATGAAATCCGCCTCAGGAAGAGAATATTATAAGGCCTCCAAAAAACTTCATACCGAAAATGGTTTTTATATTGAATGTAATATTCAGTATCAGGAACTGGATTATGGATGGTACAAAAGAAGTAAAAAACACATTTACAGTGTCGACGAAAAGGGAAACACCATGATGTGGGTTTTGGTAAGGTACCTTGCGAGTAAAGGTTTAACAAAGGATTCGGCAGGTATGGCCATGCTTTCTAATCAGGATATTGTAAATGTAGAGCATGGTATTACCAATTATAAATATGCAGATGCATCGGCACTTCGAAATCGGGTAAAAGAATTTTTCTGGGAATACCGCGATTATAAAGAAGGTTCCAATCCGTCAGGAAACACTTTGCTGATGCGTTTTGAATTCTGGAAAGCGGCTGTTTACATCATTGAACGCAATCCGGTTTTTGGGGTTGGTACCGGCGATGCAAAACGGGCCTTTAACAAAGCGTATTTCAGAACAGAAACAAAGTTATCGTACGACTGGCGTTTGCGGTCACACAATCAGTTTCTGGCAATAACGGTGGCCTTTGGTTTAACCGGATTACTTGTTTTTATTTTTTATCTGTTTTATCCTTTGCTCAAATTAAAGAACAAATTAAATCCGCTCTATTATATGTTCTTCATAATTGCGATCGTTTCTTTTTTAACAGAAGATACTCTTGAAACCCAGGCGGGAGATACTTTTTTTGCCTATTACAATTCTCTGTTCTTGTGGCTGGCTTCATCTGATAAAGAAAAAAGCAGGGAAGAAATTTAGAACTTATACTCTTTATAGGTTCTTGTAAATTCTTCTTCTTCTATCTTTGGATTAACCTGAAGGAAATTATAATTATATTCTTCAAACAACCCTTTATCATCAAAAACTTTTATGCCTATCGGTAAAAAATAAAACTGATCAACAAATAGCACTACTGTTTTAGCATACCAGTTTGGCACAATAATTACCTGACCTTTTTTAAGTATGTCAAAATAGTCATTGAATTTCGGATTCAATTCCAGGATCATATATTCACTCACAAAAAGTTTTCTTGCAATGCTGGTAATGCTTTCATTTACGCCAATGGTATATGTGGTGTAAGCAAAATCTTTGTTGTTAATGGTAACCTTATAGCAATTACGGTTATTGCAGCGTTCTTCTCCATCTATGGTAATGTATTGTTCCAGTTTGTCACCCAATTTAGCCGCTGCGTAATCAATAACTCCCCCAAAATAATCGAAACCCATATCGTTTATGGTATGATGCTGATCCTGACGCATCAATGAACCCATCGGGTCGAGGTTTAAATTGACATACGGGAAAGAATTAGGTTTAACCAAAGCTTTTCCGTTATTAGTGCCCTGAGTCCATAAAACCTCTATACCCTTAATATACAGGTATAGTTTGCGTGGTTTTTTTTGAAGTTTAACTGATGAACCATAATAATTATAGCCTTTTTTACCTCTTTCGGTGATCTTTAAGCTGTATTTCAAACTTTGAACTTCGTCAATGGCATTCGACATTTTTGTAACCAGTTCCTTGGCGGTGATGGCAGGTTTTTGCTGGGCTAATGAACTAAAATTCAGTAGAATAATTAAAAACAGCGAAAGATATGAGACCTTTTTAAAACCCATGGGTTCCAAAAGTACTATTGTTTTGTGTTATAGTCTAAATCAAGTATATAAAAAATGATAAAAATAATTGATTCTGAAGCCCTCAAAAGTTAAATTTGAGGGAAGGATTGTAACATTTTAATGCTATTTTTGATACCCCTGTAAATGAACATGCACAAAACCATAATTCAAGGCATATCGGAGTTGTTATACAACAACGATTATGTTGTTGTGCCCGGTTTTGGAGGTTTTGTTGCAAAGCATCAGCTGGCACATTATTCATTAAATAAGGGCGTTCTTCATCCGCCTTCAAAAAAGGTTTTATTCAATGTTCAATTAAAACAAAACGATGGTATTTTGGCCGGCTGGTTAAAAGAAAAATTGAATTGTGATTTTACGGAAGTAACAAAACATCTCGAAGAATTTTCTCACTACAGCAAAATGCTTCTGGACACAAAACGTCGCGTTGAATTTGAGAATCTTGGTTTATTTTATTTGGATTTTGAGAATAACATTTGCTTTGAACCAAAAGCGGACATCAATTTTTTAATTGAGAGTTTTGGTTTGGGTAGTGTTTCGTTGAAAGAAATTGAACCGGAAGTTATCCTTCAACAAGATCATGAACCGAAAAAACAAATTGAAACTATCGATCGTTTTGAAAAAGCTATAGTTGAGAAAGTAGATAAAAAACGCAATTATAAACGTATTGCCGCTTTAGTGATCGGCATTCCTTTTATTACGGTAGGGCTTTTACTTGCTGTTAGCGAAATACAGCCAAATTCTGGCTTTACTGCAAATGTGTTGGGATTAAACGGGAACTCAGCGAATTATTCGGCTGTAAATTATAATTCAAATTTAGGTGAACTTAGTTTAAAAACGACTGAGCCTTATGTTGTAGATGCAAATGGTTACTCAAGCGTGAATTTATTTGATGCCGAAAAATTGACGGTGGTGAACATAAGTGCACCCGATAAAACTGAAGTTAAAACCAATCGTCACGATGTTAAATTTAACGCTACAAACTTAAACGGTAAATTTCAGGTGGTGTTAGGTTGTTTTGGTGTTGAAGGTAACGCCCGCAAAATGGTAAAGAAACTGGCCAAAGAAAACATTAAAGCCGGTTTAAGCGGTGTTAATGCAAAAGGTTTGCATGTTGTTAGTGGCGGTGGTTTTGACGATAAAGACAGCGCAGCCGCCTTCTTAATTTCCATTAAATCCAAATGCCCTTCGGCATGGATCATGGCTCAATAGAATCTTTTTTAGAATCTTTCTCCCTCATATTCTTGTAAACTCTTACAAAAATCATAAGCAGTCCTGCAAACACAAATAATCCAAGCATGCCCCAAACCAAACTTCCTGTTGATTTTACCACTACCAGAAACACAATGGCCACCAAAAAAACAGTTCCAAGCTCATTGAATAATCGTAACCTGAACGAAGATTGTTTGAACATTCCAGCCTTTTGATTTTTGTAGATCATGTGGCAGCCCAAATGATAAACGAATAAAAAACCCACAAAGATCAGTTTTAAGAACATCCATGGCTGTGTCATGTAAAAAGAGAAATTCAAAAAATACATCCACCATCCAAATACAAAAGTGCCGATAAGTGAGGGCCAGCCAATAATGAACCAAAGTTTCTTTTGCATGATCAGCAGTTGCTCGGTAAGAATTTTTTTAGCGGGTTCTTCTTTTTGCTGCGCTTCTGTGGTATAGATGAACAATCTCACCATATAAAATAAGGCTGCAAACCAGCAAACCACAAAAATAATGTGTAAAGCTTTTATGTATAAAAAATCCATACCTTAATGTTGAGATCGCGGGGTTTTTCCTGCGATGGTGAGTACTTTAATTATTAAAAGTATTGTACCTCGCCACAAAGGTAGTAAATTAGCATCATTAAAATAAAACAACATGCAGGCAAAACATCCAAAAGACTCGATCACCATTACCACCGAACACGTATTACCTAACGATACTAACCACGTTGGTGGTTTGTTTGGCGGAAGATTAATGCAATGGATGGACCTATGCGCAGCCATTTCAGCTCAAAGACACTGTAGAAGGGTTGTGGTAACAGCATCAGTAAATAACGTTTCTTTTGAGCATCAGATAAAGCAGGGAAGTGTGGTAACCCTTGAAGCAAAAGTTTCGAGAGCGTTTTCAACCAGTATGGAAGTTTTTGTAATTGTTACGGTTGAAGATTCTGTTACCGGCGCCGTAAGAAAAAGCAACGAAGCTATTTTTACTTTTGTGGCCATCGATCAAAATGGTTCGCCTTTGCCTGTTCCTGAATTGATTCCTGAAACCGAAGAAGAAAAACTGAGATATGCCGGTGCTTTGAGAAGAAGACAACTTTCTCTTCTTCTGGCAGGAAGAATTAAGCCAAGCGAAGCCACCGAATTAAAAGCACTTTTTGATCCAAAATAATTCATTGAAATGAATTTCACATTAAGGTCCTGGACAAATAACGATTTAGCGAGTCTGGTAAAACACGCCAACAATTTTGCGATCGCAAAAAACATGACCAATAAATTCCCGCATCCTTATACTGAAGAAAACGGAAAAGCCTTTATTGAATTTGCAATTGAAAATGCTAACCGAATGTTTTGCATTGATATCAATGGCAGTGCCTGCGGAGGCATTGGTTTACACCCTGAGGCAGACATACATTGTAAAAATGCCGAGCTGGGTTACTGGCTTGGAGAACCTTTCTGGGGAAAAGGAATTATCACTAAAGCTATTATTCAAACGCTTGATCACGGTTTTAAAACATTTGATATCAATCGGATCTTCGCCCGGCCCTTCGGAACAAATTTGGCCTCACAAAAAGTATTGGAAAAAAGTGGATTTAAATTAGAGGCCAAATTCGAAAAGACTTTATTTAAAAACGGAGAGTATATCGATGAATTGATATATGCTTTCAGAAGAAATACTTGATTTATTTCACGCAGATTTGCGCGGATAAAAATCGCAGATGATTTAATAGCTTCTGCGAAAATCCGCGAAACCATCCGCGAAAATCTGCGTGAAACCATAGCGAGCCATCTGTTTTAAGCCTTGATCTCTTTCACCTCAATTTCATTCATGCATTTAAAATGGCCTTTCGGACATTTACCATAACCCAGTTTGGAACAGGGGCGGCATTTTAAATTTTCAACTTCCAATATTTTACTTTTAGGATCGGGCTTGTAAGGATACATTCCGAATTCAGGAATGGTATTTCCCCATAACGAAAAAATGATCTTATTAAAAGCCGAGGCAATATGCATTAATCCCGTATCGGAACTAATAACATAAGCTGCTTGTTGTATTATACTTGCTGATTGGTTCAATGAAAACTTTCCACACACATTGAATGTATTCGTTGTTTTCGCGATCACCTGTTCTGCGATTTCATGATCTTCTTTGCCTCCCATCAATACCAAAGGTAATTTGGAAGCATTACAGATCTCAATTAATTTATTTACCGGAATCTTTTTCGTGAAATAAGAACCTCCAACAACCAATGCGACAAAACCATTGCTGAGGTTTGGAGAAATTGCATTAGTATTTACCTTATCGCTTTCAGATAAGAAATAATCGAGCCCTTTACCATCGTCTTTTACAGCAAGGCTTTCAACGGTTTTTAAGTAACGTTGAACAATGTGTACATCAGGTAAAATATTTTTATTCTTAAAGGTAACGGTTAGTAATTTCCGGACGTTCAATTTTTTAAAAGTAAAACTCTTTTTGCCGAGACTTAATTTTAAACGGCGACTTCTTAAGTTATTGTGAAGATCTATGACAACATCATAATTTTCTTTTTTCAAAGCAGCGTATGCTTCGTCAATGTCTTTATCAAAAGTAATGAGCTTGCTAACATATGGATTATTTTGCAGTACCGATCTAAACGAAGATTTTGTAACCACGTGTACTTCAGCATTTGCTAATTGCTGTTTGCAACAACGTATTACCGGTGTGGTCAATACAATGTCGCCAATGGAGCTGAAGCGTATGATGAGAATTTTCAGAGATCAGGGCTTTAAATAAACGACTGTTTTGTTTCCGTTACTATCTATGGTTTGAGCATGCAATTCTTTTTCTTTTAACATGAGTATTTTATACGAACTGCTTGAAGCATTTGAATTGGTGCTGGTTTCAGGTGTAAAGTTAACAAAGCTTTTATCGTCGTTAAAAGCCCACTTTCCGCTTTCTGAACTTGGCGTATCTAATATAAGAACGGTTAAAAAATACACTTTAGTATGAAAGCTCAGTGAATAAGTTCCGTTTTTATTGATCACAAGAGTATAATCAGCGAATAGATATTGTGCATCACCTGTTTTATCTTCGTTGTTGTAATAATATTTGTTAATGTGCCAGGTATTGCTGAGGCGTTCTTTTTTGCTTCGCAAACTTAAAGCGGGGCCATCCGGATATTTTTTACAGGAAGAAAGAAGGATCAAAAAAAGAAGAGAGAGGGCAACTAATTTTTTCATTTTGATATTTTGTTTAAAGATAAAAAAAAGAGCCGAACTTTTGGTCCGGCTCTTTTAATGTTTATTGACAAAATGATCTTATTCAATGATCAGTTTCTTTATACTTTCGCCTGTTTTATTTTTCAACTTCAAAAAATAAATCCCGCTGCTTAGATCTTGTAGGTCAATGGTGCTCGAATGCTGGCCTGCCGACATTTCCGATAATTCAATAGTTTTAACTTCCTGTCCTATTGTATTGATCACTTTTACCGTGTATGAATCAGATTCGTTTACGTTGAAGTTGATAGTTACTTCATGATTTGAAGTTGGGTTAGGGTGAATGTTAAAATGTATTTGAGTTTTTGTTTCAGCTATTCCGGTAAAAGCGAATTGACCCAATTGAGCACCCGAAAAAGTAAGAGAACCGCTTGTTACACTATAAACTGTGAGTAGAGGAAATTTACTGCTTGCATTGTAGTACATTTCTTCGGTTCCGCCGGAAGTTGAAGTTGAAGTACCGGAAGTTACGGTTTCAGTAAAATTGTAGCTCACTTTTAAAACATTCGAAAAACTCTTTCCCGGAGTTTGTAATGTACCCGCACCTGCACCGCTTACGGCAACAGTTCCATTACCTGAGGTGCCCGGTTGGGTATAGGCATAGGTATCAGTATAACTGGAACCTAAGGTAAAAGGAAATGTTATAAAAGTTATTGGATTAGAATATGTTGTACAGCCTGTAGAGCTTGGAACAGCATTGCCAAGTAATTTTGAATAAGCCAATGTGTTTTCAAACACATCATAATTTCCCGAACCATAGTCTTTTGAAATTGTACCCGTGGAAAATAAGCTAGCATTGGCTACTGATGACATGCTCACCATTGTTGCTGAATTGCCGGGCCACTGCGGAATCAGATTTGTATAGTTCCAGGTTTGTCCGGAACCTGATGAACCCAAAGGAACAACAGTGTTGGTTGTTGAATACTGCACATCGATATCAGCAACCGAAGGATTGTAATTGGATGCCGTTAAAATATGTTGTGCTTTTATTGAAAAGCTTGTAATTAATAATGCAAAAATGCCAATGTTTTTCATATGAATGATTTAAATAAGAGCCGAACAATTGGTTCGGCTCTTTGGTTTTTTAGTTAATGAATAATTATTCTATAATTAATTTCTGAATACCTTCCTGTTCTTTGCCTTTTAATCGTACATAGTAAATACCGCTTCGCAGATCTTTAAGATCAACTGCAAGGTTGTATGTTCCCGGAGCAAGGTCATTATATGAAGTTGCCCTTACAACTTGTCCAAGCGTATTTGTAATACTCATTTCATAACTTTCGTTATTGGTAAGAACGAACCATAAATTAGCAGAGTTAGCTGCAGGGTTTGGATAAACACTAAAGTTTGACGAATTAAGTTTTTCTTCTCTAATACCTGTAAAAATAATGTCGTTTACTTTTACCGTTTTACCTTTAGCTACGTTTGTAAAAGTGCCGGATTTGGCTGTCGTCGTTGTCGTTGCAATATCTAAAATAGAAGATTTGCTTGCTGCACAAATATGAATATAATTTGTTGAGGTTTGAGTGTAAGTAACAACTGTTGTTCCTGTGGTTATGCTGCCTGTAGCATATCCTTGTAATTTAATTCTTAAAGTGTTTGCATAACTTTTTAATCCCGGCATATTTAAAGTGCCCCATCCATCTGCAGTGGTTGTATATGAACCGTTGGTTACGTATGAGCTTCCGCCGCTTACATACATTGTTGAGTATGTATCTGAGCTGGCCATTCCGTATGAGAAAGGGAAAGCGAAAAGAGTTAATGGATTGCCGTAAATAACAGAAAGAGTACTGCTGGTTTGTCCGTAAGACGTTAAGTTTGCACCATAACTTTCCATGCCGTAGTTTATCCCGTCGCTGGTATTGGCCATTGTGGCAGCTGGATAGGCTGTGTAATTTGGAGCAGTGTTAACAGTAACATAACTTTGTGAAGTTACAGCAACCGTTGAAGGAACTGTGATCCCTAAATAGTTCCAGATCTGGTTTGTGCCAGCAGGTCCTGCAACAATTCCGGTAGTGTCAGCTTGCCATGTTCTTTGAATATCTCCAACATTCGGAGCAATGGATGAAGTAATTGTGTACTGCCCTTTTGAAGAGAATGCAGCAATTAATAATAAAGTAAAAATGTAAAGTTTTTTCATAGTCTGGTTTTTTGGTTTATACTTTGACTGTAGAATTGACTACAGGTTTAATCAAATTTACAAAAAAACGGATAGAAATAACAGCATTGTGGTATATTTGTGTGGTTTAAGAGCCAATTTCATGTTTATTGATACCCATACGCACCTTTATTCCGAAGAATTTAACACCGATAGGCATCAAATGATCAAAAAGGCGCTGGCTTGTAATATTAACAAGCTTTTTATGCCAAATATTGACAGCGAAAGTATTGTTGGGATGTTAAAACTCGAAGAGGAATTTCCGGGTAAATGTATTGCTATGATGGGTCTTCATCCTTGTTCTGTGAAGGAAAATGTTGAGGCGGAACTTAACATTGTTGAAGAATGGTTGAATAAACGAAAGTTTTGTGCCATAGGCGAAATTGGTTTAGATCTTTATTGGGATAAAAGCTTTATTGAACAACAAAAAATGGCTTTTAAAAAACAGATCGATTGGGCACTTCACTTTAATTACCCAATTGTTATTCATTGCCGTGAAGCCTTTGATGAAATATTTGAGATCCTTTTTTCTTATAAAACTTTACCGAAGGGGATCTTTCATTGCTTTAGCGGCAATCTTGAGCAAGCTCAAAAAATAATTTCATTAAATGCTTTTAAGCTTGGAATAGGAGGAGTGGTAACTTTTAAAAATGCAGGCCTTGATAAAGTGGTAGAGCAACTTGACATGCAGCATCTGGTTCTTGAAACCGATTCGCCTTACTTGACACCTGTGCCTTTTCGTGGTAAACGCAATGAGAGTTCTTATTTAATTCAGGTGGCCGAAAAAGTAGCGATCATTAAAAACAGCACCATTGCCGAGGTTGCAGAGATCACAACTAAAAACGCAATCGAAATTTTTGGTAATTATTGAATTACTCCGATCTTTTTCCCTACTTCAGTAAAAAATGTTCTTACATCTTCGGCAGTGGCATTATCGTTAGTAGCTCTAACGTAAGTATCAGTAAGTGTCATGATATTCTGATGATAGAATTTTTTCATCTCGTCAATAGTCATATCTTTTGTCCACAGATCAATTCTCATGGTATTATTTTCATGTGCATCCCAAAGGGCGATCATAATGCTTTTGCTTACACTTGCTTCTCCTGCATCTTTAGCTTCCCAGGTAATATTAACCGGTAAATGATTCTCATCTACGGTTATCTTGAAATTTATTTCGCTTGTTTTCATTCTACGAATATATTAATTATAAAACTAACCACTAACCACTAACCACTAACCACTAACCACTAACCACTAACCACTAAGGTCTATACTTACTCTTAGCCAGGATCTTCACAATATCTTTTTCAGTCATCAGTTTTTCCAGGCTGACATCTTCATTATTCTTCATATAACTTCTCACGATCTGCCATCCTGTCCATATGGCAATCCGCGGCGGGCACTCTCTGCTGATTGCTCTTGTAAATGGACCTTCAGCAGTGAACTCGATTATTAGTTTCCTGTCGTTCTCATACAAATGATTCTTTTCAGCAAAGAATCCCCATAAAGAGTTCTCCGCTTTTTTACAATACTTCATTTGCTCGGTGCTGTAACCGATCTTAATGCTGTCTTGAACATCCGGTAACAAAGCATCGCAGGCATACATGATCTTACCATAAAAGATCATATGACCAAGCAGATTATTAATGGAAAGCGTGTCGTCGAATTCGGTAATTAACCAACCGCGAACCAATTCACTTTCAATATATTCTTTACTCATTGTGAAGGTTTGATATTTTGGAGTTTGCATTAAGGTGTAAAAAGTATTGTTTCTCCCAAGAAATTTTTCAAGTCCAAAGCCGATCGTTCGGCTGCTTGTATCATAAGCCACACTGGCATTAAAGCCTCCCATGTAGGCCACAAACTTTTCAGGATATTTTCTTCCCGGAAAAAAGTACCTGTAGCGCTTGAGACAATTTGTAAGATCGGTTTCTAATTTTGTAAAATCACTTTCGGTAAAAGTTTTTTGAGTCGAATCATACACCTCTCTCATAGTTTTATCACTTACAAAATTCAGTACATTACTCGAATCATTTCCGGTTAAATTAAGTATGTTGGATACAAAACGTTTGTAAAAAGAACCGTAAGCATTCTCAATTTCTTTTGAGTTTTGTTTTTCATTTTGAACAGTTATTGAAAACATGGCTTTGTCGAGGCGCATGATCTTAACATCCTGAACAGCGATATCCGACACATCAACATCCAGCTTATTTTGCTTACAATTGTTAAAAAGTAGTAAAATAAATGTCCCTATAAAAAGCCAGCCAATTAACTTCATCCGAAAATAATTTTATCTTTGTAAAGTTAAATGTAAAAAACATAAATTATGAAAAAGATTTTTTCACTTGCTATCATAGCTTTGTTTATAACCAAAGCAGGTTTTGCCGAAGACGGCGATAAAGCAAAAAATGTGCGTTTCGGTTTAAAAGTTACTCCAACACCAACTTGGTTAAGAAGTAATGATACAAAATCAGTGGATAAAGCAGGCATGAAATTTGGCTTTGGCTTTGGTTTACAGCTGGAGTTCAGAATGAACCGTACCGCCTCATTCGTAATGGGGATTGGTGGTGATTTTTTAGGTGGTAAACAAACCTACAAGAACGGACAAGGCTATGTATTGAATAGTGATAATAGTTACGTAGAATCAGGGAATTCAATTTGGACCGACACTCCCACAGGAGCAGCAGCAACGCAAACCGTTACAGGTTATAAATATTATGAATTAAAAAGCCGCACGGTAAAAACTTCATACATCACCATTCCTGTTTTGTTAAAATTAATGACGAATGATATTGGAGGCATGAAGTATTTCGGAATGTTCGGAGGTAACGTTGCGGTCCAGACAAAATTCAGAGCTTCTGAAGAATTAACAGAACTTAATTACAACTCCTCTACTAAAACATATGAAACAGGTGGCACCACAACTTTGAGCGATATGAAACCGGCAGGTGATCTTATTCCGGTTAACGTAGCATTAAATGTTGGTTTAGGATTTGAATATAATTTATCGGGCTCAACTTCTTTCTTTATGAGTGCGAATTATATCAGAGGTTTTGTTAATCAATACAGATCTACATCTAAAATAATGGTTGAAAAACTAAAAGACAATCTCAATTCCGCCGGAAGACCAAGTCCTGCAAAGCAAAGTGCATTCAGTGATGGTGTTCAGGTGAACATTGGATTTTTGTTTTAATTCAAATTAGAAATTTTTAAAGATCCCGGCTTTAAGTTGGGATTTTTTTATTTTATGCAGAACAAAGAAATAATTAACCATATTGTTAACTGGTTAAAGACCTATTCCGACAAATCAGCAACAAATGGTTTTGTAATTGGCATAAGCGGCGGAATCGACAGCGCGGTAACGTCGACACTTTGTGCTTTGACCGGAAAAAAAGTAATGGTGCTTAATTTGCCAATCCGTCAACATAAATTTGAATTCGACAGAAGTGCCGAGCATATCAACTGGTTGAAAGAAAATTTTAAGAATGTGGAAGCGGATACAGTTGAACTGACTGACGTATTCAAAGGATTTGAAAGGGATCTGCCTGAAAATATTCAGGATTTTTTGACCATGGCCAATGTAAGATCAAGAATAAGAATGATCACACTCTATGCGTTTGCTTCACATCATAAATTACTTGTGGCCGGTACAGGAAATAAAATTGAAGACTTTGGCGTTGGTTTTTTTACTAAGTATGGCGATGGAGGAGTAGATATCAGCCCGATCGCCGACCTCACCAAAACGGAAGTTTACGCTTTAGCAAAAGAGTTAAATGTGATCGACAGCATTCAAAATGCACGACCAACAGACGGTTTGTTTGCAGATGGCAGAACCGACGAAGATCAGATAGGAGCAAGCTACCCTGAATTGGAGTGGGCCATGGATTATGTAAATAATGGAAAAGACCACACACTAAATGACCGCGAAAAGGAAGTGATCGGAATATATTTAAGCAGGCACAATGCCAACAAACATAAAATGGAAGCCATTCCGGTTTGTAATATTCCAAAGAGTTTGAAAGAATAAATTAAGCCCGCCTGCTAATTCAGCAGACAGGCAAAATAATTAAACTTTTAATCCTATAACCAGTACATCATCGGTTTGTTCGTTATCCTGTTTCCAGTTATTGAAGGAATACTCAAGGAACGATTCCTGTTCCTCCATCGGCATCTCATATATTGTACTTAGCAATTCCTTGAAATTGGATTTATTCAGTTTCTTATCTTTTTCGCCGCCAAACTGATCAATGTATCCATCGCTGAACAGATATAGACAATCATTGCTCTGTAATTGAGAGTTTACGCTTTCAAATTGTTTATCAACGTCGGAATAAAAACCAATTGGGTAGCGACTTCCTCTCAGTTCAGTTAAACCGTTTTTTCCTGAAACGATCAATGAACGGAAAGCTCCGGAAAAAGTCAACTCATTTGTGTGTTTGTTAATTCTAATTAAAGAAACATCCATCCCATCGTTGAATTGATCAATATTATTTTTATTAGTTGCAGAACTCAATTCTGCATCTAGTGCATAAAGTATCTCATTGGGTTCAATAAGTTTTTTATTGATGAAGATCTCCCTGAATAAAGAATTTGCGAGCATGCTCATCATGGCCCCTGGCACTCCGTGGCCCGTGCAATCTACTGCAGCAATATAGCTAAAGTCAGGATCCTCATGAAACCAGTAATAATCGCCGCTCACAATATCCTTCGGCTTGAACAACAAAAACGATTGATCGAACATACCCTTCAACTGTTCCGGTGTTTGCAAAATAGATTGCTGTATCCGCTTGGCATAATAAATGCTGTCGGTTATATCCTTATTTTGCTGGATGAGTTTTTTATTACTGTCAGTTAAACGTTTTTCGCTCAGTTTTTTTTCTGTGATATCGTTCCCAAAACCAACTAATTGATATTCGTTCAAAAAAGAAATATTCCAGCTGAACCATTTCTGTCCACCCTCTTTTGTTCTTAAAAGATGTTCGTAATTGCTAACGCTTCCCACATTGTTTTCAAAAAGATTAAGGATCTTATTTTTGATCTGAATGCCTTCAGGCCTTGTAAAACGTGTTTTTTCCCACCAGTTCTGACCCAGCAACTGATTAGGTTCATAGCCCAGTAATTCGTTAGCCGACTTGCTAACGTAATCAATACTTCCATCGTTATTTAAAACAACGATCAGTGTATTTAATTTGTCGAGGATCTGCTCCTGTACATCAAGTGTTACCATAGCAATGGTTTGTTAGGGGGTTGTTTTTTTAGTAAAGTGTAAGAGAAAAAAGAGGCAATAATTAACACATACAGAACGACCAATTGCGATACAATGGCGTAATGTTCAGAATAATAATATTTGTGTTAAATTTCATTTTGTGACAACAAATGTAAATGTTTTTTGAACATAGCAAAAATTTATTTGAACTTTGCTGAAGAATGACACAGAAACACGACATACAAAACCACGCCGACATCGAATTAATGATGCGAACTTTTTATGGCTCACTACTTACCAATGAAGAGATAGCACCTGTTTTTGCGAATACGGATTTTGAAGCCCACATGCCTCACATGATCGCATTCTGGAGTTTTGTTTTGTTGGATGAAGAGGGTTATAAAACCAATGTTTTCGATAAACATGTTCATTTACCGATTAAGGAACATCATTTCGAAATATGGTTAGAGCATTTTGAACGAACAGTTAAGACCTTATTTGAGGGAGAAAAAGCAGATCTGGCTCTCTCGAGGGCACAAACCATTTCCTATACTTTCAAAAAGAAACTTGAAAGTATGGGGCGTTTTAATTAATGCAGTCTTGAACCGATCAAACTGATAAATTCTTTTCTAGTAGTGTCTTTTAAAAATTCTCCCGTAAACGATGATGTTGTAGTAACACTGTTTTGTTTTTGCACGCCGCGCATTTGCATGCAAAGGTGAGAGCATTCCATTACTACGGCAACTCCTAAAGGTTTTAAAGTGTCATTAATGCAGTCGCGAATCTGGTCAGTTAATCTTTCCTGCACCTGTAATCTTCTGGCAAAGGCATCCACCACTCTTGGTAATTTACTTAAACCAACAATGTGCCCGTTTGGTATGTAGGCGATATGTACTTTTCCAAAAAAAGGAAGTAGATGATGTTCACACAAACTATAAACTTCAATGTCTTTCACGATCACCATCTGACTGTAATCTTCCTTGAACATGGCAGAACGTAAAATTTCAGCAGGATCCAGATCATAACCCTGAGTTAAGAACTGCATGGCCTTTGCTGCACGGATCGGTGTTTTCAACAAACCTTCACGTGTTGAATTTTCTCCCACATCATCCAGAATATTCTTATACATTAACGAGATCGAATCAACTAATTTATCGTTGTACTGGTCTACTTTTTTGTAACCGGTGTTCTCAATTTCAAATTCTTCGTTTAGCATTATTTACCTCCAAAGTATTCTACAAAATTATTTTCTGTTTCGCATAATTTAATGCAGTGTAGTTCTGCACCCAACGCTTTGATCTTCTTAAACAAAAGCTCCCATATAAATATGGCAAGATTTTCGGTAGAGGGTAAAATATTTTCCATTCCCGGAACATCCAGATTCAAATTTTTGTGATCGATCAGTTCAGTAACGTCTTGTTTTATCAGATCGCCTAAATGTTTTAAGTTTACCACAAATCCCGTCTCTTTATTTACTTCACCTTTAATGGTCACATAAAGATCGTAGTTGTGCCCATGCCAGTTCTTGTTGGCGCATTTTCCAAAAACCTCAAGGTTTTTAGCTTCATCCCAGCTAGAATTGCATAGTTTGTGTGCAGCATTAAAATGTTCTTTTCGGGTAATGTAGATCATTCTGTAAAATTAACATTATTATCACAAAATTGTTTTGATTAAATTTACCCCGTAAGCGTTTTTTTGAAAATAATTCAAGACCTGCTAAAACCCTTACGAATAAAGCCTTTCTAATGGAAAAACTGCTTATAGTTAGCGCTACCCAGTTCGAAATTGAGCCCCTTTTAAAGGCTTTAAATGCAGCATTTCCATTAAAACAAGGCGTAATTAACGGTTTTAAGCACAAAAAATTGCAAGTAGATGTGTTAATTACCGGGGTGGGTATGGTAAATACTGCTTTTGCCATGGGCGGTCTGAAAGACAAAACATACGACCTGGCAATTAATGCCGGAGTTTGCGGTGTTTTTAATGATGACATAAAAATAGGAGATGTAGTTCATGTTGCGGTAGATTGTTTTTCGGAAATGGGAGCTGAGAACGGCGATGAATTTTTAACTCTATCGCAATTAAATCTTGGAAATGAGATCATAGTTAACCCAAGTAACTTTGGTGGAGCTATGCTTAGCAAGGTTAAAAAAGTAACCGGCATTACTGTGAATACGGTTCATGGAAACGATAAAAGCATTGAGCAAATTAAAACAAGATTTAATGTTGATGTTGAATCAATGGAGGGTGCTGCTTTTTTGATGATATGCAATTCTCTTAAATGGCATGCTATGCAAATAAGGGCAGTTAGTAATAAAGTAGAACGACGCAATAAAGAGAATTGGAACATGCCGCTTGCCATCGAAAATTTAAATAAGATCTTACTTGAACTTTTAGATAATTTGAAATGAGCACAAAACTCACTTTAGGATATTCGCCTTGCCCGAACGATTGTTTTATTTTCGATGCGCTGGTGCATAAAAAAATAGATACACAGGGTTTGGATTTTGAAGTCGTTTTAGAGGATGTTGAAACTTTGAATAGAAATGCTTTTAATTCTAAATTGGAGATAACAAAATTAAGTTACCATGCTTTTGCGTATTTAACGGATTCATATTCTTTACTAAATAGCGGAAGTGCTTTAGGGTTTAATTGTGGTCCACTATTAGTTACGAGTTCAGAGACCGTAGTTCGTAGAATGCAAACTTATTTAGATCGTGGAAACTTCGAACTCTTAACTCCGAACTCCGAATTTATAGCGATTCCCGGAAAATATACAACGGCTAATTTTCTTCTTTCGCTGGCTTTTCCGAAAGTAACAAACAAAGTAGAAATGGTTTTTAATGAAATTGAAACGGCTGTTCTTTCCGGAAAAGTCGATGCCGGTTTGATCATTCATGAAAACCGCTTCACCTATCAGGATAAAGGATTAAAAAAAATAATTGACCTTGGTGAGTTTTGGGACAGCTTGATAAAAGCTCCAATTCCATTGGGCGGCATTGTGGTGAAGAAAAGCATGGATATCAAACTCCAGAAAACAATTGATAGTCTCATAAAAAAAAGTGTGGAGTTTGCTTTTGCAGATCCTGAAAGTTGCATGGAATATGTGAAAGCTCATGCACAGGAAATGAGCGAAGAAGTGATGAAAAAACACATTGCATTGTATGTTAATGAATTTTCGGTTAATTTAGGTGAAGTTGGAAAGCAAGCCGTGAACACCTTGTTTAGTAAAGCAATTGAAATGGGAATTATTAAAACGGTGAATAAAACTATTTTTGTAGACCTTAATGAGTAAATTTTTAATAGTTGGTTTAGGAAACATTGGTGATGAGTACAATGGTACGCGTCATAATATTGGTTTTGAAGTTCTCGATCACATGGCCGCTGAAGCGGGAATAAAATTCGTAAATGAACGACATGCTTTTGTTGCCGAAACAAAGTATAAAGGTAAAACCTTGGTATTGGTTAAACCTACAACATTTATGAATCTCAGCGGCAAAGCACTTAACTACTGGATGCAGGCCGAAAAAATTCCACTCGAAAATGTAATGGTGATCGTTGACGATCTTGCACTTCCTTTCGGGAAAATTAGGATCGGTCCTAAAGGTGGCGATGGTGGTCACAACGGATTAAAGAACATTCAGGAAACTTTGAATACTTCTAATTACCCGAGAATGCGTTTTGGGATAGGGAATGAGTTCGGAAAAGGCTACCAAGTGGATTATGTTTTAGGGAAATGGAATGAAGAGGAGCAGAAAACATTGAAAGACCGATTGAAGGTGGCTTCAGATGCCGTTAAAGCATTTACTTTTTCGGGTTTGCAAACCTGCATGAATAATTACAATACCAAGTAAGGAAATTCTTCGGCAATGAAAAAATATTTCAGCATACTTCTTTTTCTTATTGCAACTGCGCCATTAAGATCTCAAAACAGAACTCAGGCTTATTCTTCGAGCAGCGGATATACCTTTTGTGATTGGGATAAAGTATCATTGAAACCTGAATATGTTCCTATTGCAGGAGATACTGCCATGGTATTTGTGAGCACACGAAATTATTTTCCAAATAACGAATTTTTCTTAAGCTATGATTTTGATGCAACAAATACATTGCATTGTTTCACCATCTATTTTAATCAGAATAAATGGATCTGCGTTCCAAGAAAAGATCTCGAACACGCAGTTAATCAAGCTCCCAAAGGAGGGTCGGCTGTTGTTTTTGTGGAAGGTTTTGGAAAGACCTTTATTGGCGGGGTTGACCGGGCAACAAGGCTTGCGCGAACTTACAATGTACTAACAATATATTTTGATTGGCCAACACGAGATCCAAATTTCAAGCAGGGCAAAAATTACCGGGCAACCCGAAAGGTGAGTAAACTAGCTGCAAAACCCTTTACGGATTTTATGGTGCAGATGAATCAATTAAAAAAAGTAGGTAAAGTTAATTACGCGCATCTTACACTTTTCATGCACAGCATGGGAAATTTACTGATGAAATATTCTGTTGAGAAAAATTATTTGGATCCAAAAGACACTTTGTTCGATAACATCATTCTTAATGCGGCTTGTGTTAATCATCGCCATCACAAGAACTGGTTAGAAAAAATGGAAGTAAAAGATCAGATTTATGTGATGCAGAATAAAAATGACAAGATCCTTAAAGGAGCAAAATTAATTTCGTTCCGCAGGCAATTAGGTCAGTTTCCAAAAGGTGCTTTTGCAAAAAATGCATTATATATTAATTACAGTGCGCGTTTAGATGAGGAGCATAATTACTTTTTATTTACATATGTGCTAAAACGCAATCCAGATATTAAAAAAGTGTATGTTTCCATTTTTGAAGGTATTAAACCTGTATTTGATGATGAAAAAAAGTATAAAAAGATCCCAACTAAAAACAGGATCGATTTTATTAACACAAATCCTCCCAAAAGCAAGGATATTGGCCTTGGTATTTCTACCTTTTGATAAGTCTTCATAGGAAATTTCCCCAATTCTATTCCTTTTGTTAATTTTATAAGCGATGCAAAGCTGGCCCTATTTGATCTATTTGTTTTTTACCAAGCGTAAACTCGTTTTTACGGTTTTGATGATCGCAATGTGTGCCGGTTTTGGTTATTATGCGAGTAAAATTCAATTAGAGGAAGACATTACCCGTTTTATTCCTCAGGATAAAAATTCAGCCAGCATAAACTCCATTTTGGAGAATCTTAAATCAAAAGACAAGCTTGTCATTCACTTATCTACTTCCAATTCTGAAAATGTAGAAAAACTGGAAGAACAAGCGGATCTGCTTTTTGACACCATTCAAAAGACAATACCAAAAAAAGATTATTTTGATATCACCTATAAAATTTCGGATACCAGAATGCAAGGGGTGTATGAACTATTTTATAAAAACCTTCCTGCACTTTTAAATTCAAGTGATTATTCTAGAATTCAACAATTAGTAAACGCAGACAGCATTAAGGCAACACTAAAAAAGGATTATGAAGCCTTATTGAGCCCTTCAGGAATTGTATTATCGAAATACATTATTCGTGATCCGTTGAACATTGTGCCGCTGGCCTTAAAGAAACTTGAGAACATTCAGATCGATGAGAATTTTGAAACTTATAATGGCGCGATCGTAACAAAAGATCATAAGCATTTGTTGCTCTATATTACCCCTGCATATGCTTCTAATGAAACTGCCAAAAACAAAGATCTTATAGCCCTTGTAAGATCAGCTTCCAAAAAATATTCTACCGCTTATGTAAATATTGAACCCTTTGGTGCCTGTATGGTAGCTCAGGGTAATGCAGAGCAACTAAGGAAGGACAGCGTGTTAACAACTACGATCGCTGTTATTTTAATAGGATTACTTATCGGTTTGTATTTTAAAAATATATTGCCGGTAATTTTTATTTTTTTACCTGTGATATTCGGCATGACATTTTCTCTAGCCATGCTATTTATTTTTAAAGGTGTGGTTTCGGCCATTGCGGTTGGAGCCGGAGCAGTGGTATTGGGAATTGCTATTAATTACAGCATGCACTTTTTTACGCATTACAAGCATACGCGAAGCATCAAATCAGTCCTGGCAGATCTTACCTTACCCATGTTAATTGGCTGTACAACAACTGTTGGTGCGTTTTTCAGTTTGTCGTTTGTGAAAAGTGAAGCCCTGCACGATTTCGGACAATTCGCCGCTTTATGTTTGATAGGTGCCATATTATTTTCAATTGTGGTCTTGCCGCATCTTTTGAAAGTCGCTTTCAAGGAAATCGATCCTAATGAAATGAAAAGCGAAGAGCACGAAACTTTTTTGGATAAATTAGTAGGTTATCGTTTCGATAAAAATAAAATAATTGTTTTCCTTTCATTAGCCTTAAGTATTTTCTTTAGTTTCTACGCTTCAAAAGTTGGTTTTGAAAGCGACATGAATAAAATGAGCTATATGGATGAAGAAACCAGAATGGCTGAAAAACATTTGGATGAGGTCACCAATTTTGCGGCCCGTTCGGTTTTTATTTTTGCTTCAGGGGATAATTTAGAGCAAGCACTTCAGCGAAACGAAAGCATTTCACAAAAACTGGATTCTCTGAAACAGAACGGAACAATCAAGAAATTCAGTTCGGTTTCAGCCATTTTCCCTTCACAAAAACTACAGAACGAACGCCATCAACAATGGAATTCTTTTTTTGATGCATCGAGAAAAGATAGTATTCAAAAGCAATTAGTGCGATACGGAGCAGAGCATAAATTCAAGCCAGAAGCCTTCTCCGGTTTTTATGCAAACTTAAATACGGTGCCAGTATTAATTGATAAAGCGGATTCTGATTCTTTGAATAGATATTTTCTCAAAGACTTTATTACGGAAGTTAATGGCAAACCAACTGTAATAAATCACATTAAAGTAAGTGTTGAAAATAAGGACCTTATTTACAAATTGTTCGAAGAAAATGAAGGTGTTGTGGTTTTTGATAAACAGCATCTTACTTCTCAGTTTGTGCAAGTGATCAGTTCTGATTTTAATACTATACTCTGGATAACTTCAATCCTGGTATTTGGCTTTATGCTACTATCACACGGTCGTATAGAAATTGCTCTTATCAATTTTCTTCCAATGCTTATCTCATGGCTTTGGATACTCGGAATTATGGGCCTGCTCGGAATTAAGTTCAACATCATTAATATCATCATTTCCACTTTTATTTTTGGTTTGGGCGATGATTATTCGATTTTCATAATGGATGGTTTGCTGAATGAGTTTAAATTGGGAAAACGAAATCTGGGAAGTTACAAAACTTCCATTTTGCTTTCTGCTCTTACAAGTATAATTGGAATTGGAGTGATGGTGTTTGCGAAACACCCGGCCTTAAAGTCGATAGCGCTTATCACGATCATTGGAATGTTCTGCGTTGTATTTGTTTCTTTCGTGGTGCAGCCATTGATCTTTAACTGGATCGCGCTGAACAGAAAAAACCGAGGCCTTTTGCCATACACCTTCAAAAATATCAGCATCACTATTATAGGTTTTGCTTTATTCGTTGCTTCCTCTCTTATTCTTACCATTCTCGGCGCACTTATCTTCACCATATTTCCGGCAGGCATTAAAAAGAGGAAGCTGGTTTTTCATTATCTGATCATGTTTACTTTCAGGACAGTGCTTGCAGCTTTTGTGAACGTGAAAAAGAAGATAATCAACGAGCAAAAGGAGGATTTCAAAAAGCCTGCTTTAATTATTTCCAACCATCAGTCGCACATTGATCTTGCACTCACGCTTCAATTGTATCCTAAGATAATTGTATTCACAAATGACTGGGTTTACAATTCGCCTTTTTACGGATGGGTAGTAAAAATGGCAGATTATTATCCGGCCTCGGATGGTTACGAAAATAGTTTACCGAAACTGGAAGCCATGGTAAAGGATGGCTACTCTGTATTGATCTTCCCGGAAGGTACAAGAAGTATTGATGGCGACATTCATCGTTTTCATAAGGGGGCATTTTTACTGGCCGAAAAACTAGGTCTGGATATTGTGCCTTTATTATTGCACGGAGCCGGAGATGCTGTCACCAAAAATGATTTCCATTTTAAAGATGGGGCATTGACTGTGAAAATTTTGCCGAGGATAAAAGCAGGAGATGTAATGTTCGCTTCTAATTATCAGGATCGAACCAAAAATATTTGTAATTACATGCGCTTCGAATATGCTTTACTCAAAGAACAATGTGAACCGGTAGAATATTTTCGTTCGCGTTTGATCGGAAATTATATTTTTAAAGGGCCTGTTTTAGAATGGTACTGCCGTATAAAAACAAAATTAGAGGGTAATTATAAGCTATTTGAAAGCCTTTTGCCTAAAGAAGGTAAGATCATTGATGTTGGCTGCGGTTATGGTTTCTTGCCTTACATGCTACACTACAAAAGTAAAAAACGTGACATCTTAGGTTTGGATTTTGATGAAGAAAAAATTGAGGTGGCCCAGAACTGTCAGCATAATAATTCTAAACTTCAATTTAGTGTAGCGGATGCAACTACTTATGATTTTCCGAAAGCAGACGGGATCATTATCAGCGATGTGTTGCATTATCTGGAGCCTGAACAACAAGTGAATGTTATTGAAAAATTAGCTGCGCAATTGAATAAGAACGGTGTTTTGGTTATTCGCGATGCAGATGCCGATCTAACAACACGTCAAAAAGGAACATGGTACACTGAATTTTACAGCACAAATTCCGGCTTTAATAAAACCTCAAAAACGGGCTTGCATTTTGTGAGTGGCAAGATCATAAAAGATACTTTAGGTAAATTTCCTGCCCTGAAGGTCGAGATCATTGACAACACTAAGCTTACGTCCAATATCATATATGTTGCACGTTACATTTAAAAAGCCTGTATTTTAGCTTTTTTTGCTTTTAAAATCCAATATTTTTTCCGATTTTTAGCTTCTATATAAAATAGAAATTATGGCAAAGCAAAAATCGATCTTAAACGACAAATCCTTAAAGTTTTTAGAACAATATCTTAATAATGCATCTCCAACCGGATTTGAGTCTGCCGGTCAGAAATTATGGCTGAATTACCTTAAGCCTTATATTGATGATCACTTTGTAGATACTTATGGCACTGTTGTTGGAGTTATAAATCCACGTGCGGATTTTAAAGTGGTAATTGAAGCTCATGCCGACGAGATCAGTTGGTTTGTTCACTACATCACCAAAGATGGTTTCATTTATTTACGCCGAAATGGAGGTAGTGATCATCAGATCGCCCCATCTAAACGCGTAAACATTCATACCGAAAAAGGAATTGTGAAAGCAGTATTCGGATGGCCGGCAATTCATGTTCGCGATGCAGCGAAAGAAGAAACTCCAACCTTGAAAAATATTTTCCTGGATCTTGGTTGTAAATCTGATAAAGAAGTTGAAGAGCTTGGAGTGCATGTGGGTTGTGTAATTACATACGAAGATGAATTCATGGTATTGAACGATCGTTATTATGTTGGTCGCGCTCTGGATAATCGCATTGGTGGATTCATGATCGCTGAAGTGGCTCGATTATTAAAAGAGAAAAAAGACAAATTACCTTTTGGTTTATACATTGTGAATTCTGTGCAAGAAGAAGTTGGTTTGCGAGGAGCCGAAATGATCTCAAGAACAATTAATCCTAATGTTGCGATCATTACCGATGTTACGCATTGTACGCAAACACCAATGATGAATAAGATAACCAGTGGCGACATAGCCTGCGGTAAAGGCCCCGCTTTAAGTTATGCCCCTGCAGTGCAAAATAATTTACTGAAATTGATCATTGAAGCTGCAAAGAAAAATAAAATTGAATTTCAAAGACAAGCGGCTTCTCGCGCTACCGGAACAGATACAGATGCCTTTGCATATAGTACAGATGGAATTGCTTCAGCGTTGATCTCATTGCCTTTGCGTTACATGCATACTACTGTTGAATCAGTTCATAAACGCGACGTGGAAGATGTGATCCAATTAATTTACCACACCGTAAAGGCGATCAAGAATAATCATGATTTCAGATATTTTAAATAACAGGTGCGTCAGAACTTATAATTCATCACTTATAACTCATCACTTATAACTCATCACTTATAACTCATCACTTAATATGGCCATATTAGGCTCAACCATAAAACGGATCATTGACATACGCGGAAAGATTCCGCATTGGAGAGATCCGCATAAGCAACAAGTTAAGCAATTACGTAAATTACTTACCAAAGCTCAAAATACTGCATTCGGACAGCACTTTCATTTTGATAAGATCTTAATGGAGAAAGATACGATCAAAGCTTTTCAATCTACCGTAAAAACATACGATTACAGCAGTATCTATAAAGAATGGTGGTACCGTTCTCTTAAAGGAGAGCATTACGTTTGCTGGCCGGAACATATAAAATATTTTGCGTTGAGTTCAGGAACATCTGAAGCATCGAGTAAATATATTCCTGTTACAAAAGACATGTTGAGGGCATTTAAAAAAGGAAGTGTGCGACAAATTGTAGCCATGGCCCATTATGATCTTCCAAAAGAGCATTTTCAAAAAGGATTTCTTGCTTTGGGCGGGAGCACTGCACTTGATTTTAACGGAACTTATTATGCCGGTGATATGAGCGGGATAACGGCTGCTAATATTCCGGTTTGGTTCGATTATTTCTATAAACCTGGAAAAAAAATATCGAAATACAAAGACTGGGAGACAAAAATTTCCGAGATCGTAAAGAGTGCGAAAGACTGGGATATTGGGATTATTGTTGGCGTTCCGGCCTGGATACAAATTTTATTAGAGCGGATCATAGAACATTATAAAATAAAGACCATACATGATATCTGGCCCAATTTGAGAATTTATGTTCACGCAGGTGTGGCCATTGGCCCTTACATGAACAGTATAAACAAGCTTACAAAATTCCCATTAATTTTTTCGGACACCTATTTAGCTTCCGAAGGCTTAATTGCTTTTCAGGAAAAACCAAACCCCTTACAGGGCATGCGAATGCAGCTCGACAACGGTTTGTTCTATGAGTTTGTTCCTTTCAACGAAATTAATTTTGATAGTGATGGCAACATGAAGGAAAAAGTAGAAGCTTTAACCATAAAGGATGTGGAGTTAGGAAAAGAGTACGCTCTTTTGCTTTCTACCTGTGCTGGAGCCTGGCGCTACTTAATTGGCGACGTCATTAAATTTACTAGTTTAGAGAATTCAGAAATTGTTATTACCGGAAGAACGAAACACTTTTTAAGTTTGTGTGGTGAACACTTATCGGTGGATAATATGAGTAAGGCCATAAGCCTGACTGCAAACGAACTTAAGATCGAGATCAACGAATTTGTGGTAGCCGGAATTCCTCATGGCACATTATTTGCCCACCATTGGTATGTGGGTTGTAATGTTGCAACAGATGAAGAAGTTTTGAAATTGAAAATAGACACTCACTTAAAAGAAATTAACGACGATTACAGAGTTGAACGCACCTCGGCTCTGAAAGATATTTTTGTAACTGTTTTACCTGATGAAGCATTCATTGATTTTCTGGCAAGTAAAGGAAAGTTAGGATCAGCGAATAAATTCCCAAGAGTTATGAAAGGAAAACAATTGGAAGAATGGCAAGCCTTCATTAAAAAGTACAAAAAGTAAGTTTAAATGGGCAGTTTAATATATCAGGGCATCATAATTATTATTATCCTAACTTTTTCGTTTGGCCCTGCTTTTTTTGCTTTAATAAATACCGGAATAAAGTACGGTTATAAAACCGGCTCATTTCTTGCTTTTGGAGTTATATCCAGTGATTTTTTCCTGTGCATGTTGGTTTGCTTTTTAGTGTATTTGGGAATGGCAAATTTACTTCACTCCGAAAAAACGCAAACTTTTTTTTCTATTGTAGGTGGAATTGTTTTAATTGTTTTCGGGGCCTTTTATTTTAAGAAACCTATTTCAAAATCAGACGTTACGCTGGATATACAAAGTATGGCCCCGCGACCGCATGTAATGATATTGAAAGGATTTTTTCTCAATATTTTTAATCCAACCGTTTGGCTATTATGGCTGGCTAACGTGACTGCTATCAGCAAAACATTGGAGTATTCTATGATCAAAATGGTTATCTTTTTTTCTATTGTTCTGGGAAGTGCCTTATTTATTGAGTTATCTAAGGTTTACCTGGCTCATAAAATAAAGCATTATCTTACCGATAAGATCATGACAACGGTGAATCATTTAACAGGAATAGCTTTAATTATTTTCGGGATGCTATTAATTTATAACAATTATTTCGATCGCTAATGAGTGAAGATAAATTTTCGGAACTGAAAAAGAAGTTGGAAGAAACATTAACGTACCCATCGGTATATATGTTCAAATTTATTTTGCCTGCCGATAACCGTACAATTGCCTTGGTTGAGAATATGTTCGGCGAAGAAGCTGAAATTTACACCAAAGAAAGTAACAAGGGAAAATACATAAGCATCACAGTTAAAGAAGTAATGATGACCACTGACGAAATAATTGCCATTTATAAAAAGGCCGCTGATATTCCAGGTGTAATGCTTTTCTGATGAATGTTCACACTATAAAAAACAGCAAGCTCTCAGTTTCAGTCAATTCATTGGGTGCCGAACTCTGTTCTGTGAAAAATGCAGATAATTTTGAATATATCTGGCAAGGCGATAAGTCTGTTTGGGCAAGACATGCGCCGGTTTTATTTCCAATTGTTGGGAGATTGAAAAACGACAAGTATACTTATGATAGACAAACATATAGTTTGTCACAGCATGGTTTTGCCCGTGATAAAATTTTTATTTTATTAGAACACACTGAAAATTGCCTGGAGTTTGAATTAACTCCTGATGAGGAAATGTTTTTGAACTATCCTTTCCATTTTTCATTAAGGATCCGTTACGAATTAAATGATTCAAGCCTGAAAATAAAATATATTGTCTTTAATCCGGATAATACAGTTTTACCATTCAGCATCGGAGCACATCCCGGATTTAATTGTAGCAACTTAAGTGATTTTTATCTGGAGTTTAAAAACACGAGGGATCTTGTTGCTCAAAAATTGCAAGAAGGATTAATAGGCGACGAAACCTATATTATTAAACTTGACCAGAGAAGATTAAAATTGAGTCCCGAGCTTTTTGTGAACGACGCTTTGGTTTTTAAAAATATGCAAGTAGATGAGCTCACACTTTGTTCTGAAAGATCTACTCATAAAATCAAAATGACTTGCACAAACTGGCCTTATTTTGGCATATGGAGCAAGAAAGGCTGTGACAATTTCGTTTGCCTGGAACCCTGGTTTGGTATTGCCGACGGGTTAAACTCAAATGGTAATATACTACTGAAAGAAGGTATCATTAAATTAGGGTCATACAAAACATTTGAGGAAGAGTTCTGTTTAATGTTTTCATAAAATAAGACCGAATTTAATATCGGATATTGATATAATGTTTACCTTTGCTTGAACTCAATGTTAAAATTTACAGTATCGATAGCGCTTATTTTTTGTTTTCTGACGCAGAGCCTCAGTAAATTGATCATTGTTTTGAACTACCAGATCAACAAAGAATTTATTACCAAAAATATTTGCGTAAATCGTAACAAGCCAAAAAGTTGCTGTAAAGGAAAATGCGAACTGAAGAAACAGTTGGATGCAGACGATAAAAAAGACAATGTCCCTGCTAATACCAATAAGGACAAGTTTGAAAAGGAGGATTTTTGTCAAGTTATCAAAACAAATGTATTTGACCTCGCAAGAACAGCAGATCTGAATTGTAAATTCATATCCCATAAAACAAAGGAGTTTCCAATTTTCGTTTTCCACCCGCCGCAGAGTTAATTCATCATCTGAATTTTAGTTTCTAATTTAATCAAACAGTATGAAAAAAATATTTTTTATTCTGCTTGGACTGTTTTCTTTTTATTTTGATTCGGCGCAATGTGCCTGTTGTGGTTCATCTTCCAATTTTTCGGCAGGTGAACTAACTCCTACGGCTTATGCTTTGGGAAAAAGGCAAATAATGGGTGAGTTATATACCGACTTGCGGTTTTTTAACGGCACATCGCATTCTACTCATTCAGATCATCAAAATCAAGTAACAGCGCCGGTATTAAACAACATGGCTATTGAAATTATAGGCTTACGTTACGGCATTAGCAATAAGGTAAGTTTATTGATTCAACAACCGTATATTTTAATAAATAGTTCGGCAACAAGCAGCAAAGCATTCGGTGATCTTTTATCACTGATAAATTATAAGGTTTATGGCAGATCAAATTTTGTGATTGGCTTGCAATTAGGTATGGAATGGCCTACGGGTCAGTATGTACTTATAAACGGCAGCAATTCTATCTCAACAGGCTCAGGTTCTTACGATCCTGTTGCAGGATTTAACATGGTAAGGTCATTTAAAAGATCAGCGTTAAGAGCGAGTGGCTTTTTTAAATACACGACCAAGGGATTTAATGGAACCAATTATGGCGATTTTTTTGGCCATCAATTAGGTTACAATTATTTTCTTAAAAATCCGGTTGTTACCTGCAGTTCTGATAGTACAAAACAAATTAGTTCAGGATTGAGCTGGAGTATATTGTGTCAGTTATCAGGAGAATGGTCGCAATCACAGTTTAGTGAACATGCCATGCTAGCTAACACGGGCTCCTATTTGGCATTGGCAGGTATTGGAACGAGTTTCGGATTCAAAGGATTTTCGATCCCTATCATGCTATCAGTGCCATTTTATCAATCTTACTATGGAGAACAGAACCAAACACAATTTCGAATCAGAATAGGCCTAACAAAAACATTTAATTAAATAATTTAAACTTTTAAAACATGAAAAAAACGATCACAACAATTTTACTGGCAACTGCAATATTTGTAGCACCTTCTTGTAAAAAAAGCAGCACAGGCGGAGAGGTTAAAATTGCAGCTTTTCCGGAACATCATGGTAAATCAATTTACGGAGCAACCGTATATATAAAATTTGGCGCAAGCGATCTGCCTTCAAATCCTACAACTAATTACGACATGAAAGTAGATGGTGAGGCCAATGAAGAGCACGTGCACATTGAAGGCCTTCGATATGGCAAGTATTACCTGTATTCAGTTGGTTACGACAGCAGTATTCATATGCCGGTTACAGGAGGTGTTGCTGTAAAAGTGAAATGGAAGGAACGTAAACAGGAGCTCGATATTAAGGTTCCGGTTACTGAGTAAAATTCTAAATATTTAGGCCGTCACAATTATTTTGTGACGGCTTTTTTATGTCAGAAAAAGACGTAATTTAGTATAGGAATTGCCGAATTGAGGTTTATTTCAAAATGCATGAAATCAGGTTTGGAAAAGAAAATAAAAGAACTGGAAGCAGAAGTGAAAAGCTTAACGCTTGAGAACAAAAAACTCAGATCCATTCCTGAAAAACCAGAAAGTAAACCTACTGTTAAAGTTCCTGAACAAATTCAGCCTATTTTTGATAAGGCAGAAAAAACGGTAGGCGATTATTTTAAATCTTTGAAATTTACTCCTTCTAAAGGTACCATCGAAATCAATGAAGAGCGTTATGTGCTGGTACGAGCTTCGGCTTTATCGCATGAGTTTTTATATTCCATAAAGAATTTATATAAAGACAGAGGGGAGTTAGAGGCATTGAACATCGGGAAAAATATTTTATTTGATCTGGCCCATGTGATTGGAACGGAGGATGCTCATAATTTCCATAAAAAGATGAAATTAACAGACCCTATTTCAAAATTATCAGCGGGGCCTGTTCATTTTGCATATGCAGGCTGGGCTTTTGTTGATATTTCTCCGGAAAGTAAACCTAGTCCCGACGAAAACTATTTTTTGAAGTACAATCATCCTTTTTCTTTTGAAGCGGACAGCTGGATACGTGCTAAAAAGAAATCTAATTTCCCTGTGTGCATCATGAACGCAGGTTATTCGAGTGGCTGGTGTGAAGCCAGTTTTGGAATTACCTTAACTGCGGTGGAAATTACCTGTCGCGCAAAAGGAGATAAGCATTGTACTTTTATCATGGCTCCGCCCAATAAAATTGATGAATATTTAAAACGTGATAAAAAACTCGGACTTAGAGGATCTATTGCCATTCCGGCATTTTTGGAACGTAAAAAGATCGAAGAAGAATTAAAATCAAGTGAGAAGCATTATCGGGAGATATTTGAGAATGCTTCAGACATGATTCAAACTATTGATCTCGGAGGTAATATTTTATACGTAAACGATGCCTGGAGAAAGACATTAGGATTTCAGAAGAATGAAATCCAAAATAAAAACATTATTGATTTTATTCATCAAGATTATCGTGATCATTGTTTGAGAATGATGGGCGCATTAGCGGATGGAATGATGGAAAGTCTTGATAAAGTAGAGATCGCATTTATTACTAAAACAAACAAAACAGTTCTGGTTGAGGGGAATATTAACCTCAGAAGAGAAAATGGCGTACCGGTTGGGACAAGAGCAATTTTCAGAAACATTACGGAAAAAAAGAAAGCTCAGGAGAAAGTGAAATCTTCATTAGTTGAAAAGGAAGTTTTATTAAAGGAGATTCATCACCGCGTAAAAAATAATCTTCAGATCATGTCGAGTTTATTGAACCTTCAGGCTGACTCTATTAAAGATCTTAAAGCGAAGGAAAAGTACACCGAGAGTATCGGGCGAATAAAGTCAATGGCCATTATTCATGAGTTATTGTACCGTTCAAAGAATTTATCAAGTATTAAGATAAAAGACTACGTGACTGAACTGGTGAACTATATTTCAAAAACCTATAGCATCAATCCGAAAATAAAAGTGGATTTTAGCATTAAGGTGGAGAATGAATTTATTGATCTTGATAAAGCAATTCCTTGCGGGATCATTATTAACGAATTATTATCGAATGCTTTTAAGTACGCCTATGCTAAAACCGAGAGCGGTAAAATAAAAGTAGAATTCACGCAAAATCACGGGTCAAAATACAATTATCAGTTAATTGTTTCTGATCATGGTATTGGAATGGCAAAAAAAATTGATTTTGTAAATCCTTCTACGCTTGGCCTGCAGTTAGTGCATACTTTGGTTGAACAGATCGGCGGAAAAATGGAAGTAGAATTAAAGAACGGAACAAAATTCATTATTAAGTTCCCTTAAGCAAGACTTTCTGTGGGGGTACAAACGCCATTTTCACAAACGTAACATTTCAAACGGTCTTTGAACACATAAGGTTTGTAGATCGATTTATTGAGGAGCATGCGCAAGCATTCCTGAACACCTTCAATAATGCTAGGATGTGGATGCATCATGTCTGCTAATTCTCGAATTCCCTGATTGGTATAAATTAAATAAGCAACAGCCTGTATGGCACTACTGGCATGTTCGCCAACGGCACGCATCCCTAAAATACGCATCCCATTATCGTTGGTAACAATAATTTTAAAGAAGCCTGAAGTTTTTCGCATGGCAATGGCCCGGGCGTTGGTAGCGTAATCCAGCTTCACTACTTTGTGTGCAATGCCTTTTGCAACCAGATCTTGTTCGCTCATTCCAACAGCAGCTACTTCCGGATTCAAGAACATGATGGTGGAAATATTTTTATAAGAAAGCGGTTTTACAATTGGACCGAACATTCTAACAACTGCATGACGCGCTTCTCTTTCGCCTACGTTTACCAGTGCAACCTCAGTGGTTACATCACCGGCTGTGTAAATATTGCTGATATTGGTTTGTGTATCATCATTCCAGATACCACCACGGGAATTTAATTTGATGCCGACATTTTCCAAACCTAAATTCTCAACGTTGGCAACACGACCAATAGAAATTAGGGCTTTCTCAACATGGATCACTTCCGTTCTTCCGTCTTTATACTCTAACTCGTATTCCACTTCATTGTTTACAATTTCCATCCGCTTTAAGGACGCACCGTGATGTATCACTGCACCTTTTGCCTCTAAATTATGTGACACCACCGTGGCGATATCTTCATCTTCGAAAGGCAAAATGCGTTCAGCCTTATCAATTAAATACACTTTAGTTTTTCCCATATTGGAAAAAATTGTAGCGAATTCACAACCAATGACACCGGCTCCTAAAACCACCATGCTTTTTGGAAGCGATCTTAAATTTTTGATCCCATCGCTGGTAACAATTGTATTTTCATCAACTGAAATGTTCGCTGCCTTACGCGGTCTGCTTCCTGTGGCAATTAAAATAGTATCGGCGCTAACTTTTTTTACTTCATCATCTTTGGTGATTTGAACGGTATGTTTATCTATTATAAGAGCTTTTCCTTTTTCATAAAAAAACAGATCCGGTTTTAACTGTTGTAAAATTTTTAAATGAACCATCATTTGCGTTTTACGTTCAAACACAGCTTCGTTCACCGTTTTAAAAAGCTCCTCAAAATTGACCTCGTAATTAGGAATGGATTCCCGGATGGAAGAAACCTTTTGCGAATATTCCCATAAGGTTTTGCTGGTTAGAACACCATCGTAAACACCGGCGCCGCCAATTCGTTTTTTTTCAATTAGAAGTACTTTTTTACCGAAGTCGATGGCGCGCATGGCACCTGCGTATCCGCTAGGACCGCCACCAATAACTATAAGATCGTAATGTTCCATAAACTGCCCTTAAATTACTATATAATTAAAAGCCATTAAATAATACCCTAAAATATATCGAAAAAATATTTAAAATATTGATTATCAGTTATATGAATAATTTTTTATTTCCAACAAAATCCTTATTTTTGCACCCCTATAAATGTAAAATTATGAACGACAGTGTTATTTATTTAGTACCTCTTTTAGGTATTTTCGGATTAATCGTAATGGCCATCAAGTCTGCATGGGTTTCCAAGCAAGACGCCGGCGACAAGAACATGCAAGAATTGGCGGGTTATATCGCCGATGGAGCAATGGCCTTTTTAAAGGCAGAATGGAAAGTGTTAAGTATTTTCGTGGTGTTTGCTGCGGCTTTACTGGCCTATTCAGGTACAATTCATGAAGTTAACGGTAAAGAGATCCACTCGAGCTGGATCATCTCTATTGCCTTTATAATAGGTGCAGTTTTTTCTGCAACCGCAGGTTATATTGGTATGAAAGTGGCTACAAAAGCTAACGTTCGTACTACTCAAGCGGCCCGTACAAGTTTAAAACAAGCTTTAAAAGTATCGTTTACAGGTGGTACTGTAATGGGCTTAGGTGTTGCCGGTTTGGCGATCTTAGGTTTAGGCGGATTATTCATCGCTTTTTTGGGAATTTTTTCAAATTTAGAGGGCACTCAGGTTAGCACTGCTATCGAAGTATTAACCGGTTTCTCTTTGGGAGCTGAGTCAATTGCTTTATTTGCGCGTGTTGGTGGTGGTATTTATACTAAAGCTGCCGATGTTGGAGCTGACTTAGTAGGTAAAGTTGAAGCAGGTATTCCTGAAGATGACGTTCGTAACCCTGCAACAATTGCCGATAACGTTGGTGATAACGTAGGTGATGTTGCCGGAATGGGTGCCGATCTTTTCGGTTCTTATGTTGCAACAATTTTAGCAACCATGGTTTTAGGTCAGGAAGTAAAAGTTACTGATGCATTTGGCGGCATGTCGCCAATTTTATTACCAATGGTAATTTGCGGTCTGGGTATTCTTTTCTCAATTGTAGGAACCTGGTTCGTTACCATTAAAGATGATAAGTCAAATGTTCAGAACGCCTTAAATATGGGTAACTGGGCTTCAATGGCTTTAACAGTAGTTGCATCTTATTTTATTGTAATGTGGATGTTACCGGATGGCGATATTACTTTACGTACTGTAACCTTCACAAAAATGGGTGTGTTCATGGCTATTATAGTAGGAACGATTGTTGGAGCGATCATGAGTATTGTTACTGAGTATTATACTGCAATGGGTAAGCCCCCTGTGTTATCTATCATTCAGCAATCTTCTACAGGTCATGCCACAAACATCATTGGTGGTTTATCTGTGGGTATGAAGTCGACCGTTATACCGATCTTAACTTTAGCAGGTGGTATCATGGGTTCTTATTATTGTGCAGGTTTATACGGTGTGGCTATTGCTGCCGCAGGTATGATGGCAACAACAGCCATGCAATTAGCAATTGATGCATTTGGTCCAATAGCGGATAACGCAGGTGGTATTGCTGAGATGAGTCAGTTACCTCCTGAAGTTCGTGAACGTACTGATAATTTAGATGCGGTTGGCAACACAACAGCAGCTACAGGAAAAGGTTTTGCTATTGCTTCCGCGGCTTTAACATCATTAGCTTTATTTGCTGCCTTTGTTGGAATTGCAGGTATTGATAGAATTGATATTTACAAAGCACCAGTATTAGCAGGTTTATTTGTAGGTGGTATGATCCCGTTCATTTTCTCTGCATTGTGTATACAAGCGGTTGGTAAAGCTGCAATGGACATGGTACAGGAAGTTCGTCGTCAATTCCGCGAAATTCCGGGAATCATGGAATACAAAGCAAAACCTGAATATGAAAAATGCGTTGCCATTTCCACTAAAGCTTCTATCCGTGAAATGATGATGCCGGGTGCAATTGCACTGGTTACTCCTGTTCTTGTTGGATTTATTTTTGGGCCTGAAGTGTTAGGTGGTTTATTAGCAGGTGTTACTGTATCCGGTGTATTGATGGGAATTTTCCAATCTAATGCAGGTGGTGCTTGGGATAACGCTAAAAAATCATTTGAAAAAGGTGTTTTAATTAATGGTGAGATGTTCTACAAGAAATCAGAACCACATAAAGCATCTGTTACAGGTGATACTGTTGGTGATCCTTTCAAAGATACATCAGGACCATCGATGAATATCTTAATTAAATTAATGAGTATCGTTTCTTTGGTTATTGCTCCTTATATCGTTGGTATTGGTGGTGCAGGTATGTCAGAAACAAAAATCGTAAATAAAGAAGCTTATAAATTGAACATTAATGGCACTGAATACAATTTCACAAGCAAAGCGCAAGTGGATAGTATGATGAATGCCAATGTAAAAGATGTTAACGAGTTGAATGGTAATTTTGAAGTAGACGGGGCTCACAGCTCTGTTGGTTTCAGCATTCGCCATTTAGTTACAGATACAAAAGGTACTATTGGTATCGACAGTGGTTATGTGAATATGCAAAATGCAAGTGGCCCGAAAGTGTTCATTCAAATGGATATGACCTCTTTAACCACACAAAACAGTATGCGTGATGGGCATTTAAAAGACAAGCCTGAATTCTTTGATGTTGCTAAGTTTAAAAAAGCAACATTTGAGGCTTCTGAAATTGTGAGGGATACTGCGATGGGTGCTGAATACAATTACGTTGCAAAGGGTAAATTAACTCTGAAGGGTGTTACCAAAGATGTAGAGTTGTATTTTAATTATTTAGGATATAATACAGAAGGAGAAGCTGCTGACAAAATGAACGTTGCAGGTTTCGAAGGACGCTGTGTAATTAATAGAGTTGAATTTGGTGTTGGAGATTCAGGTGGAATTGGTGATAATGTAAAAATTTCAATTACATTGGAAGCAGGACAAAAAGCTAAATAAATTTTAAATTATGAAGAGGCTCTTAACGGAGCCTTTTCTTTTTGCATTTGATGCCATGAGCAAAGAAAAATTTTTCACACAAGAGTACATTCCGCTTTTAAAAAAATTAAAAGGCGATGAAAAAGGCAATTTCGGAAAGTTATCGCCGCAAGGAATGATAGAACACATGAGTGATGCTTTTGGGAACGCTTATGGGCGTATCCATCAAGCTTTACATACACCTGAGAATTTAGTGCCGCGTTACCGCGAATTTGCTTTGAGTGATAAAGGATTTAAGGAGAATACACCAAATGCTTACATGGGCGAAACGCCTCCTCCATTTCGTCACGCATCTATTTCAGAAGCGATCAAAGAATTAGAAGGTGAGATAAAAGCATTCTTCGATTTTTATAAAGCAAATACGGGAACAAAAAAATTGAACCCGTTTTTCGGAGAATTCAATTATGAAGACTGGTTGCATTTATTGCACAAACACGCTAATCACCATTTGAAACAATTCAATCTTATTTAATAGTGATCGAAGAAAATTTAATATTCGGAATGCGTGCAGTAATTGAAGCGATCGATGTTGATAAAGCTATTGATAAGATTCTTTTGCAAAAAGGTTTGTCAAATGATCTGTTCAATCAATTACGTCAGGCTTTAAAAGGAAAAGATATTCCGTATCAGTTCGTGCCTCCTGAAAAATTAAGACGCATTGTCGGCGATAATGAAAAAAATCACCAGGGAGTTGTCGCTTACCTTGCAGAAGTTATTTACCACGAAACGGAAGAATTGTTGACCAAAGTTTTTGAAAAAGGGAAAATGCCTTTGGTGTTGATCTTGGATAGAATAACTGATGTAAGAAATTTCGGTGCCATTGCCAGAAGTGCCGAATGCGCCGGTGTAAATTTTATAATCATCCCAAGTCGCGGCGCTGCACAAATAAATGCCGATGCTGTTAAAACCAGTGCAGGCGCACTTCACAGAATAGCTGTTTGCCGCGAAGAGAATTTAAAGAATACCATTGAGTTTTTAAAAGAAAGCGGATTGCAAATTGTGGCCTGTCACGAAAAAACAGACACCAATGTTTACGAAGCTGATTTTAAAAAACCAACAGCCATCATTATGGGTTCTGAAGAGAACGGAATTTCTGGCGAGTATTTAAAACGCAGCGATGTTCAAGTAAAAATCCCAATGAGTGGAAGTATTGCTTCTTTGAACGTTTCGGTTGCTACCGGAATTGTTTTATTTGAGGTGGTAAAGCAACGATTATAGAATGTATTTCTCGCAGATGCTCGCAGAAAAAACGCAAATTAAAAATCAGCGAAACTCCGCGTAACTCAGCTTGATCCGTGGTGGCGGAGCCTCTAAAGACTCTCTTTAAAAGTCGCAATCGTTCTGTCAATATCTTCGTTACTCAAAGCCTCGCTCACAAAACCAACCTCATAACCTGAAGGGCCTGTATAGATCCCTTTCTCTAATAAATTGTGATATAAAGTGCGGAAATGTTTCATGCTATCTGCATCGATATCTTCGGCGCATTGAATTTTTTCTTTTTCCGTAAAGGCTATCCAGAAAATGGAACCGATAGAAAAGAGTTTAAAGTTATTAGTTCGTAGTTCAGAGAGACCGTTCACTAATTTCTGAGTTTTAGTTTCCAGATCTTTATAAAAATTGGGCTTCAAACATTCGCTTAATTGTGCAATTCCCGCACTCATGGCAACGGGATTGCCACTAAGTGTACCTGCTTGATAAACGTCGCCATCCGGAGAAATGCAGCTCATTATTTCCTTACTTGCACCATACGCTCCAACAGGAAATCCACCGCCAATTATCTTGCCGTAAGTAATGATATCGGGTTTAATGTTATAGTATCCTGCAGCACCTGTAAATCCAATTCTGAATCCGCTGATCACTTCGTCAAATAATAAAAGCGTTCCGTTCTTTGTACAAATGTCTCTTAAGAATTGCAAATAGTCTCTATCCTGCAAAAGCAAACCATTGTTGGCAGGAATAGGTTCAATGATAACACAAGCGATCTGTTCATGAAATTGAGAAAAGGCTTCTTCAACAGCTTTTTTATTATTTAGCGAAACAACTATGGTTTCATTCACAAAACTTTCCGGTACGCCTGCAGAAGATGTATTTCCAAAGGTCACTAATCCTGATCCTGCTTTTACTAAAAGCGAATCGGTGTGTCCGTGATAACAACCTTCGAATTTTAAAATTTTATTTCGTTTGGTGAATCCACGTGCTAAACGTACAGCACTCATTACAGCCTCTGTTCCGCTGCTAACAAAACGTATCTTTTCAATGAAAGGATTATTTCCTAAAATTAATTCTGCCAACTCATTTTCCAATTGTGTTGGTGCACCAAATGATGTTCCGTTGCGCATGGTTTTATCAACTGCATTCAAAACCTTATCGTTGGCGTGTCCTAAAATGAGTGGCCCCCAGCTGCAACAATAATCAATGTATTCGTTCCCATCCGCATCCCAAATGTGTGAACCTTTCCCTTTTTCAATGAACAATGGAGTTCCCCCAACGCTTCTGAAGGCACGTACAGGCGAGTTTACGCCGCCCGGAAAGTAGTTCTTGGCTTTTTCGAATAATTGGGTCGATCTTTCGTTTTTCATCTTTTAAAATTTGCCCCTAAAGATAGGCATATATGCCTATTATATAAAAGTTAAATATTATATTTGATACAATTATTAAAGAACCTCTGCTAGCCTCTGCGCTTAACCATGCGAGCCTCTGCGAGAAACAATACGGCACAATGGACCATCAAAATACATTAGATTTCGCTAAAACATTGGATAATTCAGATCCCTTAAAAAGTTTCCGCTCCAAATTTTATTTTCCGCAGCATAATGGAAAAGAAGCGATTTATTTTACCGGAAACTCTTTAGGCTTGCAACCAAAAACCACTCAAGGCTACATTCAGCAAGAGCTGAACGATTGGGCTCAGTATGGAGTAGAGGGACATTTTCTTGCAAAAAACCCCTGGATGCCTTATCATGAATTCTTAACTGAAAAAATGGCAAAGATCGTTGGTGCATTACCGGAAGAGACGGTGATGATGAACCAACTCACCGTGAATGTCCACTTACTGATGGTGTCTTTTTACAGGCCAACAAAACAACGTTATAAGATCTTGTGTGAAGCAAAAGCTTTTCCAAGTGATCAGTATGCTTTGCAAACACAGATACAATTTCATGGATTGAAAGTGGAAGATACCTTGATCGAAGTAGCGCCGAGAGAAGGAGAATATCATATTCGCCATGAAGATATTTTATTAGCCATTGAAAAAAATAAAGATTCTCTTGCATTGATAATGATCGGTGGTGTGAATTATTTCAGTGGTCAGGTTTTTGATATGAAAGCAATTACAGCAGCCGGACATAAAGCCGGTGCCATTGTTGGTTTTGATCTGGCACATGGTGCGGGAAATTTGAAATTGCAATTGCACGATTGGGATGTGGATTTTGCAGCCTGGTGCAGTTACAAATATTTGAATAGCGGTCCGGGTAGCGTTGCCGGAGCCTTCGTTCACCAACGTCATTTAAAGAACACTGACCTGCCTTTGTTTGCAGGTTGGTGGGGTCACGATAAGAGCACGCGCTTCTTAATGGATAAAACTTTTGTACCCATGCAAACGGCTGAACGCTGGCAAATAAGTAATGCGCCTGTTTTTTCGATGGCAGCTTGCAGAGCGTCTCTTGATATTTTTGAAGAAGCTGGAATGGATAGACTTGTTGAGAAAAGTACAAACTTAACGGCTTATCTTGAATTTATCGTTGAAGAAATTAATAAAACAAAAAATAATTGTTTGCAGATAATTACTCCGAAAGAAAACAGAGGTTGTCAGATCTCTATTGTGGCAAATGGTTATGGAAAGGCATTGTACAATAAACTTATCGAAAATGGCGTGATACCCGATTGGCGTGAGCCTAATGTGATCCGCTGTGCACCGGTGCCCTTATACAATTCGTTTGAAGATGTTTACCGATTTGGTGCGATCCTGAAATCTTTATTGTAGTAAATATTTTTTCAGCACTTATTTAATTAAGTTAAGTGTTTTGGCGATCTCTTGAGTGCAGAACAAATAGTTGTAAAAATCACTTTTTTCAATTTTCTCAACTTGTCTTATTCCCCCGCACTCATCAATATTGAAATATAAATAACCCAGGTCTTTTACAAGCAGCTGAACTTTTTCTCCTACCTCGTTATTTAGAATTTCGATCAAAAGTGTTGGTTTAAATCGAGAAAAATAGTCTGAAAAGCCCTCTAATACTTCGGGTTCATGGGTCTCTACATCCAGTTTCATCAAGTCAATTTTTTCGATCCCGTTTTGTTTAATGAATGCATTAAGTGTTATCGTTTCAATTTTTGTTTCTAATACGATGTGATCAGAATCATTTAAATTTTTATTAACGGTTACCGAATAGATGTGATTTTCCGTTGTGTCGTATATTATAGCTTGACCATCGAAATTAGAAAGTGCTTTCGAAACAGGAATGATATCGAAATGATTGAGTTCAATATTCTCTTTCAGTTTATCAAATACTCTTGTTACCGGTTCAAAGGCGTAAACTTTTGATCTTGGGTTAACGCCTTTTGCGATCATTGCGTATACACCGGTGTTAGCACCCACGTCAAAAATCACTTCCGACTGCTCGCAAAGCTGTAACCAAAGTTTCATGGATTCTTTTTCCCAGCCGTCGGTTAAGCCTGCCCAGAATATTTCGTTTTCCAGCTGAAAGCCGTAATGTTTTATTTTGAAAGAACGTTTTTCATCGATCTTCACCTTGAAAACGCCCTTAAAGTGTAAATGCCGGTAAATGGATTCTTTGGGCTTCCAGAATGTTTTAAAAGCAGAAAAAAATTCA
>JANYIQ010000117.1 GCA_025362575.1 Bacteroidia bacterium
TAAATATCGCAGTGCCCCAGCGATCAAAGATCTGCATTTCGTATTTGGTAATGCCGTATCCTTTTGCAAAGAAAATATCGTTCAATCCGTCTGCATTTGGTGTGAAGGAATTCGGAACGAAGATCCCGAAATCTTCCCCAACTAATATGCTTTTCACAATTGTATCTGTACAACCTTTATCGCTTTTTACCACCAAGGCAACTGCGTATGGTCCGGCTTGTGTATAAACAAAGGTTGGATTTTGCAGACTTGATGTATAAGCCGCTGTGCTGTTAAAGAACCAGTTCCAGCCGGCAATGGTTGCATTATACGAAGCGTCGGTAAAATGCACATCGTCATTCTCAATTGGCTTGATAGGATCGTAATTAAAATCAGCAACCGGAATTGGGTATACATTTACATTATAAGTTGCAGTGTTGTTACAACCGTTCACATCTGTAATTCCTGCAGTTACCGTGTAGTCTCCTGAGGTTCTGAAACACTGCCCGGTATTAACTCCTGATCCTGTTGTTCCGTCGCCGAATAACCAGTTAAATGTAGCACCTGCCGAACTTGAACATGTAAATGTTACACATAATGGCATACAACCTTTATTTGGCGATGAGGTAATGGCACCTGTGGGTAAGGCGTTAACCGTTACAGTGGTCACAGCAGTTCCGAAACAACCAATATTATCGGTTGCGGTTACTGTGTAAGCACCGCTCATGTTAGCTGCAGTTGCAGGTACTATTGGGTTTTGCGCTGTGGTGAAGAATCCGTTAGGACCAGCCCACACATAAGTTAAACCACCGTTAGCTGATAAGTTGAAATTTTGATTTACACAAACCGCTCCGCCATTTGTTGCAGTTGGATTTGGTAAAGGATTTACTATTACATTCGTGTTTCCGGTATTCACGCAATTGTTTGCGTTAGTAACTGTAACATTATAAACTCCCGCCATTGATGTGTTCGCATTCGGAATAACAGGATTCTGACTTGCAGAAGTAAATCCACTTGGCCCCGACCAGATATAAGTTGTACCGCCGTTAGCCGTTATGTTAAATGGCTGATTGGTACAAACCGTTGCTCCAATTGTTGTAACAACCGGTAAAGCATTTACCACTAAATTGGTTGTGGTTTTATTTACGCAACCATTGGCATCTGTAACAGATAAAGAATATTGTCCGGCATTGGATAAACCTGAAACTAAAATTCCGGGATTCGTTGCATTCGAATTGAAGAATGCAGGTCCTGTCCAGGCATAAGTAATACCACCTGATCCAGTAAAGCTCACCGACTGGCCTTCGCAAACCGGACTTGTAACGCTTGCATTTGGAGTAGGTAATGGATTAATGATAATATTTGCAGTAGTTGAACCTGAACAAATTCCTGAGGTTGCAACAACTGTATAGATTCCCTGGGCCAAAGCAGTAACCACAGTTATGCTTGGGTTCTGAACAGCACTTGTAAATGAATTAGGCCCTGACCACACATATGTTGTCCCGCCGGTGCCGAATAAAGTCAAAGAATTTCCAATACAAACAGGACTGTTACTTGTAATGTTTGGAACAGGTAATGCAATTACGGAAGCCATTGAAACAGCGCTTGCAGTACAACCGTTTGCTGCTTTACCAACAACGGTGTAGGAAGTTGTAACAGGCGGACTGACCGAAATACTTGTTGTGGTTGCGCCGGTGTTCCAGGTGTACGTAAGAGCTCCAGCGGCCGTAAAGCCTGTGGTGCCGCCGGCACAAATGGTTGTATTACTTGGCGTTGATGTAACTGCAGGAGGAGTAGTATTTGTTGCAACTACTGCTGTTAATGTTCCGGCACAGGTTCCTGTTGAACTTTGCACGGCAATGGTATAAGTTCCAGCTGTATTAACTGTAGCTACCTGCGAATTTGTTCCGCTTACTATTCCCGGACCTGTCCAGGTATAGGTGTAACCGGCAGGGCCGGGCGTTGCTGTTAAACTAGCAGTTGGCTGAGCGCAGGTAATTGTATTTGTAATGGAGATAGTAGGAGTTATGACCACACCGTTAGATACGACCGTAGTTGTTACCACTGTGCTTAATGGCGGACAACCCGCCTTTATGACCGTACAGGTATAGACCCCGCCCAAGTTAACTGCAGCAACCGATGCGTTGGTGGCGCCCATGAGTCCGGGGCCCGACCACGAGTAGGTGACCGGACTGGCTGTTGTGGTAGCAATAACATTTACCGAAGGAGTTGAACAACCGATGGTTCCTGTATTAGATGCGATAACCGGTAGTGTAGGACAATCGGGGCAAGTAGCATAATCGCCGGGATGCACAATTGTTGTAGATACCAAAGTAAAATTTAAAGCGGTAGCCGTATTTGTAATGTTTGCAACAAACATACCGGCAGTATTTCTTACCCAAACTTGTCCGTTTAAAATACCAAAACCTCCGCCGGCACTTGTGCTTGGCATGTTCGTTAAACTATAAGAACATAAAAGTGTACCGGTAGGGCTATAGGTGTTCATGTATTGACCCGGCAATTGGCATCTGATGATACTCCAGTTACCGTTACAATCAACGGCCACGTCATACGGACCGCCGCCTGCAAAAGAAGCAACAGTAGTAATTAATGTAGAAGCGCCTGTTCCATTATAAGCGTATACTTGTCCTGTACCGCCATTTAAACCGTAAACATAAGAACCGCCCGAACCTAAGTTCACAGCAGGCATTGAATGGGTAGTGGTGATCCATGCTGCGCCATTCCACCAGGCAATATTACCACCAATAGTTGTATAGAATGTTGGATTAGGAGCTGCCGCATTTAAATTCGGACCAAGTGATAAACCAGTTCCACCACCAGGAATGGCAGTGTTTGAAGGGTTAGAAGCACTGATCGGTAAAAGCGGGTTATAAACTTGTATAGGGCTGGTATGAAAATAGATCAAGCCATTTGGACAAGTTGGATTTTGAGAAAATAAATTATTTAAAAATAAAAAGGAAGCCGCAACAAGAGTTTTGAAAATTAAACCGCGGATCTTTAAAAAATGTAAGTTTTTCATTCTGTTAAATTATGGAGTAAAACCTCATAAATATAAAGAAAAGAGCTTAAAAATAAGTCCTAACTTGTTAATACTTAGTGAAACCCCACTTTGGGTTAGTGAATGGAAAGTTTTGCCTGAACAGAGGGCAGGTTTTTAACAAAAGCGGCATTTTTTCAAGACCTGAATAATGCCAAATTTAAGCTTCATCATCTCTGAACTTTCTAAAGAACCAAACCTTCAAAATGTCGGCAGTAATAATGTAAGCGGTTACAATTGCAAACAGCGCTGCAAAATTAACTAAGGGTAAGGGCACTAATCCAACACTTGAGGCAAAAGGTAAATAAGGAAGCGTTGTTGTTATTATTAATCCAAGTACACTTAAAATAAATAAATATTTTCCCGGTTTACTTTTGAAGAAATTTTTGCGGGTTCGGATGATGAAGAGAATGAGCAACTCTGTAATGATGGATTCGATGAACCAACCGGTTTGAAATGCAGATTCTCTTACCTTTAAAACGTACATCAGTGTAATGAAAGTAATAACATCAAAAATTGAACTGTGAATTCCAAAAACAACCATATAGATCCTGATGAATTTCAAATTCCATTTGCCGGGTTTGTCTATTTGTTCTTTGTCAACATTATCAGATGCCACCATGAGATATGGAAAATCGGTAATGAAATTGGTAAGTAAAATTTGTTTAGGAAGCATTGGAAGAAATGGCAACAACAAAGAAGCAATGGCAACACTGAACATGTTTCCGAACGTTGAGCCGGTATTAATGAAAATATATTTTAAAGTGTTGGCAAATGTTTTTCTTCCTTCTTCAATGCCATCAACAATTACTGACAAATTTTTTTCAATGAGAACAAAATCGGCCGCTTCTTTTGCAACATCAACGGCATTATCAACCGATATCCCCACATCGGCAGCATTGATCGCAGAAACATCATTAATGCCATCACCCATGTAAGCAACGGTATATGTTTTTCTTAAAGCGCGAATGATGCGTTCTTTTTGCTGAGGTTCTACTTCAGCAAAAATGTGGGTGCTGCTTACTTGTTGTTGCAAGGCTTCAGGGCTTGTGTTCAAAAGGGCTTCTCCGGTAAGTACAATAGGATCTTTAATGCCAATGCTTACAGCAATCGATCGTGCTACGTTTCGGTTATCGCCTGTAATTATTTTAAGATCTACCTGAAGTGTTTTTAACTGATCTATGGTTTCAATGATACCTTCTTTAACCGGATCTTGAAGTAAAACGAATCCGGCAAATATCATTTCTGTTTCATCTTCTTTTGAAATGGAATCGGCAACTATATTTTTAAAACAAACGCCTATAGCTCTCAATCCTTGTTTGCCAAACTCTTCAAATCGTTTTTCGATCTCATTTTGATAGGCTGAGATCGCAGCAACGCTTCCATCTTGTAATTTTATTTTAGTGCAGATGCTAAAGATCTGAGCAAAGGCGCCTTTACTGATAAGAATTTTTTCTGATCCTTTGTTAATGGCAATACTTAATCGTTTTCTGATGAAATCATAAGGAACCTCGCCTATCTTTTCAGGCATTATTTTTGTTTTAAGATCTAATTTCTTTAACGTTTCGTCAATTGGATTTGAATATCCGGTTTCGAAATTCGCGTTCCAAAAAGCGAGTTCTTTTACAAGATCACTTTCTTCACCAAAACCATTAACCAATCCCGAAACCTTTATTGCACCTTCGGTAATGGTTCCTGTTTTATCGGTGCAAAGTAAATTTACTTCACCAAGATTTTGAATGGAAGTTAGTTTTTTGACGATCACTTTTTTCTCAAGCATCCGTTTGGCGCCGGCGCTCATAGCAATGGTGGTGATGGCCGGAAGTAATTCTGGCGCCATGCCAACTGCCAGAGCCAATGCAAACAAAGCCGATTCAATAACGCTTTTGTGATTCAGTAAATTGACCACTAAAATAAATACCGAAAGCACAAGGGTAATGCGCATTAAAAAATAACCAAAATCTTTAATACCTTTTTCAAAAGTAGTTTCAGTAACAGTTGTAACACTTTGCTTTATACTTCCAAAGATTGTATTGTCACCGGTATTTATTACAAGTGCTTTCGCATTTCCACTTACAATGTTGGAACCTTCCCATAAACAATTACTTCTTTTTGCCAATTCAGTATTCTCATTTAAAACACCCGATTCTTTTCTTACGGGATAGGACTCTCCAGTTAAACTTGATTCGTTGGCATGTAATTCGTTCGATTCAATGATAAGGCAATCCGCAGGAATCATGTCGCCGGCCTTAATGATAATAACATCGCCGGGCACCACATGCGCCGAATTAATTTCTTGTGCAACGCCGTTTCTCAGAACCGTACTTTTTAAGGAGATCATGGATTGCAGTTTTTCTACAACCCGGCCTGCATTTCTTTCCTGAAAAAAACTTAGCGATCCGGCAGACAACACAATGAAAAGAATAATGAACACATCAGAAGTGTCTCCTAAAAAAGCAGATAAAATAACTGCTCCAATAAGTAAAAGCATTAAAGGACTTTTAAACTGTCCGATAAAAAGAAAGAGATCTTTTAGGAAACGCGGCCTTGTTTTTTTTATGTGTTCAGATCGGAGAAGAATGTTTTCAGCTTCTTTATCAGATAAGCCGTTTACTGAACTGTTTAGTTTTTGAAACCAGAATGTGACCTCGTTCTTCCAGAATTTATCGCTTTCAGAGATTTGCATAAGGATCAAAATTAGTAAATGTCAGTTTATCCGGATCTTCCCGGCTTAATGTTTCAGGACCTAAATTATGAAATAATAGTTCGCGTTGCAAAAGGAATTGTGATTTAATTTACCGGAGTTGAAGGGCGGCAAATTATTTTTCATTGAATAGGTCATTCAAGGCTGAATTCAGTTTCGGGAACCTGAAAACAAAACCCGCATCGGTTATTTTTTTGCAGGATATTCTGCTGCCTTTTAAAACAAGATCACTCATTTCTCCCAAAATTAGTTTTAAAATAAAAGCCGGAACATTCGGAAACCAAAATGGTTTATGCAGTGTTTTAGCCAGGGTTGAGGTAAACGCTTTGTTATTGATGTGTTCGGGTGCAACGGCATTGTAGGCACCTTTCATTTCTTTGTCCTCTATCGCTTTTATATAAATGTCGCAAAGGTCGTTAATGTGTATCCATGGCATGTATTGTTTTCCGTTTCCAAGCGCAGAACCAATTCCCAGTTTTACGGGAATGATCATTTTTTGAAGTGCACCGCCTTGTTCACTAATTACTATACCTGTTCTGATCTTTATTGTTCTAATGCCAAGTTCGTTGAATCTATCGGCCGATGCTTCCCATTGCCTGCAAATTTCTCCTAAAGTATCGTTGGCGGCAGCATCAGTTTCAGTAAAAATAGTTTCGGAAGTAGTGCTTCCATAATAACCAATGGCCGAAGCAGAAATAAAACTCTTTAAATTTTTATTGTATTGTTTTACGTTCTCAAAAAGCAGATCGGTACTTTGTAAACGGCTGTTCAAAATAATTTGTTTGCGGGCTTTTGTCCACCGACTTTCGCCAATACCGGCACCCGCTAAATTAATAATGTGATCGGCTTGTTCAATTGCTTTTTTACTGATCTCTTTTTCTTCAGGGTTCCATGAAAAAATACTAAAACCATTTACTTTTTCGGCATCGGTGCTAAGCAGTATAACGTTATAATCTTTTTCCTGCAGTTTTTTTCTTAACTGTTTACCAATAAGTCCGGTTCCGCCGCTGATAAGAATGTTCGGCATTTTTGAATTTTATTTTGCTAATGAAATTTGAACTGGTCTAATTCAGTATCTAAAGTAAACAATTATGGGACTTGTACAAAATTCGGGGGTGCCTTGCTTGTTGTTAGCTGCGGGCAATTTACTCTACAATTATTTTTTTAGTCGTCTTTTGCCCGTTTCTCTCGAGAGAACTAAAATACAAACCAGGTTTTAGTTCTAAATTTATCACCGCTGATTGTTCACTTATTGTCTTACTATATACCAGTTCACCTAATATATTATGAACTGTCAATTTACAATTTTCAAAATCATTAGGTAATTTAATTGTTATTTGTCCATTAGTTGGATTTGGAAATAAATCGAATAATAGTTGGGCCGATGTATTTTCTTCAATTCCGCTAAATGCTGAACAACTAACTTTATAAACAGCTTTTGCCGCGCTAGATGTAGGGTTTGGCGCTGCAACTAATGTAATGCCGCTTGCTGTTTTTCGGAAAGACGGTTGTGTAGTAACTCCAGAACCGATTGGGTAGGTTGTTACATTATAATTACTACCATTTACATAAATTAATCTTTCTGCATTTGCTCCGTTTTTTCCATTGAAATACAAATCATTTCCACAATGTTCCGCACTTCCAGGAAATTGTGTTGTTAAGCCGTCAGCTGCAAAAGTCGTTGGTGTACCTCCAAATACTTTTTTTGTCCCAGCTAATGTGCCATCAGTAACCCACAAAGCTTTATTAGATGAATTTACAGTATATAATGTGTCAAGAGTAACGAAATAAACTAAAGAATTTGTTGTTCTTGAAGTGCCAACCCCAACGTCGCCACTTGGTCTTGAATTAGCAACAGTATTAAAATTTAAAGGTGTAGCAACGCCACCAGAAATGGATACATATTCTTTACCAGTGCTTGTAGTTGCAATTATTGCTATAACGCCATTTGGAGTAACGCCAATTATTCTAAGCAAATTTTTATTTAATGCGGTCTCTGTGTACAATATAGTTTTAGTACCATTGTCGCTAACCTTGTAAACTTTGCTAACACCTACCGAACCAGGTCCAAAAGGAGTACAATAGTAGTACTCATTATTATATACTGCTCCATAATCGTAACTTCCTGTGGTGGAAGAATCTATTTTGGTAATATTTCCAGACGTTAAATCAATTCTTTTTAATTGTGGGGGGGCAACAGTTGATGTTGTAACTTCCCAATAGATAATTGAATTTGCTGTGTGTTGCATTTCATTGATGCCTCCACCAAAACCTGTATTTTCTTTTACAGCTAGTGTTTGTATGCTAGTTGCAGAAGTATAATCTGTTTTGTATATTTTATCAGATGTTCTAAAGTAGGTGTAGTTACCTTTATGAAAATAATCACCTGAAATTACTTTATCTCCTGTATATCCTGCCATAGGTAACTGTCCGCCTGTAATGTCAGTTGCGACTGAACCATCAAACAACTTAAATGGAGAGCCATTTGCAACAGGATAAATACCCTTTCCGTTATTCCAAATCATTGTTTGAAATGGGTCTACCGTTAAAGTAGTAACTAATGTGGCTGCATTGCTACCATCAATTTTCATAAGTGTCAATGCAGGATAATTAACCACATAATAATTTAATGAGTCGGAAGTTACTTTTCCAAAATTTGTAGTGCTACCATTTGGTTGATAAATGTTTGTTGGCTGTGCGTAACCAATTAAAGTTAAACAAAATAAGATTGATGCTGTAAGTAGTTGTTTTGTCATATTTATTTTTTATAAAATTATTACTATGTTTTTATTATGTCATATACTCGCTTTAGAGTATTTGTCAAAGATAAAATTATTTCTCGTCAGTTCACTAACGCCTGGTGGGTATTTGCGATTTGCCTGCAGCTAACGTTTTCGGGCTTTGCGTTCGGGCGGGCTTTGGAACATTCCTGTTTCTAAACCGACCAAACAAAATTAATTGCTCACCGCTGCCTCTTTTTTTGTTTACATAAAAATAATCATTTCTGCGAAGCAGGCAAAATGTAA
>JANYIQ010000120.1 GCA_025362575.1 Bacteroidia bacterium
GGATATTTTTAGACGGATTCAGGACATGCAAATTGCTTCTGATATTAACGGTAATTATTTCCAAACATCAGGATATGGCGCAAGGGTAACACCATCCAATTTTTCGGCCTTTTCTTTTATTATGCCGAGGTTATACTGCATTATCGAAAATCTTTTCAGGATCAGCTACAAGCGGAAAGTTTACCACAATACTATTCAATGCCTTCATTTGGCAATGGTGGAAACCATTTTGACAGAGCAAATGAAACAAATGCCAATTGATTTTCCCTATTTGGATGATTTATTTCAGTTGTTCGATCAGCTCGATAACTTATCCAAAGCTTTGGAGGAAGATAAGGATGGAATAAAGTTCAGTCTTGCAAAAAACAGCATTGCCAAATATCTTATTTTCTTAGGGCTGATCAGAGAGAATATTCAGAAGAAATCATTTGCAGAGCTATTCCCGGAAATCTACAGATCAGGAGGTAATTTAAAAAAGAAGGCCCCGTGAAGCCCAACTGTGGCAACATTGGGGGGACTTTGACGTGTAAAACAAATTGTTTAACTTAGATATGAAATGAAAAATGAAAGAAAGATTAATTGGTGAGAAAGAACCTAAACACATAATAGAAAAAGTAAAGGAAAAATTTCCAATAGCAAAATGCAGGGAGATTTTAGAAAGAAAAGGAAAAAAATATACGGAAGAACAAATTTTAATGATAAGAGATTTTTTAATGAATATATCAAAGATCGCATACCAAACATTTCAAAAGCAAATTCAAAAAGAAGTTGATTTTGAACTTGAAAAACAAAAAGACATCGTAATTCATTTAAATAAATCTGATTCAAAAGAATCTGAACTAAAAAACGCCGCTTAAAATTTTAATATGAGAAAAGCTATTTTATACATCAGGGTTTCAACGGACGAGCAGGCCGACAAAGGATATAGCTTGCAACATCAGGAAGAACGATTAAGAAAGTATTGCGAACTGCAAAACATTGAAGTGGTTGAATTATATAAGGAAGACCACTCAGCTAAAACGTTTAATAGACCTGAATTTACAAAATTGCTTATTGCAATTAGAAAACACAAGGTTAAAGCAGATCTACTCTTGTTTTTGAAGTGGGATAGATTTTCAAGAAATACAGGAGATGCTTATGGAATGATTAACACGCTTAATAAATTAGGGGTTGAACCACAAGCCATCGAACAACCTTTGGATCTAGATATTCCGGAAAATAAAATCATGCTTGCATTTTATTTGGCTGCTCCTGAAGTTGAAAATGACAGAAGAGCATTAAATGTTTTTGCAGGAATGAGAAGAGCCAAGCGTGATGGAAGATGGATGGGGCCTGCACCAAAAGGGTATAAGAATTTGTTTGCTGAGGGCAGTAAAAAAGTAATTATTCCAAATGAAGAAGCGCAAATTATTAAATGGGCGTTTGAAGAATTATTAAAGGATAATTGTAATAGTGATGATGTAAGAAAAGCAATCAATGACAAGGGAATAAAATGTAGCAAGAATAATTTTCTATATTTAATACGCAATCCTGTTTATTGTGGTAAGATTCAAATCCCTGCATATAAGGACGAAGAAGCAATGGTAGTAAAAGGGATACACGAACCACTGGTTTCAGAAGAATTATTTAATGATGTGCAAGATGTAATAAATGGAAGAAGACGCAAATTTGCTTTTAAAATTTCTGCCAAAGAAGAACTTCCTCTTAGAGGATATTTTACTTGTCCACGTTGCAATAAAAAATTGACAGGAAGCGCTTCAAGAGGGGGAAGTGGCATAAGGCATTTTTATTATCACTGCACGAAAGGTTGTCCAGAAAGAGTAAAAGCTAATCAGGTTAATGATGCTTATGGGGATTATTTAAGGAAAATTGTTTTTGATATGGAAGTTGATGAATTATACCAACAAATCACCAAAGAGTTTTTCAAATCAGGCAACGAAAACAAAGGACAAAATCAGAAGGAAATTCAGGCAGAAATCCAAGTAAATAAGGATCGAATAAGTAATGCCCAACAAATGATGTTGGATAGCAAAATTACTCCCGAAGATTACAAAGAAATAAAAGTAAGGTACGAGCCGATAATTGCGAAATTAGAAAGACAACACCTTTCGACCAATACAATGGAGGCTGAGTTCAAACACCACCTTAAAATCGGATTAAACCGCCTTAAAAGCCTTGACAGGCTTTACTTTGAGGCCGCATTGGATGGAAAGCAAAATATTGTTGGTTCGATATGCAAGGAATATTACCAGTTTCAGGATAATGAAGTTCGAACGACAAAAGAAAGCAAATTACTTTCGCTGATTTCTCGATTTGCCGGGCAACACATCGGTAAAAAAAATAAGGCTGACCATAATTTAAATGATCAGCCCTATATGGTGGGGAGTACTGGGTTCGAACCAGTGACCCCCTGCTTGTTATTGATATTTACCTAATCCTTTATATACTTGCTAATCAATGTGATAATTTTAAAGAATTTACCGATACTTGTCCATTTTTATCGTTTTTTGCTATATTTGTTTACACCATGTTTACACCAAGATTTTAAAGATGAAGAATTCCGCATCAGTAAAGGCAACTTTATACATTCACAAAACGCTTAAGAATGGCCAACATCCAATCATCTTACAAATTATAAAGGATAGGAAGGTACGAAAAATAAGTATCGGCTATTCGGCTAAAAAAGAAGAATGGGATTTTGCAGGAGATAAGCCATCGAAGAAACACCCTTTGCGAAAGGAACTGGAAGCTATTATAAGCATGAAAATGGCAAGTCTTTCTAAACAGGTGTTAGCCTTAGAAATGCAAACCAATAATTATACAGCCGAAACTGTTGTAAAAAAAGTGAAGCGGAAAAAATCCGCTACTTCTGTATTTGGATATTTTGATGAAGTAATTGCAGGCCTTAAGAAAAATAATAGGATCGGCAATGCAGACATTTACCAAACTTGTAGGAATGTACTAAGTACTTATTCTCCAAACAAGGATTTAGCCTTTTTTGAAATCGATTATTCCTTTCTTAATAAATTGGAAAATTCATGGAGGCAAAAAGGTTGGATGGATAGTAGCATTTCAACTTATATGCGAACGTTACGAGCACTATTTAACAGGGCTATTAAAGAAGATATAATAGATTTAAATGTTTATCCATTCAGAATTTACAAAATTGGTAAACTAAATACAGTTACACAAAAACGTGCTTTAAACAGAAAGCAAATAACTGCCATTGAAAAATTGAAGCTTCCAAAAGAAACAGCTATTTGGCACGCTAAAAATATATTCCTATTTAGCTATTATACAATGGGAACGAATTTTGTTGACATAGCAAACCTGACAAAGAGCAATATTTCTAAGGATCAGTTACAGTATACCCGAACTAAAACGCATAAACTTTATAACACCCCTTTACACCCAAAGGCAAAAGAGATCGCGAACTACTATTTATCTGTTCAAACCGATAAATATATTTTCCCTATCTATTCGGAGACAGCTCACAAAACGGCACAGCAAAAAGCTAATCGTTTACATAAAGTATTACAGAGAGTGAATAAGAATTTAAAGACTATTGCTGAAATGGCTAAAATTCCGGAAACCCTTACAACTTATGTTGCACGACATAGTGCAGCAACAATACTTAAACGTGAAGGAATTTCAACTTCAAAAATAAAAGATTTGTTAGGACACGAAACCGAAGAAATAACACAAGTGTATTTAGATGGTTTTGAAAATGCAGAATTAACAACAGCAGTAAATTTATTATAATATGAAAGATTTAGAAACAACATTCATTCAAAATCAAAAGCTAGTTTATTCAAAATACGCTAACGAGTTTTTTGCTAAAAAACAATTTGCAGGGGATTTAAGGCATGTAATTAATAAATCCTTTGCAGAGTTAGATGATGTAAGCCATCAGTATATTAGTGAAATAAAAGGGTTTAATTTCCAGAGCAAAATGCACGAAATCGAAAATTATATTAAGGAAGATAAACGTGTTACTTTGAACGAGGCTCTGAATAAATCAACAGAAAGTCTTTCGGAATCTGAAAAAATATATATGCTTGAAGTACTTTCAACAATAAAGGGATTTCGAGAGTTTAATTCTCTCCTTAGAGATGAAGAAGATGATTTGAGAGAAGGTGTAGCGGTTCAAAGCGACCTGAATACTAAGAAGCCTAAAATTAATTGGACAAACGGAAATAATAAAAATGATTTTGTAAAAATAATCTATGCTATGCACAAAGCTGGATTAATAAACAATGGCTTTGGGGATATTACCAAAATTGTTGAATCTTTAAGCTATGAATTTAATGTCGGATTAGGCAAAGGATGGCAATCCAATTTTTCTAAAAGCAAGAATTATCAAAACGCTGAGTTCGATTCTTGCGAAATTTTCGAACGCCTTAAAGCCTCGTTTAAGGAATATTTAGAGGAAAACCATAAATAAATTTACTCCAAGTTCACTCCAACTTTTATTTGAACTTCCTTTTTCTTGTATTTCTTTGTGTTGATAAAACAAATCAGCACAATGAATCAAGTTATTGTTACATCAAAAGACGAATTAGAAAACATCATTTTATTATCTATTCGAAAGGTACTATTTGAGCGTGAAAGTTCATCTAATCCGCAGGATCAAGATACGATATTTTCAATTAAAGAGGCTTGTACCTTTCTAAATTTAGCCCAGCAAACCCTTTACAGCTTTACTTCAAAACGTGAGATACCTTTTATAAAGAAAGGTAAGAAATTATATTTCCGGAAATCCGAATTAAAAAATTGGCTTATGGAAGGAAAGAAGAAAAGTAAAGCTGAAATAGAAAAGGAAGACAGTTAAAAGGTAGCATTCAAAATATAAAGTTGAGAATGTACGCCTCAATTTTTTAGAACTTTTTCGAAATAGGCATTCGAAAGAGCAGGAGAAGAACCCCCTTAATTTTTTTTGACGTTTTAATGTTTACTAAGTTCTAAAAATATAATTTAAAAAAAAAGTTAGCATGAGTACAAAGTTTATAAAAGTTCAAAGTTCATTAAAGTACAAGGTTAACTAAAAAGTTAGGAGAAAAAAACTATGATAGATTGGGACAAAACAAACTGCACATATATGTGGATATTTCTTTTGGATAAGAATCATCCAGAGAATTTCAGTCAAAGAATAGACGAAATGTATGGATATAGTAAAGCAAAAGGATCAGAAGAACCAAAAAATAAATTTCAGCTTTTGGAAACCAAAGTACAAATGTTTTACAATAAGAGGTGGTTATTCAAATCTCATTATATAAGACTTTACATAAAGAATGGTGCATTTATGAATTTAGCCAGTTCTATTGAAATTTTTAAACTATATCCAACTTACTATGAAATAAACCCAAATTTAACAGAAGCATTTTATAATCGCTTTTTTATTGAGAATGGAATAAAAGCCTTCTTAGATAAATTCTATAAGATGATCAATGCGAAAAAAGACTTAACACCTTTAATGCCTAAATCAAGCCAATTTCGGACGAAGGAAGATTACTTAAATACTGATAAAGTTAAATTTGCAAATTTGGCACAGCTTTTAAAATATGCAGGAAATTTACTTGAAAAGAAGTATACCGATGGGGAAGTTTTGAAGTTTCTTAATGAATGTTTAGTCAAACACTTTAATACAATACCTTAAGGTTAACTAAAGACTTACAAAAAGCTTACGAAAAGCAATCAAAAAACAATCAATAAGCAACCAATAACAAATAATTATGCAAACGTTAAAAATACGTAGGGACGAAAACGGGCACATTACTTATTTGAAGTATTGTGAGTTTTGCAGTACTGAATATAAAGGCCGAAAAATCAATTCAAGATTTTGCTCTAATTCTTGCAGAAATTTGAAATTGAAGGCCGAGCGTAAAAACCAAACAGTAAATTGATAAGATGAATTTAGAAATTTCCCTTGCTGCAAGAAAAAGGATTAAGGATAATTTGAAGTTTGGCGATATAAGCCGAATTGCTAAACTAAGTGGTAAGAGTAGGTCTACTATAAAAAGATGGTTTCTCGGTGAGGGAGATAGTTTTGAAATACCTGAAGCAATCAACTCTTTATACAGATCAAGGCAAAAAACTATAGATGGATTTAAGAGCTCTGTTAAATCTATTAGTGTTTAGCGAGTGTTTGCCAATGTTTTTACCAGTGTTTGATTGTATTATGAATGAAAATGAGACTATAATTGTTCAATAAATTCTTAATTATTCTTCGGTCATTTTTGAGTCAAAATCCAATCATTCTTTAATCAATTTCTAATAGTGAAATTTTGGAAATCAATAAGACTTGGTTAAGAATTCAGTCAGCCTAACACTTAACCAAACACATTAGTATTTAATCAGTTTAAATTTAGAAGTTGTTGTAGAACCCTGTACTTCTAAATAATAAATTCCATTTGAATAATCAGAAAGATCAAACACGAATTTATTCCCAATAAAATTGATGTTTTGAAAAAGAATCTGTCCCAAAACATTCACAATTTTAATATTTCTTAAACTAACTTCTGTGCTAAACTCTAAATTTATTTTGCTGTTAGTAGGATTTGGAAATAAATTAAAATCTGGTTCTTTAATGTTCTCATCAATGCTTAAGGGCCCTTGAATCATTTTGTAAATAAAAATATCCGTATTGCCAGCTGATGTTAGATTGTAAACTCCCAGGCCTGGATCAAAGTCACACACCCCCTTAAAATATCCACATGAATAAATATCTCCGGAATTATTCAATGCTACCGACCAGTCAACATCATCAAGAGGCCCGCCTACTTGTTTAGCCCAAACAAAATTACCAAAAGAATCCAATTTTGATATTAGACAATCGTAACCACCAAATGGTGTTAAAGTGTATATTGATGACCCTGGATCAGCATCAATAGCTCCTAGAAAAAAACCTGTGAGATAAACATTTCCATTAGCATCAATTGCTATAGACGTTCCGTCGTTGTAGGATGCAGTTCCACCCATTTGTTTGGTCCATACAAAATTTCCAAATGGGTCCAATTTTGAAACAAACAGATCACTTACACCTATTGAGTTTAGTGTATAGGTTGAAATTCCGGGATCGAAATCAACAGTACCCATAAAGTTACCAGTCAAGTATAAGTTTCCAAAATTATCTAAAGTTATATAATGAGCAAGGTTTGCTCCAGGTTGTTTAGCCCAAATAAAATTACCTGAAGCGTCCAGATTCAAAATGAAGACGCTTGCTCCGCTAGGAGAAGATAAGGTATATGTTCCAATTCCAGGGTCAAAATCCACGGTGCCTCTGAAGCTACCCGTAATATAAATATTTGAAGAGATGTCTATTGCTATAGAGGTAGCCTCATCTCTTAATATGCCTCCAACTTGTTGTGCCCAAATAAAATTACCCGAAGCATCTAGTTTGGATACATATATATCGAAGTTTCCTGCTGAAGTTAAATTAGTAGTTCCAATACCAGGATCAAAGTCTGTTGTGTTTTCGAAATACCCGGTTGTGTAAATGTTCCCAGAGGCATCAGTAACTAAGGAATTTATTACTGAGAAAGAATTACCATCAATTTTTTTTGCCCATAAAAAATTACCAGAGGGGTCTAGTTTTGAGATGAAAATATTATAAACCCCTGATGCGAAAAGAGTGTATGTGCCTATGCCTGGATCAAAGTCAGCTGTACCAGTAAATGAACCAACTGTATAAATATTTCCTGGAGAATCAACATAAATTAACTGACCTCCATCACTCTGACTGCCTCCCATTTTTTTTGCCCATAAAAAATTACCTGAAGCATCTAATTTACTAATGAAAATGTCTTCGAAACCAGACGAAGCCAAATTGAAAACACTAGGACCTGGGTCAAAATCAACTGTACCTTGAAAACAGCCGGTTGTATATAAATTACCTGAAGCATCTAAGCATACAGATTGGGCTCTGTCTGCTGAACTACCACCAGTTTGTTTTGCCCATTGTAAATTGACTGTTTGTGCATAAGAGAATGAAATGCAAAAAGAAAGTATTAAAATAATTATTCGCATCAGTGCTTAACAATAATTTTCCTAGTTAAAATTGCCTCGCTTACGTTAAGTTGCAAAAAATACATTCCTTCAGGCAACGTAGTAACATTAATTTTTTCTTTGTTTGTTAGACTTAAACAGATTTCTTTACCGGCAATACTAAATATCCTTGCATTAGTTATTTCAATGCCAAATGGATTTTTTATAAATAAATCGTTATTACATGGGTTCGGATAAGTAAGTACAGAATTATTGAATAATTCCATCTCATTTATTCCAGAAAGCGAAACCTTTTTACCATAAAAATCAGTCCAAACCCCTGGAACACCATATTCAACTTTATGATAAGAAATACTATCAAGATAATGAAACCTCCCATAGTAGCAAGATCCGTTAGAACACCAAACTGTATCTTTGAAAGTGCTATCTAAGTACAGGTTTACGTTATGACTTGGTGGAGGATTTGCACCACTATCAGCAACAAAGATTTTCGAACTATCCGTATTATCTCTAAAAACATAAATCTTCTGATAGCTCACAATAATTGAAGGGATGTTTGTATTATAGTGAAGGGCCTTACTGTAGTATGCTCCAATAAAATTATTTCTAAACGTTTGACATTTAGAGATAAAAAAGAAGCAAATAAAAAGTATGACCAATATGTTTCTAATCATTGATAATGCTTTTTAAATGAAGCTGGTGGTGGAATAATATCACTACCAGGAAGTACTTTTAGTCCAACGGAGGAACCTATGCAGGGTTGAACGTTTAATAAGACCTTACTATTAGCATCAATACTAAATCCTTCTTTCACTTCAACAAAAGCGCTTCCTAAAATTGCCATATTATTTGTGCTGGAAATTGGATCGTTACAGCCCGAACCGCCAACGCTAACAGAATTATAAATTTTACTCTTGTAAGTAGATGGATTTAAATTACTGCAATAAATTTTAGTAGTATCACAAGCTTCTTGCTGCTGCCATACTCGAACATAATCAATTTCATAAGTATACGGCAATGAAGTTTTTGAACCAATTGTATCGCACCAGTTATAGCCCGCCCCAGTAAAAGTTGTATTAATATCAACTATCATGGGCATAGGAACAAGGCTATCTACTTTTATATTCGGGTTGTTTAACTGATTTATTTTTAATCCATCGAAGTAGAATTCAATGGTATTATTTGTCCACAGAGCCCCAGCAGTATGCCAAACATTATCTGTAAAATTTCCTATGGGTGTTCCTTGGGAATAAGGTTGCCCAAAATTCGCAGATAAACTCGACTGATAAATAATATTATCAGTCAATTGATTATCTGCTGAATGAATTTCAAAAATATCAATCTCACTCCAATTATTATTTGAACTAGGGTCAGCGCCAAACAACCAAAAATTTGGACCCATTCCATTAAAAGTAGACGGGGTTGTTGGGAATGGGGGCAATCTAAACTTAATCTCAAAATAGCCATATTTAAATTTTTGTCGAGAATTAAGCATAGTAGTAACATATTTGTATGGCATAGGAAGAGTATAAAAACAAAGCCCACTGTTACAATTATTGTTGGTATAAAATAAACAGTTTGGGGAAGGGCACGATTCAAAATTCCAGGTTTCACCAATTACATTTTGTTTTTTGACGAGTATTTTAGCGGTGCCTCCATTTATCTTTAAGACATTAGTATCATTATAATTGTATTCGCGGTAAGCAATATTTCCGTAAGTATTTGGCGGAACTCCACAAGGTGATTGATTTATGAGTACAATATTGGTATCGCTATACCCGGGACCCCAACCAAAACGTCGGAGCCACTTATTTTGGTCTAAAGTTGTTCCCGTAAATTCATCTTCAAATACGATTGTATAACTACTATCTAAAAAAGTTGGCGTTTGACTGTATGTTGCATTACAAAAACAGACAAACAGAATGATAACAGAATATAATTTTAATGTGTTAAACTTACTCATAGTCGAAATATTATTATCTCTCGGTTAATATCATTTTTTTAGTATCAATCTCTTTATTATTTACTATAAGACTGTAATAATACATGCCGGGTTTAAAGTCGTTACCATTAATAATAACTGATCCCTTACCTGAACCATTTAACTTGATTGTTTTTAGTAACTTGCCTGTCATATCAAAAACCAACAAATTAGAATTTGCGTCTTTTTCAGTGATATAAAATGTAATTGTTGTTTCAGTATTAAAAGGATTTGGGGTGTTTTGGAGTAAGTAAGAAACAGTTGAATTATTACTTTCATTATTCTCTTCGGTATTTATAATACGGTTTCCATGCCCACCATGATTACCATTGTTACTCTTACAGCAATCACTCACCTGTTGTTTTAAAGAATCAAGTTGTTTTTGTTGCTGTTTCATTGCTTCAACTAAAAAAGGGACAATGCTGGTATAACTTATGTATCTTAAATTTCCGTCTTCACCTGCTTTTACTACACCATTTCCGGGAATTGCAGTTTGGGTTTCTTGAGCAATAAAACCATAATATTGGCTAACTACACCGCCATATAATCCCGGATTCGAAATTTCTCCCAATAGGTTATATTTCACGCCTCTCAAATTATTTATTGTTTGTAAGGCATTAGTAATTGTACCAACATTCGTTTTTATTGACTGATCGCTACTGATGTAACTTCCTGCTGAAAACATCCAGCCAATACCTGTAACATACCAACCTAGTGTTTGGCCTGGAACTATGCATCTGTAGCCAACGCTTAAGGGTCTGTCCAAATCCACGTTCACTGCTTGCTGATAGAAACCGTTTGTTTGAGCTTGAATACTTATAGCCCTTGACCCTAAACTAATGTTATTTTTAAGATTAATAATTCCATCCGCAAAAGGACCAGGTGTGTTGTAGAGACTAGAATACAAATTTCCATTTGTGAAAATTCGAAATTTTTCAGCACCATTTATCGCAAAACCTATAGTGTTTGCTGAAGGATGAAAAATCCCTGTTACATCATTTCCCCACCAAGTATAATCGGGATTGCTTGCATTTGAATATCCGTTGTTGCCCCGAATAAATGGAGCTGATACAAATGGAGAATTACTTTGAAGAAAAGTCGAATTCCCAATTACAGTGAACTTTGAAGCAGTACCTGTTAAATTAAGATCCCCTATAACTGTAGTTCCACCCGGAAAAACTTTGATCTGTGCGACACTGCTAAGTGCTAGCATAAGTGCGCATAATAATGAATAGGAATTTTTCATATTTTTTAAAGGTTATTAATTAAAAACTTTTGAATGTTTCTGTAACTTATAGTAAAGATATAATTTTTTTGATGTAAAGCAAACTCAATTTCATTATGACACTGCTTGTATTACTAAAAAATGAGGACCTTTCATTCGTATTTATTACAACTCTTGGAAAGTAATCCAGCTAATAGCTACGAAAATGTTTACACCATGTTTACACCAGCCTAAAACAAAAAAGCCTCTCAGTTTCCTGAAAGGCTTGTTTTTGTTAGTGTGGGGAGTACTGGGTTCGAACCAGTGACCCCCTGCTTGTAAGGCAGGTGCTCTGAACCAGCTGAGCTAACCCCCCGCTATTTACCTTTACTATTGTTAAGGTTAATTTCTTTTTTCAATATTTCAATTTCGTTCGGACCAATAACCCTCCCGACTTTAGCTCGGGATGCTCTAAACCTCCCGACGCGTCGAGAGAGCTAAGCTCCCATATTGGGGACGCAAATGTAATTACTGAAAGCTAATTATGCAAATTTTTGAGCTTTTTGGTTGAAAATGAGGTTATTTAGGGATCCAAAAATGTAATTTTGGGACTTTAATTTCGATGAAAAGCCTTAGTTTGCAGGCTTTTGCCGAATTTCTAAGGAATTTTAAGAGCTAAGTAAAATGAATTCAACATCTTTTGTCCTACAGCAGATCAGCGCTTCTCCATCCATAAGAGAGATTTATTTTCTCAGTCAAAAAGGCCATATTGAGCCTTTTTAGGACAATTTTTGAAATTATGCATACATGAAAGTTTTAGTTATATTTGTTTAAATAAAATTATAGTTATGAAAACAGGTACAGTAAAATTTTTTAACGAAGCTAAAGGCTTTGGATTTATTAAAGATGATGAAACAGGAAAAGACATTTTTGTTCACGCTAACGATTTGAAAGAAAAAATCAGAGAAAACGACAAGGTTGAATTTGAAGTTGCAGAAAGCCAAAAAGGTTTAAATGCAACTCATGTTAGCATTGTAAAATAATTCCGTTAAAATCTTAGTTTATCAAGGCTGAAGTTCTTACTTCAGCCTTTTTCATTCCCCTTTGTTAATCGCTCCAGATTTTTATCAATGTAGGTCTCGTTCGTCATTAAAGCGGTTTGTATTCGCTTGGCGTATTCTATCGAGTCGGTTATTTCCTTATTCTTTGCTTCCAGAATGTTTTTTTGCCTGATCACCAGCATTTTTTCTTCAGCAAGTAACTTATTTGCTTTCTGAATGTTCAGGTAAGCGAACAAGGCAAAAGCTCCGAATAGAACAGATACCGCAATTCCGATCATTAAGATCAGACTTCTGTTCTCCTGTTTTTCTTTTTCAAGTGTTTCAATGATTTCAAGTGTTTCAATGATCGCTTTTTCCTTTAGCACTGAAAGCTCTTTGTCTTTTTTGGCAACATCATATTTGGTTTGGAGCTCATTCAGGTTTTGTGAATTGGTAAGGGCATTTAAACTATCCTTCAGCATTTTCTCTTTTCGAATGTAATACACACAGGATTTAAAATCGCCGGCCTCATAAGTGATGTCTGATAATTTCTGAAAAGCATACAATAGATCTTCTACTTTTTTATGGGGCTCCCAGAAATCAACTGCTTTTAACATGGATTGTTTTGCTTCGGCATATTTCTTTGTTTTAAAGTAAACCTTACCAATGCAAAAATCAGCATAAGCGATCGTAGCGCTGTCGGCGGTTTTAAAGGCTATCGCTTTTGCTTTATTAAAGTAATTCAAAGCATCTTCCTGAGCACTCATTTTATCTGAAAGATATTCTCCGTAATTATTATACATATAACCCAGCGATTCAGGTTTCAGCTCTTCGGTAATGATGATCGCATTTTTAAAATAAGTGTTTACTTCCTTAATGGAATCATGAACATTCTGCAAAACCACCGCTTTGAACATGTAGGCCTGACCAAGCTCAGCGCGTTTATTCGCTTTGCGATAATAAGTAATGAGCAGGTTCACATATTTATTGCTTTCCAGAGGGTTTCCCAGATAGAAATAAGTGCGGGCGATCCTTGTATTAAGTCCGGCAATGGCTGCTTCATTCTTATCTTTTTCGTAAGCTGAAACAGCTTTAAAATAATAGAAGAGTGCAGTATCCTTTTTGTTCAAACCCTCGTACAGCATTCCAATTAAAAAATTGGCCTTTGCGATACCTCTGTTAAATTGAATTTTTGAAGCTGACTTAAGTGTTCTTTCGTAATTCGCGAGGGCCAGAGAAAATTTGTTCTCCGCTTCCGAATTCCCATAATAAAGAGTAAGTGCATTAAGGGCATTAATGTAGGAAGTGTCTACTTTGCCTGAGTTCTTTAATAGGGCCTGCAAAGAATCAAGGGTTTTGCTTTGGCCATACGAGGAGAAGTGAATGGAGGTGCAGATAAATAGAAATAAAAGTGATCGAGACCTAAGCATAGACTCTAAATGTATAAAAAATATTTTGCAATTCAGGTTAAGCTTATAAGTAAGGTGTTTTGGCCTCATTCGGCCAATGGCGAATTCCAATAAGAGATCAATCCTTTTTTGTAAGGCGTTCAATATTCTTATGAATATAGGTTTCATTGGTCATTACAGCCGTTTGAATACGCTTAGCATATTTAATACTGTCTATGATAGCTTTTTGTTTTTCTTCCACAATGCTTTTCTGAAGCTCGATCTCCTTGTTCTTGGTTTTGAGTAATTTTTTGGAACTGTTTATTTTTATCAACGCATAAATGGAAACAAGGATCAATACTAATGACAAAATGAAAGCTATGGTAAGAGTTTGTTTTATTTTTTTATCAGCCGCTTTTTGATCGTTAAGATATAGGATCTCTTTTTCTTTTTCTTTGTTGTTAAACGCTGCCTCCAGATCATTTATGTTTTTGTTATTTTGAGCATTGAAAAGCGAATCCTTTGTTTTCACATACAATTTATAATATCTGAACGAACCATCAATGTTCTTTTGTGATTCATAGATGTTCGACTTCAATAAATAAATTTCGGGAAGCGTTTGGTAAATATTGTTTGCCAGACTGTAGTATATGGAAGAATCGATGCTAAGAACAGCTTTTTCATGATTGCCAAGTAAATGATTCATCTCAGCAAGGTTTCTATAGGCAATTACAATGCCCGGATTATCGAAACCACCCCTTAAGGCTATTTGCAATGTTTTTTGAGAGTATAGCAATGCATTGGGATATTCTTTTTTGTCTTTGTAAAGTTGGGTTAATCCCTCAAGACTCCACATTTCAACTCCAATGTTCTTTAAACTGTCGCTAAGTTTTAAAGCGTCGATCAGATAATCGTGTGCTTTTTCGTAATCTTTTAGTTTGCGGTACGTTGAACCGATCCGAAGCAAAATGTAGCCATTGTTTTTTCGGAGATTCAATGAATTATGGATTTCTAAAGCTTTAAAGTAATAGTATAAAGCTTTATCGTAATTAGGGTTTGGTTTTGAATAAAGCGATAAGCCCATTAAATTATAGGACCAGGCCAGTTTAGCAATGGCATGATGCTTTTCAAAGAGTTCGATGGACCTCAAATAATTCGTGATCGACTTTTCATAATCACCTAAAGAGTAATCATCAAATCCCATGCGCGAGTAACAACTGCCGATCATGGTATCGTTTTTAATTTGTTCAAATAAATTAATGGCTGTTGAATAGTATTTTTTTGATTCGGTGTATTTAGAACGCTCAAGAGCTACATAACCCATGCCTTGATTAGCCGCGCCCAAACCAAATATATTGTTTTCTTTTTTAAAGTCGCTTATGAAATTATTATATGCAATAAGTGCCGAATCCATTTGCTCAGTGTATTGGTACATGATCTTATTACACAAATGGGCTTTTTGGATCTTATCAGATTCTTTATTGTAAAGTTTGTACAGCGAGTCAATAATTTGGGTTTGCGAATCGCAACTCCCCATTATGGAGAAGAAAATAATACAAAGACCTATTGCCCTTTTCATTAATTAAAGATAGCAAATTTAATTAAGACCCCATTCGGGGCAGAATGCCCGTACAATAAGGTATGTGGGCTACTGCTCCTTTTTTGCAAGCCTTTGGAGGCTTTTATCAATGTATTTTTCGTTGGTGATCAGTGCTCTTTGGATTCTTCGGGCATAAGTTATACTGTCAATGATCTCTTTCTGTTTTTCTTCTACTACTTTCTTTTGTTCGGCGATCACCTCGTTTTTTTGTGAGAGTTCTAAATTAGCTTTTTGTTTTTGGCGGTAACCTCTTAAAATGAAAAGCGCAAGTGCCATAACCAATATCAACCCGGTGGTAACAGCGTAGGTCTTTATTTTTTGTTTTTGCTGTTCTTCTTCGGCAATCGCAATTATTTTATCCTGCTCGGCTTTTGCAAGGGCTTCTTTTTTCTCAAAATCAAATTGAAGTTCTATTTGGTTTGCTTTTTTGGTATTTATGCTGTCGCGCTCCTGAACAAAATCTTTATAATAATTCAAAGCTACATCGCCGTTATGCTTTGCAAAGCCCGGTGCGGCGTAGATCTCACTTAAAGAAAGATTAGCCTTGGCAATGTATTCCAAAAATCCGATCTCTTTACTAAGTGCTAAACTTTTGCTGCAATAGTCAAGGGCTTTATCATATTCTTTCTTCTTCAAGTAAATATTACCAATTGTGCCCAATGTTTTTACAGTGGTGCGTTTAAAACCACTTTCTTCGGCCAATTTAAGTCCTCTGAATAAATAAACCAATGCTGTTTCGTATTCCTTGGCTTGCAAGTATAATTTACCAATATTGGTGCAAGTTTGTGATATGTACATGCTATCGCCAACTGCTGCACGGTTTTGTATTGCTTTTAAATAATAGCTAAGCGATCGCTCAAAATTCTTCCCTTCGCGGTAACTATTTCCTAAGCAATTATAACTGTTGGCAATACTTCGTACATCGTTTATGTCTTCAGCAATTTTTAAGGATTTGAAATATTGATCCTGAGCTTTTTTATTGTAGTCTGCTTTTGAAGTGGGCTTGTCAGAAAGTTCACTCTGACTGAAATATATATCACCAATGTAATGGATGGAGTAGGAGATGCCGCTTTTGTCACCGATCTCTTCACGAATTTTTAGAGATTTATATTGATGATTCAAAGCCTCGAAATAATTGCCCTGAAGTTCATGAAACAAGCCTAACTCACATAGGGCATCGGCTTCACCTTTTTTGTAGTTGAGTTCAATGGCTAATTTTTGAGACTTAACTAAACAAGCTTCTATTTTGGAAGAGTTTCCGGTGTTCCGTAAAATAATGCCAAGCTTATTTAAAAGAATGACCTTATTGGTATCTTCTTTGGCTGTTTGAAGAACCGAGAATAATGAATCTACATTTTGTTTTTGAGCGATCGAAATACCCGGGATAAAAAATATATAAATAAGGATCAGCGAAAGGTATTTCATCAATTAAAGATAGGAAATTTATTTTAGATGCCGACGACTAAATTTTATTTTGAAATCCCTTTTGAATTCCTTAAATTTAAGTATGAGAAAAACCATCCTCTTTTTTACTTTGTGTATTTCCGTATCGCTGCGCTCTCAAACTTTTATTGGTAGAACGCAGGAAGAGATAAAAAGCATGAATGCCAAAGCAGGTAATAAACTTACGGATACCAGCACAGATTCGCTTTTCACAGACATATTTTATACCGACAAAAAGCATCCGATCAGTTACATGTATTCTTTTAATAAAAAAAACATTTGCATTGGTTACCGGATCTCAACGGAGGATGCGGCTTCAAAAGATTCTCTGCAAAAAGTGATGGAAAAAATAAGCGACGAAAAACTGGCACCTACTGCCTGGATCCAAAAAATTGACGGCAAAAACTACGGCTGGCATCTGCAAAGCTACGGCAACCATTCTTCTTTCTCAACAACACAAATTAAGAAAAGATCTCTCAGGAATTTACTGATCAAAGCTTCGATCACTTCTTGGGAGTTTTATATCCGATCTTTATCCGTGGCTCGTTGCTTTTATTCTTTTCCAGTAATTCATCCAAATACTGCAAAATGACTTCTGTCTTTTGAAGTCATAAATTGTGACTTCAAATAACTGAATCAAAGATAAACAAATCTAAAACTATCCAAACTATCAGAGAGTTACGCAAGGAAGGGCTTAGGTCGAATTAGGCTCCTTTCGAGCCAATTTGTTACTTTTTGTTACCCAATTGTTACCCGGCATTTTCTCAAAGGTTCACGAAGGTTCAAGAACCGAAATGAAGCCCTTTTGGAATGCTACCATTGCATTCTGAAAGGGGAATTATTAACCCTTTAAAAAACGGAAAACATGGGAGTGCAATTAAGAGAAAAGAAAATGAAAAGCGGGCAAGTATCCTACTACTTGGATATTTACCACAACAAAAAAAGATGGTGTGAGTTTTTAAAAATTCACATTAACAAAAAAAGACCAAGCCCTGATGACAAAGAAAAAAAGCGGTTGGCAAATGAGATACGATCTAAGCGCGAGAATGAACTGATCGTTCAGGACAACGGCCTTGTAGATAAATCAAGGCGCAAAGCGGACTTTGTTTCGTGGTTTCATGCCTATATGACCAACAAGAAACAGAACTACAAAAACAATCTCAAGACCTATAAGCATTTGGTGAGATATGTAGATGGAAAAGCATTGACTTTTCAAACCATCACACCCGACTGGCTCAAAGACTGGAGCAATTATCTTTTAGGCAAGGTGAGCAACAACAGTACGATGGATTACAACAAAAATTTATTCACAGCTCTTGAAGAAGCGGTGCGAAAGGGAATCATTTATGTCAATCCTTTTAGAAAGATACCGCGCCATGAAAGATTAAAATTAAAACCCGTTTACAGGAACGCATGGACATTTGATGAATTGCAACACCTAATGGAAACATCTTATAAAATAGAACCCCAATACAAACAAGCTTATTTATTTTCTTGTTTTACCGGGCTAAGATGGAGTGATGTAAATCCCCTGCGTTGGTCGGAAGTAATTATTAAAACCATTGATGGCAACCAAGAGTGGTTCATTTATTTCGAGCAAGAGAAAACAGAAGACATCGAATATTTACCTTTATCCGATGGAGCCGTTGAAATTTTAAAACAAAGAAAGCAGGAGCAAATGGATAAAAAGGAAATAAGCCCCTATGTTTTCCCAAGAGCGAAAGAAACCGACCTTGAAAATAGCAGAGTTTACAAAAAAGTTTATTACAAACTAAAACAATGGGCAAAGGCCGCCGGGTATGATGAAAAACGAATGCACTTTCATACAGGAAGACACACCTTCGCCACCAACATTTTAGAAAACAGCCCCGATGCGGATTTGTGGACGGTATCAAAATTACTTGGGCATAAGAGCATCAGCGCAACAATGATTTACGCCCACGTCAGGGACAGCAAGAAGAAAGCGGCAGTAAAAGCCCTTCCGACGCTGAATTTTAAGCACAGCGCGGCTTAACAGGCCAATAACAAGAAAAACCCTCACTCTGCCAAAAAAACCTCCCTAAAGGGAGGTTTTTTGCTTCGGAAAAAAGGGGAAAAAACCATAAAAAAAGTATCTTTAAAGAATGAAATTTATACCATGAAAAAAGACTTCTACGAGCTTATCCTTAATAGCATTACCGCAGGGGAACACATGCTCACCATACAAACACCTGAAAAATACGAGGAGTATAAACAAATGGCTTTTATGTTTTTAAACCGTAAAGGCAAACATTTATTTGAAGAAGATATTTTGAACGAGTACCGTGAAGGGATGACATTGGAAAAATTATTCGATCAGGAACCCAATCGTTTTGTTCAGGGAGCGAATCATAAAAAAGACGGAAAGAATCAAAAGACATGGTATGATCTGTGGGCAATGGAAGAAATTGAGCGCGAAGATCATTTCTTTGATTATTTCTTCGCCTGTAAATTAAGGCAAATAAATCTTTTGGAAATAGATTCTTTTTTAGCCTTTCATTTGGAACATAGTTTTAAGGATAACCGAAAAGATTTTTTACGTTTTCTGAATATTACGCTTCGTAAGCACCAAAAAATGCTCGATACAGATGTTGTAAATACAGTAATGGAGTGGATAAAACTCAGCGAGGCCGATTCGGATTCAGGGGAAATTTCCGGTGGTGAAAAATTGGCGAGAACAAAAAACAGAGCTAAACGGCAGAGAGATGATAATGTTACAAAACTAAATCAGGAGCAAACCGCTCTTTTAATTCATTTTCTTCAAGAGGGTAAAATCATTTTAAGAGAAGAAAGCCTCAAAAATAAAGAAGCAGGACATGCCTTTTCAATTCTCACGGGCTACAGCGAGGATAGCTTGCGCCAGAACCTTAATAAAACCGAACTGGGACGAATCACTACTAAGAAAAATCTTACTGAATTACACAATGCCATTACCAAACTTGGAATACTGATTAACAATAGTTTAAAAGAAACCAAGTAAGCCACCTTCCCTTCCTGAACCCTCAAGTACCGGACAAAACACAAGATATACCCTGACCTTTGCGTACGGAAACTAAAAGACCGTAAGCAAACATGAGTGTACAATTCTTAACCAACATCTCCTCAGAGGAATTCAAGGAATACCTAAAGGATGCGCTAAAGGAAATCTTATCCGGGCAACTCAGCGCAGTAAAAGAGCAGTTACCCGAAATTCTGGACATAAAGCAAGCAGGAGAATATCTCAAGCTGAAGATCGCCACGCTTTACGAAAAAACATCGCGAAAACAAATCCCCCATTTTAAAAAAGGGAACAAATTGTATTTCCACTTATCGGAATTACAAACTTGGATCAAACAGGGAAAAGTAAAAACACGCGAGGAAATAGAAAGCGAGGCCGTAACTTTTACGCTTAACCACAACCTGAAAAAAGCAGCCTGATTAAAACAGAATCAAAAGAAAAGAACCAAAACAAATCAAGTACAAACAAAAAAAACAAAACAAATGAGAAAAGCAGAATTCGCAGTGCCATCTGAAGTAATGGCTGAGTTTGCCGAGAAGTTGGCAAACCAAAATTTAAGTAATGAGATCGTCGGAACAAACGATGACTTTGAAGTCCTTGTAGAAGTAGAATACGAGCGCGATCAGGCAGAAGAAATTGACGAGCTTGAAGAATACCTCGGTGAATTGCGTGAGCAAATTGAGGAAGATGAAGAAGAAGACGAGGAAGAAGAAAGCGACGAGGAGGAAGAAGACAAATAGTTTTTAATCCCCCCTGTTTAGAAAGCGGCAGAAATCACTGCCGCTTTTTAAACAAACAAAAAAGACACGCGTCACGCGCGTTAACGCGTGTTTTAAACGCGTTATCAAACGCAAAAGCAAACGAGTAAAAGGATAATTTTTAAAAGAAAAATATGGAAAGCAAGAATAATAAAAAAACCTGCCCGGAATGTAAAACGCCGTTTCAGCCGAAACGGAGCGATCAAAAATTCTGCGACACAAGTTGTCGGTGGAATGCATGGCGCAAACGTGAGGAGTTGAGAAAAGGAAGCAAGCAGAAGCATGAGCTTGCCGGAACAAACATAACTGAACAGAAACAGGAATCGGAGCAAAAAGATTTATTTACTTCCTTGCGCGGTGTTGCTGAAATAAAACAAACCCAAATAAACCAAGAGAAACCAAAAACCGAATTTGTGCCGATAAAAATATCCGAAGTTCAAGAAGTGAAGCAAAATATTCCGACAGAAACTACGGAATACAAAGAAGCTATTACGGAAAAACAACGTGTTGACGCGTTTGGCAAACGTGTTATTGAAGATTTAGAAGACTGCACCTCTGAAATAGCTGAACTTAACCATACTATTGAAAAATTTTCAAATTCAATTAAAAGTAAGTCTAAAACAAGAATCAGGAATTGTGTGGATACCCAAGACCTGTTTGGTGATGAGATTTTAAACAGGGAAATGGATCATGCGATTCAAATCCAAACCCTCCGCCAAGAATTGAATGAATGTCTGAATAGAAAAACGGAACTAAATAAGGAACTGGATCAGGCTAACCGGGAAATGAATTCGGTGATGAACAAACTTAAAACCATTCCTCAGTTCGAGAAGCCAAAACCTGAAGAAAAGAAAATCAACTTTGTAGATATTTTTAGAGGACTTGAATCAAAAAAGATCACTGAAAAGAAACAGGAAATAAAACCTGTCGAAAAAATAATCACAGAACCAATCGAAATAAACCTAAACACACCCGTTGTAGTAAACGCGTTGGAGGAGGAAAACGCGTTTGTGGAAGAACTAAACACAAACAACCCTAAAATACTTTCCAGCCGACAAATCAGGGGAATGGATTTCAAATCTTTTCCGCTTACAGGAAAATGGAAAGAGTTTTTGGGCGAGCCACAGTATTCTTTTCATTTAGGGATTCACGGAAAACCGGGTTGGGGCAAATCCACTTTTTGCGTTCAATTCGCAGACTACCTTGCTAAAACTTTCGGAAAAGTGATCTACATCAGCGGCGAGGAAGGTCTGTCAAAAACCGTTCAGGATAAACTCGTGAACAACTGCATTGATAATCCATACTTGTTTTTTGCGGACATACGTTCATTCGATGAAATCAAAAATGAAATCCCGAACGAGTATCATTTTATTTTTATTGATAGTTTGGATACGCTAAAAATTGATGCGCCTAAACTACGTGAGTTAAAGGAATTGTATCCCCAGACTTCATTTATCACGATCTCCCAATCAACAAAAGACGGAAAGATGCGTGGTTCACAGCAAATCATGCACGACAATGACATTACCGTTGCTGTTATCAGACCGGGCATTGCGGTCACTGAAAAGAACAGATTTGGAAAAACAGGGCTGGAATTTAAAATTTTTGATTCGATGGTGGAGAACAAGAAGAAAACAGAAAGGAAACCAACAATATCTAAACCTAATGATGATTCAGGAAAAATAATATAAACTCTATTTCGCTATGTCAATTCTCTCGTACTCTGCGGACGTGGCAGTATTTCCGTTTAAGTACATCCAAACAACTGAAGTAGGTTTGACAGTAAAGCTTTCTTTAGGATCATTCTTTATTTTAAACTCATTGTAGTTGATACTAACCAATTCCTTCACAACAAAAGATGAATCGCTCGAATAAGTGAATCTTTTCGCAAGGATTCTCGTTGTGTCGGTATAAGCAAAAATGACACAAGCCTGTTTTGGGTGTATTTCATAATACGCTGCGATCACTAATTCCTTCTTGACATCAATAGTGGCAGGTATAAGAAAAGGTTTTATTTCTTCAATTTCATTCTGTTGTGCCGGGCTATCAGACCTGACAATATCATCGTCCGAACACGCAGTAATTAGTACCGTTATTGCAGCAATTATGATTTTACTTTTCATTAAAATCCCTTTCAAATTAAAAACAAATTGCAATAAAACTTTCGGACAACCAAATCATAAAAATTTAAGCAATGTATATAAAAACTTTCCACACCACTGATATAGATCACTTTCCCGAAAGTTTTTGCAAGATAATCCGCGAAATGGACGCAAAAAGTGGATTTTCCTCCACCGGGTTTTCCGTGAATCCCTAAATGAAAAGCAGACTTCGGTTCACCCAAAAACTCCTTCCATTTAACCGTAACCGATTTGAAATCCAGCCATGTTTTTTTATTTCAGATTTAATACCTTCTTTAATAAAATTATGAAGCGCAAAATAACAACATTGTAAGTTGACATGATTTGGCACATCAACAAAGCCCTTTTTAATTTTAAATTATAGCAAGGTTGCAAATCAGTTAAATTCATACTGCGCACTGCGGTGCTAGGTACGAATCCGCTCTTACGTCCGTTTGTCAAAACGCAGCCACAAGGCAAGGTGTCTTTTGAATAAAATAATATTCTCATAACTGCTCTTTAGTAAATTTGAAAAGTTGTTAACATTATTTCTTTTGCTTTTAAAAAATTTTATATTTGACAAGTATTTTTGTTTACTGTCGTAAATTATTTTTTCACACGATTGCATTTTGATTTAGTTCTTTTATTTTTTAATAAAAAACCTTTCTTTCTGATTCAAACCATTTGTATAATAATTAAAAAATATCGCATGAAAAAAAAGAATCTTCTAATAATTGCGGCAGTAGGAATTACTTCTGCAATGGCGCAAAACACATTTCCAACAACTGGTAATGTTGGAGTTGGAACAAACACTCCTACAGCACCATTTACAATTCGTACAACTTTAAATTCTGGAAATACAATTTTCGATTTTGGAAATCCACAGCAATTTAATCAAGTTATTTTCAGAGATCGTAGCAACGCAAGTTTTTTATACGGCGTACAATCTAACCAAATAATGATAGGCGCGACAGGTAATGACCATAAAATGATGAGCGTTCAAAATAATTATAATAATGTTACATTGTGGCCAGTGCTTTCTATAAATTCAACGAGCAACATTGTAATAAACCCTACAAATAATGTTGGTATAGGAACAACCTCTCCATCTTACAAGCTTGACGTGAATGGATCACACCGAATTAATGGCAATTTCATAAATATGGCTTGGACAGGCGGCGGTAATCGTTTAGTTCAGGTTGATGCTAGTGGAAACATTACTCCTTTTGCAATGGGTAATTCTACTCAAATACTTTTTGGTGACGGATCTTGGGGCGCATTTCCTGCCGCAGCCAAATCATTTACCTCAAACGGAAATATTTTATATACGAGCCCAACCACTTCATTAGGAATAGGCACAAATAATCCGCAATACCCTTTAGATGTTTTGGGTGATGCAAGAGTAAGTAATAATCTATACGTTGGTGGTGGAGTTGTAATAACAAGTAAAGTAGATGCAAGTTTGGAAGTAAAAGCTGGAGATTTAATTGCAAATAATAATTTAACAGTTAACAATAATGCTAAGGTGGTAGGTTCTTTAACAGCTTCCCAAGGAATAATGTTTGATAACGCTAATACAATTGGATTAACTTATCTTAATCCTTCTGCTGCAAATCCGGGTGGCGCAATAATTTTGGGAAAACAGGGGCCACCACCACCTGCAATTCCTACTTGTTTAGCGCCAAATAATAATATTTATTTCCAACACTTTGGTTGGATTCAACCGAGAGCAAATAATGGCTTAGTCAATTCGGCATTAACCATTGGTTCTGCGCCTTGGGATGGCAATGGAATTTTAGAAGTAGAAGGGTCAGATAATTTTGGAGGAACCAATAACGCACTTATGATTAATTATTTCTGCGGAAGAAATACATTAATTAATGTAAATAATGGATTACCGAACAGAGGAGGAATCGTTTACATGGGTGAAGCAGTTTCAATGGCAAGAAGCGCTAAAATAGGATACGATGCCACAAGTAATATTGATCCTAATACATCCCTTGCGATTTGGCAAAATATTGCTAACGGAAACGGCGTTCAAGTAAATACTTACAGTAACATTAAAGCTTTTTCAGTACTAAACCCTGTTAGTGCAAATAACCCAACTGGCTATAGTTTTTATGTTAACGGTGATGGAAAAACTCAAATTGGAACAAAGAAACCTATTTCTGGACAACATGATAATTCTTTGCTTACCGTATACGGTGATATTACAACTACTGCCCTTTATGTAACAGACCCAGCTTCTAAGTGGGCTGATTTTGTTTTTGATAAGAAT
>JANYIQ010000123.1 GCA_025362575.1 Bacteroidia bacterium
GTTGCTAATACAGGTATCATTAACTTAATAGTTACCGATGCTAATGGATGTGTAAACACAATTACTCAGAACGTAACTGTAAACCCTTTACCAATTGTAAATGCAACTGGTGCTGTAGTTTGTCAGAATGCTAACGCTACACTTAGCGCTAATGGCGGTGTTACTTATTCTTGGACCGGTCCTAACGGATTTACTTCAAACAGTCAAAACGCGGTGATACCAAATGCGCCTTTAACTGCAGCAGGTATGTATACTGTTTTTGTTACCAATGCTAATACTTGTACAAATACTGCAGTAGCTAATATTGCTGTTAATCCTGCTCCTACGCCAAACATTAGTACTAATAGTCCAATTTGCATCAACAACATTTTAAGTCTGCAAGGTTCAGGCGGTGTTGCATACAGCTGGACAGGTCCGAATGGATATTCTTCAACAGCACAAACAGCAACGGTAAATGCAAACTCTGTAGCCTATAGCGGCAATTACAATTTAACGGTTGTAGATGCTAACGGTTGCATTGCGACTACAATGGCTCCGGCAGTTATCAATCCTAATCCTAACATTTCAATTTTAAGTAGCAAGAATATTGGTTGTCCGCCTTTATGTGTAACCTTTACATGTGTAAGTACAACCTCAATTGTTACATCGAACTGGACAATGGGAGATGGATCAAACAATAGTGGTACAACGGCTCAGGCTTGTTATGCAAGCACCGGAATTTTCTCGGTAAGTGCTGGTGTAACCGATGTAAATGGTTGTTTAGGTTCTGCAACATCAACTGTAGGAATTTACCCTAAACCGGTGGCTGACTTTAACTACGCCCCTATTAAACCAATTATTACTGATGCTGTAAACTTTACCGATGCAACATACCAAGCTAACATTAGCAGCTGGAACTGGTACTTTATGAATACTGCACAGTACACTTCTAACCAGCAAAATCCAACTTTTGTTTATACAGAAGCCGGTAATTACGTGATCGCATTGGTTGTGAAAAGCGACAAAGGTTGTGTGGATACCATTTTAAAATCAATCGTGGTTGGTGAAGATTATGGAATTTTCTTGCCAAATAGTTTTACTCCTAACGCTGATGGATTGAATGACATCTTCTTTGCCAAAGGATATGGCATCACTAAATTTGAAATGGAAGTGTTTGATCGCTGGGGCGAGAAAATATTCAGTTCAAACGATCTGAACGAAGCCTGGGATGGCTCTTACCAAAGCAAAGGTGTTAAGTTATTACCGGAAGGTATTTACACTTGGAGGATCAAATTGACCAACGTATTTGGTAAATCAAAAGAGTTAACAGGACACGTAACTTTGATCAAATAGTTCAGAGTTCGGAGTTCGTAGATAATAGTAATTAAGAATTTAAAAATAAAAACATGATCAAGAAAACATTAATTGCCGCTTTTACTTTTTTAGTGATAGGTTTAAACGCACAAACCAAGAACGATCAGTTATTTACTGCAGTGCAAAATAATGTGGCTGATAAGGCAGAAATGCTTTTAAAAGCAGGTTGTGATGTGAACTATTTTGTAATGGGTTCGCCCGATATTAAAGTAAGTTTATTAATTGCTGCTGTAAACAGCAAGAATACTACAATGGCAAAAATGCTATTGGATTACAAAGCTGATGTGAACTGGAAAGATAATTTAAATCAATCAGCCATTATGTACGCGGCTTTAGGCGGTAATACCGAGATGGTAAAATTATTGCTAAGTCATGGTGCTAACATTAACGATAGCGATGGTAAAAACAATAACGTTTTACAAATGGCAAAGTTTAGCCAAAACAAAGAATTAACTTCTTTTGTTGAAGCTGAAATTACTAAATCGCATAAATAAGATTTTAGAAATTTATTTTTCAGGAAAGGGAAGCGAGAGTTTCCCTTTTTTTGTTTACCAATTATTCAAAATTTTACACCAGTTATTTGAGTGGGTATTTAAAGCTGAATTATTTTGTTACATTTAATTATTAATTAAAGCCCTCGACCCAATGAAGAAACTTTTACTATTTATTATTTATTTTCCCTTTTCAATACTCTTAAATGCTCAGGCTCCAAATTTTCAATGGGCAAAAAGTATGGGAAGCCCTTATGATGATCAAGGGTGCTCTATTAAAACAGATGCCTCTGGTAATGTATACAGTACTGGGGTTTTCAGGGATACTGTGGATTTTGATCCAGGAATAGGAACTTATAAATTAATTGCTTCTGGAAACAATTGGAACACCTTTGTTTTGAAGTTAGATGCGTCGGGGAATTTTATTTGGGCTAAAAATATTGGCGGAACCTCCAGCGTTTTAGCCATTTCACTTGCATTGGATGCGGCAAGCAATGTTTATACTACTGGTTCCTTTGATGGAACCGCCGATTTTGATCCGGGAATAGGTACATACACCTTAATGGGAAACGGTGGCGGAAGTCAAGATGTATTCATTTTAAAATTAGATCTGTTAGGGAATTTTATTTGGGCTAGAAATCTAGGCGGAAATCAAGCGGAACAACCATACTGCATCGCAACCGATGCTATTGGAAACGTTTATACAACTGGAGAATATAGTGGGGTTGCTGATTTTGACCCGGGAATTGGAACTTATACTTTAAGTTCAGTTGGTATTAATTTTGATGCTTTCATCTCAAAACTAAATTCATCAGGAACTTTTGTTTGGGCAAAAAGCATTGGTGGAACTTCAAATGATATAGCTAACTCTATTGCAGTAGATTTATCTGGGAATGTTTATACAACTGGCTATTTTTCAGGAACGATGGATTTTGATCCAGGAATTGGAACGTATACTATAACTTCAGTCGGCGCGGATGATATTTTCATTTCAAAATTAGATGCGTCAGGAAATTTTGTTTGGGGGAAAAATTTTGGTGGGACTTCCTACGAATATGGTCAGTCGATCGCTGTAGATGGCTCCGGAAACGTTTTTACAACAGGGAATTTTGATGGCGTTGTTGATTTTGATCCTAATATTGGAACATATACTTTAGTTACTTCAGGCTCACCCGATATATATGTTTCAAAATTAAATACAAATGGAGTTTTTGCTTGGGCGAAGCAAATGTCCGGTGTTTCTTATGATATTGGACAATCGATCGCGGTAGATGGTATGGGGAATGTTTATACTACTGGTTATTTTAGTGGGGTGACGGATTTCGATCCAGGTTTGAGTTCTTTTACTATAACACCGTCTGGATCTTCAGATATGTTTATTTCAAAATTAGACCCATCTGGAAATTTTAATTGGGTCGAACAGATTGGTGGAAACGGTGCAACGAACGGTTATTGCCTTGCATTGGACGCTATTGGTAATTTATACTCAACGGGATGGTATACTGGCACATGTGATTTCGACCCTACCGTTAGTACATTTCCTTTAACTTCGAACGGACCTGTTTGGTGGGACATTTTTATTCAAAAATTAAGTACTACTACTTTAGGAGTGAATGAAAATTTTATAGAATATGGTTTCTCAATCTACCCCAACCCTACTTCCGGTATATTTAAAATTTCTGTTTCAAATTCTAAACAAAATAATTCTGTAGAAATTTATAATAGTATTGGCACTTTAATTCTAAGGCAAAATAATTTAGATATAATTGATCTAAGTAATAACGCCAATGGTTTGTATTTTGTAAAGGTGATGAGTGATGATGCGATTGTTGGTATGCAGAAGGTTGTTAAGGAGTAAAAAATCAACAGTTAGCCTGTGAGCGCGGTTTTTTCCGACACGGATAACAAATCCGTCCTTTTCTCTTTACAGTATGTCTCCTTTCAAAAAGTGATTTTTAATCACCCTAATATCGCCGACGGATTTAATATCCGCGCCAACTGATTGTTGGTATACAGAAGATTGTTAAGGAGTAAAAGCAACCGAAATGCTGCCTCTGTCTCCTTCTCCCTTTGGGAGAAGGACTAAGGTTGAGGGCTTCTAAAGCAAAAAGATATTTTGAAAATATTTTTTACCTTTGCTTAAAATTTAAAAACATCATTCTCAAATACTAAATTAATGTTTCAAAGGCCCTCACCCTTTCTCCCTCTCCCAGTGGGAGAGGGGGCTTTGCGCATCCGAATAATTGCCTTCGCTAATTAAAACGCTTGATGGGCGGCGCCATTTGTTTTGTGGCTCCTCACCTATTTTACGTTCGCGTGGTACAAACTCAATGTATTTTTTTCCGGATAAAAATGTTGCTAAATCATCGTGTAACCAGCCACCTCCGTTAAAACGTGTATCTACTACCAAAGCTTCTTTGTTGGCGTATTTACCAAGCACCTGCTCATAGAATGCGCGGAAACCATCATTATCCATGGCACGCACATGCATAAAACCAATTTTACCATCGCTTAATTTATCGCATTCTTTTTGGCGGTTCTTTATCCAACGCTGGTACATTAATTCGCCCTGCTCGCCCAAAGTAATTGGTTTCACGGTCTCGTCCCAACGTTTGTTTGTTGAAGGATCGAACACACTTAGCAAAATAGTTTGTTTGGCTTTGCGGTTCAATAAAGCCCAGTAACTTACATTTTTATGATCTACTTCTACCCCATCAATTTTTTCGATGATAGCTCCTGCTTTTATTTGTGAATTCGAATTTTGCAATGGACCTTTCTCCATCACTTCCACAATTTTCATTCCGTTACCGGCATAAGTCTCATCATAATAAACTCCCAAAGCGCCGGTTTCATCAGGATTCTCAAACTTAGGGTTGGCACGGCAACCGGTGTGCGAAGCATTCAATTCGCCTAAAAACTCGCTTAACATTTCTGCAAAATCGCGGTTGTTATTGATGTATGGTAAGAATTTTGAGTAGGTTTTTTTATAATACTTCCAGTCTGTTCCCTGCAAATTAGTTACGTAAAATTTATTATCAACCTGACGATACACATGCTCAAAAAAGTAAGCGCGCTCTTCAGCCAATTTCAATTCCATATCGGCTTTAAAACCAATCTCCTTTTTTTCTTTTTTGTCGATATTCACTTTCAATATTTTTCCATCGGCCAATAAATATAAGTTCTTACCCTCTTTATCTATTGTAAGATCGCCTGCTCCGGGAGCATCCAGTTTCAAGAATAATTTGGTTTCATTATCCTTGAATTTGGTTTGCCACAGATCATATCCTTTTTCAAATTTGGCCAGATAGAACATCTGATCTCCATCATTACTCATTACTGCATCAGCCAAATGCGAAGAGTGAATGGTTAATCGTTCTTTACGATCCCACAAACCATCCATGTCTATCTTAATTTCCTTTTTAGCAGTAGTTGCTGTGGCAGTAGCTGCCGCTTTATCCTTATCATCCAATTTTGGAGTATCTTTCCTGCCGGCCGGCGAGGCAGGGTTCTTTAATTTTTCGTCTGCATCTTTTAAGATGAGATATTCATCATTAGGCATTTTAAATCGCTCGTAAAATTTCTGATCAAAGAATTGTCCGTACACATCGCTCTCAGAACCGTGACTGGCGTGGTTCTTCATACCGTGGCGATTCGAGAACCAGATCATCATTTTACCATCACACATCCATTTTGGTGAATTGTTATCGTAACCGCTTTGCGAAAGGTTGATCAATTTGCCTTTTCCGCTGCTTTCTATCAATCCGTTTTGCGTTAACCAATTATTATCTTCTAAATAATTTACCAATAAATATTTTCCGTCGGGTGACCAATCGA
>JANYIQ010000177.1 GCA_025362575.1 Bacteroidia bacterium
TGAAAGGATCGGCATTGAGGTCCGTTTTTCTACGATACCTTGGATCTTCTGTAGCGATTTAAGGAATAATTCCTTATCGATTATGAATTCCATGTGTCACTCCTTATAGAATTGATTTTATATTAATTTAAAAGATAGTTGTTGTTATAGGAGCTGTTAAACTGGTGATAACGTTTTAACACATTTATTTTATGAGACAATTTAACTTTTACAGCTGTTGATGATTTTTTGTCAGTTTGATCTGTTATCAACAGGTGACAGGTTATCAATAATTATCCACAAGGATTCCCACAGGATATGCCTATTTCAGTAGAACACTCTTTATTTCATCAATTATTCTAGATAGTTTAACATCTTCTTTCAGTGCATTATCTATTTTTTTGGTAGCATAAATAACAGTGGAATGATCTTTACCACCGAATCTCATGCCAATATCAGGATAGGATGCTTTTGTCATATCACGACATATCCAGATGGCAATCTGACGTGCCTGAACCAGATTTTTTAAACGTTTATCTGACTTAAGATCAGCAATCTTTAATCCAAAATGGTCGGCAGTAGCTTTTTGAATCAACTCTACCGTAATATCTTTGCGGCGATCGCCGAGAATATCTTTTAAACTTTCCCGCGCCATATCAAGGGTGATGGGTATATTTTGTAAACTGCTGTATGCTCCCAGCCTGATAAGCATTCCTTCGAGTTCACGAATATTTTTGGTATCACTGGAGGCAAGAAAGTATGTAACGTCATCAGGAAGACATATTTTGGTGATCTCTGATTTTTTTTTGAGAATTGCTATTTTAGTTTCCACATCTGGAGGTTGAATATCTGCAATTAATCCCCATTCGAAACGTGAGCGCAATCGTTCTTCCAGATCGGATATTTCGCGTGGAAATTTATCTGAAGTGATAACTATCTGTTTATGCATATCATAGAGTGCATTGAATGTATGGAAAAATTCTTCCTGGGTTCCAACCTTCCCGGAAATGAATTGAATATCATCAATCAGGAGTACGTCAATTGTTCTGAAACGGGCACGAAAGAGTTCCATCCTCTTGTGGCGAAGAGAGTTGACCATTTCATACATGAATTTTTCTGCCGAACAATAGCATACGTTTAGTTCAGGAGCAGTAGCACGGATGGTATGGCCAATAGCATTAAGCAAGTGACTTTTGCCTAAGCCCACGCCACCGTATATAAAAAGGGGATTGTAGGTATCGGCTGGGTTGTTTGCTACGGCCATTGCAGCAGCATGGGCAAATTGATTGCCTGTACCACTTACAAAAAGATCAAAGGTATATTTATGGTTCAGAGGGGTAAATGAGATGTCCTGCAGATTGTTTTTTGATTCAGCGAGGTCAGGAAGTCCTTTTGTTATAATTTCTTCGGGTAAAAGTGAAATGCTGTCGGCGTTACTTTCATTTATTATGAACTCTATGGATGTGTTTTTTCCGGCTGCGACCGATAATGCACTTGAAAGTACCGTAAGATAATGATCTTCGAGCCATTCTTTAAAAAATGACGTAGGAACAGATAGATAGACGGTATCACTCTCCGAATGACTGAAGTTTACCGGTTTTATCCACGTAGAAAAATCCCGTTCAGAAAGAACTTTCCCCAGATTTTCTGTTGTTTTTTGCCAGATAGCTTGCATAAGTAGATCACAGTTTTTTAATGTAAACAGGTTATTAACATATCAATAACCATGGAAAATATCCAATTGATTCAGGTATGTTTCGAGTATTATCCCATGATAATCGCAAAAAGTTATCAACACGGTTTTCAACAGCTGTGGATAACTTTAATTGCTGTAATTATAGGTTGTTACGTGTAACTGATTGATAATATGTACTATATTTCAGGCGCTGAAGGTTATCAGAGGTGGCGTTATTTTTCAAGGCAAATCATTCTGCAATATATGTAGTTTCATAATAATTGTCTTGACAAAGGGTAGCCAATATGATTAAAAACCCATTTCTTGAAATAAATTTCCAGAGGTACAGAACATGAAAAGAACATTTCAGCCAAGCAACGTTTCCCGTAAAAGAACACATGGTTTTCTGGTGAGGATGGCCACTAAAAATGGACGTCTTGTTATTAAGCGCAGAAGAGCAAAAGGTAGAAAAAATCTAGCCGTCCGCATTGCCGCTAAATAAATTTTGACTGGTGAGGAAGTACTTGCCAACAAATTTCCGTCGTTTGTCAGGCTACGGAAACGTTCAGAATTTATCAAGCTGAGGGATTCGGTTAAAAAATTTGCTTCCAGGGGAATTCTGGTTGTGTGGCAAGAGAATGATCTTGCGTATGCACGCTTAGGGGTTACTGTAAGTAAAAAAGTTGGTTGTGCCGTAACCCGAAACAGGGTAAAGCGC
>JANYIQ010000189.1 GCA_025362575.1 Bacteroidia bacterium
TGCGAAAAGGTTTTTGAATTTTGCGACCCTCGCATCATGCAGATCCAGAAAATGACGGAAGATCTCCTGGATTTTGACATCTTTCATCATTCACTGAACTTTTTTGCAAAGTGCAGAAAACTTAAAGAAAACGGTAAGTGCGAACATTATAAAACAAAGTAATATGTTATTCGATTTTTCCATATCCGATCAAAGTACTCCGGTAATAATTTCTTTATCGGGCGAGCTTATTGAAAAAAATCAGGCAACAGAATTATTAATGAAAATTGACGAGCTGCTCGATAATAACAAAAATAAATTTGCCATTAACCTGGCCGGTTTAAAATACATGAACAGCAGCGGGCTTAATACCCTCATTCAATTACTTACCAAAGCACGCACCAAAGGCGGCGATACGGTTATTTATAACATGAATAAAAAAATAAACGAGCTTCTTCTCATTACCAAGTTAAACACCCTTTTTAAAGTTGTTGAAACCGAAGCCGAAGCCTTGAAGATGTTAGGGAAGTAATTCGCTTTATTGCGAGTTAGTTAATTCGTCATTGCGAGGGAGGTACGAGCGAAGCAATCCAATTAACGGGTCAGATTGCTTCACTACACTTCGTTTCGTTCGCAATGACGCACAGGTTAATTCGTCATTGCGTGGGAGGTACGACCGAAGCAATCCATTTACCGGATCAGATTGCTTCAATACACTTCGTTTCGTTCGCAATGACACACAGGTTAATTCGTCATTGCGAGGGAGGTACGACCGAAGCAATCCACTTAATATTTCTTTATGAAGTTTTTTTCAAACTTTTTTTCTGCGCTATCAAATTGTTTTAAAGGCTTTACTTTAATTTTCGGTAAAGGCTTGTGGCCTTATCTCATTTATCCTTTATTTATTTGGCTTGCCACCTGGCTGTTCACTATTTTAAGTTTTGGGTTTTTAGCCAATGCCATTAGCAATTATTTATCTTTTGAAAGCATTCCCGAAAGCGGGCACTGGCTCTCGTTTGTTAAACCGTTTTTAACTTCAGGTTTTTTTGCATTGCTCTTAAGCTGGGTGTTAAAAATTATTTTTTGGTTTGTGTCGGCTACGTTTTCAAAATACATTTTATTGATCGTGTTATCGCCTTTATTTGCGCTGTTATCTGAAAGAACGGATGAAGCGTTAAGCGGCAATAAATTCCCATTCTCGTTCTTGCAATTGCTCAAAGATATTGGAAGAGGGATCTTAATAAGCATACGTAACATGTTGTTCGAGTTTTTATTTATCGCCATTAGTTTTATTCTGGGCATCTTTTTTCCGCCATCCATAATTATTACAACACCTTTACTTGTTTTTATTTCGTGGTATTACACCGGCTTTACCATGCTCGATTATAACAGCGAGCGCCATAAAAGCAGAGCAGGCGATAGCATAAAATTTATACGTAACAACAAGGGTTACGCTTGCGGCATTGGTTGTGTTTACTGGCTGTTTATGATACTGCCAAGTTTTGCAGGAGACATTGTAGGATTAATGTTTGGCCCGGCCCTGGCGGTAATTGGAGCTACTATTAGCTATATTGAAATAAAAAAGCCTTCACATTTGTAAAGACTTTAAATGTTACTCCTTAATGAATTTGGAGTGATAAGACTGATTAGTTCGAGAACTTATTCTCAGATCATAAAATCCTGGTTCCAATTTTGAAACATCAATGGAATTAGAGTAGGGAAGTTTTAGAATGGTTTGTCCTAGAGTATTTGTGATTTCAATTTCTGAATTTTCGAATTCATTTTGTGTACTTTCAATTTGTAAGACACTGGAAATAGGATTCGGAAATAATTGAAAGGGTAATGGCGATCCTTTTTTCTCATTCAAGTTGAGAGGACCACTACTTAATTTTATTAAAAAAGCATCCATGTATCCGGAAGTTGTTGTTGTAAAGCCAGCAACGGCAGCACCTGGATCGCAATCAATCGTTCTGAAAAATGAGCCTGTTACGCAAACATCATTTGAATTCCTAGCAAAAACTGAATACCCAATAGACCCGGAAAGTGACGTTAGACTTGGAAATTGTGCTGCCCAAATAAAATTACCCGAAGCGTCAAGTTTCTCCAAAAAAGTATCACCTCCTCCGAAGCAGGCCAAAGTATAAGTGTTTACACTTGGATCAAAATCCCCATCTACCCTAAAAGAACCGGTAACGTAAACATTAGAAGCGGCATCAATTGATACTGAATATCCACGGTCGTCATCATTCGGCCCGCCTATGCTTTTAGCCCAAACAAAATTACCACTGGTATTTAACTTTGAAATAAAAACGTCGTAAAAACCTGTTGAAGCTAATGTATAAGTTGAAACACTGGGATCAAAATCTGCCACTCCTGAATAGGGTCCTGTTGTTACAATATTTCCAGAAGCATCAACATCTATAGATTGACCTATATCCAATCCACTTCCCCCCATAGTTTTAGCCCAAATAAAATTACCAGAATTATCTAATTTGGAAATAAAAATATCTTCGGCCAACCCCACTGAAGTCATGTTATAGGTTGAAGGACTAGGGTCAAAATCAACAGTGCCACTATAACCTCCGGTACAATATAAGTTACCAGAGGCATCCAATTCAAATGATTCGCCCCAGTCGTCATTCGGTCCAGTGAATTTTTTAGCCCAAACAAAATTACCAGAAGAATTAAGCTTACTAAGGTAAACATCATAATAATTTGTAGTGGTAGATAACGTGTAAGTAGAAACCCCCGGGTCAAAGTCAGCAGTCCCTTTGAATATTCCCATCGTATATACATTGCCAGCACCATCAACTTTTATACAACGACTATTTTCTTCAGTAACCGTATTGCCTAGTTGTACCGCCCACAGCAAGTTTCCCGATTGATCGAGCTTAGTTACAAAAGCATCGCAGCTTGCGCCAGAAGCAAATAACGTGAACGTTCCCGGTCCGGGATCAAAATCTGCTGTATATAAAAACCATCCTGTTGTATATACATTACCAGTCGCATCAACCGTGATGGATAAACCATGAATAAATGCAGAAGGCCCGCCTAGTAATTTTGCCCAAATCAAATTTCCTGCAGCGTTTAGTTTGTAAACAAAAGCATTATCATAAGGCCCTCCTGGTGAGAGAGTATAAGTTCCTGGTCCCGGATCAAAATCTGTAACCCCATTAAAATATCCTGTAACATAAACATTACCTGAAGCATCCATTGCGACTGACTGTCCAACGTCTTCTAAAGACCCACCAAAACTCGCAGCCCATTGGTAATTAACCTGGGCGTTGGTTATGAATGCAATCAAAAGTAAAGTGACACAAATTAATGTTGATCTCATGAGTTTAAATTTGTAAGGTAAATATAATAAAAAAGCCTTTCATTTCTGAAAGGCCCTTCAATTAAAAATATTTTTTTTACAAATGTATCACTTCTCCGTATGCGGCAGCCGCCGCCTCCATGATTGCTTCGCTCATGGTAGGGTGAGGGTGTATGGTTTTAATTAATTCGTGGCCTGTTGTTTCCAGTTTACGAATGGCAACAGTTTCGGCAACCATTTCGGTTACGTTAGCGCCTATCATGTGTGCGCCTAATAACTCACCGTATTTAGCATCAAAAATTAATTTTACAAATCCATCGGCAGCCCCCGCAGCTTTTGCTTTGCCGGATGCAGTGAACGGGAATTTACCAACTTTAATTTCATAACCTGCTTCTTTTGCTTTTTTCTCAGTATAACCAACCGAAGCAATTTCGGGCTGGCAATAGGTGCAGCCCGGTATGTTATTATAATCAATGGCATCAACATGCAAACCTTTTATTTTTTCAACACAGGTAATTCCTTCTGCACTTGCCACGTGCGCTAAGGCTTGCCCGCCAACACAATCGCCAATGGCATAATAACCCGGAACATTGGTTGCATAAAATTTATCGGTCAATATTTTTCCTTTGTCGGTAGCAATACCCACATCTTCTAAGCCAATGCCTTCAATGTTTGCAGCAATACCAACTGCCGAAAGAACTATTTCAGCATCTAAAGTAATGTTTCCTGTTTTTGTTTTAATATTCACTTTGCAAAGATCGCCTTTGGTATCAACACTCTCCACCGAAGCTTCGGTCATAACTTCTATTCCGGCTTTTTTGAACGATTTCTCTAACTGTTTAGATACATCTTCATCTTCAACCGGAACAATGTTCGGTAAAAATTCAACAACAGTAACTTTAGTTCCCATGGTAGCATAAAAATAAGCGAACTCAACACCGATAGCTCCAGAGCCCACAACTACCAATGATTTTGGCTGTTTCGGTAAATTCATGGCTTCGCGGTAGCCAATTATCTTTTTACCATCTTGCGGTAAATTTGGCAACTGACGTGAACGCGCTCCTGTTGCAATGATAATATGTTTTGCTTCGTAAGTTGTTGTTGTGCCATCGGCAGCTTTTACGTCTACTTTTTTGCCCGCTTTTACTTTAGCCGTACCCATGATCACATCAATTTTATTTTTTTTCATTAAGAACTGAATGCCCTTGCTCATGCCATCAGCCACGTCGCGGCTGCGTTTTATAACTGCACCAAAGTCAGCTTTAATGTTATCTGCACTAATGCCATAATCTTTGGCATGATTTAAATATTCAAATACCTGAGCACTTTTTAATAAAGCTTTGGTTGGAATGCATCCCCAGTTCAAACAAATTCCACCAAGATTTTCTTTTTCAATAATGGCAGTTTTAAAACCTAATTGCGATGCGCGAATGGCAGTTACATAACCACCCGGGCCGCTTCCTATAACAATGATATCGTAGTTCATAATAATGATTTAGAGATGCTAATTTAAGATTTTTTTGATTAATTAAAGGGTTTTTCTACAAAATGAGCAAAGCCACTGCTGGCAGAAGAATTAGCCACCGATTACACAAATTGCAAAGATTGATAAGGGTAAAACCATGGAAATTCGCGGTAAAAAGAATTAGCCACAGATTACACAGATTGCACAGATTGATAAGGGTAAATCTGTGGAAATCTGTGAAATCCGTGGGAAAAAAAATAGTAGTGGCAAAGCCGCATTAATTATAACGGATAAGATGCTGTGGGTACAGCGCTGAAATTACTGAACTCTTTTTTTAAAAACTTGTAATGCCCTGTAATGGCTATCATAGCGGCATTATCGGTACAAAATTCAAATGGTGGTATGTAAACCTGCCAGCCAAGTGTTTCGCCCATTTCTTTGATCTGTTTGCGTAATCCGCTGTTAGCCGAAACCCCGCCCGCAATGGCTATGTGTTTAATGCCGGTTTGTTTGGATGCCTCTTTTAAATTGTGAAGCAAAACATTTATTAAATGATGCTGATAAGAGGCACAAATATCATTGAGGTTTTTATTTATAAAATCAGGATCTTCTTTTAAACGATTCTGAATAAAGTACAAGAACGAAGTTTTGATACCACTGAAGCTGTAATTCAATCCCGGAACATGCGCTTTAGAAAAAGTGTATTTTTTTGGATCACCGCTTTGAGCGTATTTGTCAATTAGCGGTCCGCCGGGATAGGGCAAGCCCAATATTTTAGCAGCCTTGTCAAAAGCCTCGCCAACCGCGTCATCAATGGTTTCTCCCAATAATTCAAAATTTAAATGATCGGTAACCTTTACAATTTGTGTATGTCCGCCGCTAACGGTAAGGCAAAGAAACGGTCCTTCGGCAAGCTCAGGATGACGACTTGTGTTAGCTTCGGATTTTATGAAATGTGCTAAAATATGTCCTTGCATGTGGTTTACTTCTATCAAAGGGATATTTAAAGAAAGCGACAATGATTTTGCAACCGACATTCCAACCAATAAACTACCCATTAATCCGGGGCCTCTGGTATAGGCTATTGCCGTTATTTCAGATAATTTAACATTTGCTTTTTTTAATGCCGAATCTATAACCGGTATGATGTTCTTTTGATGATCGCGACTTGCTAATTCGGGAATAACACCTCCGTATTGTTCGTGAATTTTTTGCGATGCCGTTACATTCGCCAGTAGCAGGCCATTTCTTAATATGGCACAGCCGGTATCGTCGCAGCTCGATTCAATTCCCAGAATGATTATGTTATCAGAACTCATTGTAATTGTTGCTTCTTATGAGGCAAAAGCCTTCATAAACCTAATAAGCATCATTTTAATTAAATGGTTATTTCATTAACTTTATGCCTTATGGCAATAATGCATAAAATTACAAGATTATTATGGAAAACGCTGAAATATGCGTTCTTAATAGTGATTTTGTTATTGGTTTTTGTACTTATAGCCATTAACACAGAGGGTTTCCAAACCTATGCAGCCCAAAAAGCCACCAATTACCTTTCAAAAGAACTTGGAGTAACCATTAAAATTGAGAAAGTAGCTTTTGCTTTTTTCAGAACGGCAGAATTGCAAAATGTATTTGTGGAAGATAAGAACAAAGACACTCTGCTTTATGGAAAACAAATTGATGTGGCGATAAGCGGATTTAGTTTCAATGAAAAAACGCTGACCTTAAATTCAGTTGAATTAAAGGATATCAATATGAAGTTGATAAAATCAAAGAACAGCGACGATTTTAATTTTCAGTTCTTAGCGGATTACTTTTCTTCTAAGGATACAATCAGTTCAAGTTCAAATTGGAAAATAGGTTACGGTGATGTAAAACTCAACAATGTAAATTTCACTTATCGTAACGATAATTATAATACTACTGTTTCTGAGAACATGAATTACGATAATATTTCGGTTAAAAACGCATACGGACTCATCAAAGATTTTCATGTTATAAATGAGGAGATGTACGCTACTATAATTGGTTTAAAGGCTAAAGAACAATGTGGCATGGTGCTAAGCAAACTTAATTGTTTGGCCAAGGTTTCATACAAAGAATTGGAATGCCGTGATCTTTACCTTGAAACCCCAAACAGTAAGATCATTGGTAAGCTCGCTTTCAATTATAAGCAATGGACAGACTACAGAGATTTTATTGATAAGGTACAATTATACGCCTGGCTTGAAGATAGCACCAGAGTTGGCTTTAAAGATATAGCATATTTCGCAAATGAATTGAATGGCCTGGATAAATCAATTTTATTGAACGGAAAGATAACAGGTTATATAAGTGATCTGAAAGGTGAAGATATAACACTTTTGTTCGAAGACAATACTCAATTCATTGGAGATGTTTCGCTGAAAGGATTACCCAACATAAGATCTACTTACCTGAGCTTTGATGTCACAAAATTAAGTACTTCAAAAAACGACATTGAAAAAATACCAAGCTATCCTTTTACTAAAAACGAATTTTTGAAGCTTCCTTCAGATATTTCGAAGTTTGGTATAATTAATTACAAGGGTAAATTCAATGGTTTTATAACAGATTTTAAAAGTTATGGAGCTTTTAAAACCGATCTTGGAAGTGTAACAACGGACATTGCCATGCAGATCGACACTGTTAAGAATATCGTGAAGTATCAGGGTAAGATCAATTCAGAGAAATTCGATCTGGGTAAATTGATCGGAGACTCAAAACTTGGTGCCGTTTCTCTCAACTCCAAAATAGAAGGAAAAGGATTGACGCTAAAGGACCTCAATACCAGATTGAACGGGAAAATAAACAGCATTGCGTACAATGGATATAATTATCAGGACATAAACATTGACGGGGAGATAAAAAATAAAATATTTAAAGGCGATCTGTTAAGCAAAGATAAATACGCCGATTTTGATTTTAAGGGCAGTGTTGATTTTACCGGTAAGATGCCGCAAATAGATTTTATTTCAACAGTGAACAGGATCAATTTGAAAAAACTGAATTTTGTAACGTCTGAAAAAGAGGGCGGAGATCTGTCTTCCCAATTGCTTATCAATTTAAAAGGAGACAATATTGATAACTTAACAGGGCTGATCTATTTTGATAATACCATTTACAAAACTGAGGAAAGAGAATTTAAAGTAAATACATTCAATTTATCGCTTGAGCAGGAAACCCCGGAGAAAAAAATAAAACTCAGTTCAAACATTATGGATATGATAGTTGAAGGCCCATACAAGATCACAAGCCTTGAACCCTCTATACATCAGTTTCTGAACGCCTATTACCCTGCGTTTGTTTCTAAACTAAAAACCAAAACTGTTTACAAAGACGCCCTTAAATTTAAACTCACCGTCAAAAAATTCAACACCTTCAGAGATTATTTCTTTAATGGTGATTTCATGATCAGTCCGGGTTCTGTGTTTAACGGTGATTTCGATGCATCTAAAAACTTATTCAATCTTAATTCCACATCAGACTCCATTCGCTATAAAACTGTGAAGTTTTATAACAATAAAATAGAATCCTATTCTCAGAATAATAAGGTCAACCTTGTACTTAAATCACAGAACATTCAGTTAACCGACAGCATTCAACTGAAGAACTATTTCATGTATGTTGTATCCAAAGATAATAACACGAAATATAATCTCGAGTGGGATAATAAAGAAACCCCTAAAAACGCAGGACGATTGATGGGAAAATTAGTTTTTGATAATAAAACCGCTACTCTAAATTTTGAGAAAATTTTTCTTACAACTCGCGACAGTACCTGGACCCTTGTAGAAGCGAATCCAACAACGATAGATTCTTCAGGTTATTGGGTTGTAAATCCTCTAAGATTTATTAGCGCTGATCAGATGATTAACATTCAGGGCGCTTTATCCAGCAGGCCGAAAGATAAACTTGATTTTAATCTGAAAAACTTCGATCTCGCTCAATTAAGTCCGTTTTTTGCGAATGCCAAATTGAAAGTAAATGGAACTGTTAACGGAACATTATCATTACATAATACTCTAAAAGAACTTGCTTTCAGTACCGATCTTTATTTTAATAAATTGAAGCTGAATGGAAAGGATCTGGGTGACGGAGAACTTAAAACTGAATACAATAATCCTGATAAATATATTTATGTAGACGGCTATACTTCTCTTGGTTTTGAGAACATTCTTGGTGAGAAATTAAAGAACCTTAGTTTCTCCGGTTACTATTATCTGAATAAGAAAGAAGAGAGTATCGACATTAACTTTGAGGCGAATCCGGTCAATCTTACCTTGCTGAATCCTTATCTGGCTGGAATAATTACTTTGAATAAAGCCCTTGTTACAGGAAAGGGAAAGGTAACTGGATCAGCAGAAAAACCAATGATCAATGGGAAATTCAAAACAAATAAATGTGAACTGAAAGTTGATTTTACAAATGTGGTTTATGATCTTACCGGTGATGTTGAGATCTTACCGGATCAGATCCGATTCGAAGACATACTTGTTGCAGATAATATCAATAAAAAAAGCACTTATCCAGGAAGCATAAACGGAAACATATTTCATAACAGTTTCAGGAATATGCGAATTGACTTTGACATCAATTTTAAAAACATGCTGGTGCTCAATTTGCCACCAAAAGAAGGGGAAGCCTTTTACGGAAAAGCTTTTGCCACCGGTAAAACAGGTATTTATGGATTACTGGATAATGTTAAACTGGAGATCGATGTTAAAACTGAGAAGGGAACTGTTTTTGTCATCCCTCTGGATGGTCCTGCTGAAGTATCTGATAACAATTTCATCCGTTTTGTTTCTAAGGACACGATCAAATCAAAACGCATCGAAAAGAACTCAGGATTTTCCCTGGAAATGAATTTAGCGGCAACACCGGATGCTGAAGCTCAGATCATTTTTGATGCGAAGAGTGGTGATGTGATCAAGGCAAGAGGGAAAGGAGATCTGAAACTGAATATAAACAACAAAGGCAAGTTTGATATGTTCGGTGAGTACATTATCAGCAGTGGTGATTATTTATTTACACTCGAAAATTTCATTACCAAAAGATTTGAAATTCAAAAAGGAAGTTCCATTAACTGGAGCGGAAGTCCTTATAATGCCGACATCGATATTGTGGCAAACTACAAACAAAGAGCATCCATTGCGCCGCTTTTTCCTTTAGATCAAAACGTTCCGAAAACACGTTACCCTGTTACTTCAAAGTTAATGATGAAGAACCGATTGTTAACCCCTGACATTACATTTGGAATTGATCTTCCAACCATTGATGAAAATACACGTTCCAGAATAAAAGCTACGATGCTGGATGAGGCCGAGTTGAATCGTCAGGTTTTCTCACTTTTGTTATTGAAAACATTTGTAACACCCTTGCAATATTCAGGAGCCGGTGGTATTTCCGCGGGTTCAGCGCTTGCAGCAAACGGAAGTGAAATGTTATCCAATCGTTTAAGCGGATGGTTAAGTGGTTTGACCAAGCAGGTGGATATAGGTGTGAATTACCGGCCCGGTGATCAGGTAAGTAATGATGAATTAGCGGTTGCACTCTCAAAACAATTATTGAATAACCGTTTATCGGTTGACGGAAATTTAGGAGTGAATAGTAATTCTAATTCCAGTAACAAAAACTCTTCAGGTATAATAGGGGATGTAAATGCCGAGTACAAACTAACAGACGATGGAAGGTACCGCGTGAAAGGCTTTAACAGAAGTAACGACAATACGCAGATGTCAACTTCGGGCGGACCATTTACCCAAGGTGTCGGTATATTTTACCGAGAGGAATTTGATTCATGGGCAGAGTTATATGACCGCTATCTCAGAAAACTGAAGTCATTACCAAAAAAGAAAAGTTTAGCAGTTGAAACGCCTGAAGGTGTAACAAAATAATTTTCTGTATTTTTATTTAAAATAAGAAACTATGAATGAGATTTTTACTCTGAAGAATGCATTTACAAAAATGGCAATTGCAATGACATTGTTTTTTTCGATCTCCGCCAAAGCGCAGTTACCATACTGTCCCGATACATTGATCTATTATGTGTCAGGAGCTTTCATCTATAAATATGCACCGAATACACCTATATCGGCTACAAACCCATCAACCTATATCCCCTCCGGAGGTGCTACGGGGATCAGTTTGAATAATAATCTTAACGGTGCAGGACCATCTCCAACGTTTTATGGGGTTATAGCCGGTAATTACAGTTACTGGAATGGTTCAAGCTGGATCGCAACCGGACATTCAACAGGCAATGCCGCAGCGGTTAATCCTGGTGGTGGCGGATGTTATATTTACAATTTACTGGGAGGAACCGGTGATGTATACAGATATAATGGTTCCGGTCCCGGCACATTATTAACTACAATAACCGGTTTTTCAGGTGGCGGACCATTCGATCTGGCTTCAGACGTAGATGGTAACTTTTACATACTTAAAACAACAACGCCACAATATTTGAATATGTATGATTTCACAGGCTTTTTACTGATCTCTTATACCATGAGCGGAATGCCTAATGTGTCGGCAGGCGCAGGTTTTGTAATTGACGGAAGTACGGTTTATGTTTTAAACAGTTCCGGTTTTTATAAAGGTGTTCTTAGCGGATTCAATATTAATTTTACATTAGTTGCTCCAAATAGTGCGTTTCCGGGAGCAGGCGACCTGGCAAATTGCCCAACATTGAATACGGGCGTAACTGCTCACGGTTTTTCAAACACAGGTCCTTGGGCTGTAATAACAATACGGTGGCGCTGCAAGCAGCAGGTTGGCCTGCAACAACAAGTTATGGCTGGAGCGGTCCGGGTATTGTTGGCGCAACCACCAATTCGATGGCTGTTGCCAATACAACCGGCATGTATAATTGCACTGTGACAGCTCCGGGTAATTGTCCTACAGTTTTAACTACAATTGTTTCATATACAAACCAGCAATTGGTTATAAATGTTACGCCGGCAACACCAACGGTTTGTCTAGGTGCAGGTGTTAATTTAACGGCGAGTAATGCCACAAATTACACGTGGACACCCTCCGGTACTTTAAGCAGCGGCACAGGAAGCATGGTTACGGCAAGTCCTACTGTAAATACAACTTATACCATTTCTGCAACATCCGGATCTTGTGTGAGCACACCAAAATTTGTTACCGTTAACGTTGTGGTTTGTACAACCGGCATTAATGAAAGTAAAGAAAGCATTGCTACCATTAATTTGTATCCAAACCCAAGTACAGGTGATATCACTATCAGATCAACACTGGAAATGAATTTGAATATACTAGATGAGTTGGGTAGATTAGTTAGAACCGTAGAATTAAATTCAGTTAACAACTTCGAAACACACGTAAACGGCTTAAATAACGGATTCTATTTTATTAGCGATAAGAGAACCGGAAAGAGTTTGAGTACCAAGATCGTTGTAATTACGAATTAGATCAGATATTAATTCCGATTATTGTAATATCATCTACCTGCTCCAGATCGCCTTTCCAGGCGGCAAAGGTGTTTGATATGATTTCTTTTTGATCACTTAGGTCTTTTTGACTTATAGAAACAAGAAGCTCTTCGAGTTGTTTGTATTTGAATTTCTTTCCTTTCGGTCCGCCAAACTGATCCGGGTAACCGTCTGTCATTAAGTAGAAAACCGAACCTTCTCTATATTGTATTTCATGCGTGGTAAACGGTTTTCGGTTATCACTTTTACCAACTGGTTGTTTATCGGCCCTTACTTCGATCAATGTGTTATCATAAATGTACCATAACTGATTATTAGCACCACTCCAGCTTATTTTTCTATTTTGTTTATCAATGCACAATAAAGAAATATCCATTCCGTCCTTTATTTCTTCACCGCTTTTTGCAAAGGTTTCTAAAACAAGATCTGTGGTTTTATCAAGAATTTTACCTGTATCAAATAAGCCAAATTCCTTTACGGCTTTATCAAGAGCATTGCTGCAAACGATGCTGACCATAGCACCCGGCACGCCATGACCGGTGGAATCGGCGGCAGCGATAAGAATGATTTCATTCTTGTCTTTTTTTTCTGAACTTACTACTTCCATCCAGTAAAAATCTCCGGCAACAATGTCTTTTGGGTGATATAATACAAAATTAACAGGGATGTACCGGTCGATCAAACTGGTAGGCGGTAAAATAGCTTGCTGAAGCCTCTTGGCATAGTTTATACTGTCAATGATCTCTTTCTGATGCTCTTCAACGAGCTCTTTTTGCTTTTCTATCTCATGTTTTTGAAACTCCACTTCATTTTTTTGCTCGGAGATAATATTTTTTTGTTTTCGGGTAACTCTGAATCTGTTAAACATGAAACCTCCGAATACAATTGTTAAGCCCAGGCCAACATAGAGAGCAAAACGCTGTGTTCTTTCCTGTTTTAAAGTGAGCACAGTTACTTTTTTTTCTTCGGCAATTCTTACACTGTCGGCTGCCGCTTTTTTATCGTATTCATATTTGAATTGATTTTTTATACTGGCTTTTTTATTTTCTTTACTGTTAATGCTATCCCGCATTTTTATAAATTGAACATACATTTCAAGGGCATCTTTGTAGTTATGCTGTTTTTTATATAAAATAGAAAGCTCTTCGGAGGCATCTCTGATGTTTTCTGGAAAGCCCAGCTGATCCGAAAGTTCAAATGCTTTTTTTGAGTATTCAAATGCCTTTTTATCATCATTCAAGCTCCTGTATATGGCGCCTATGTTATGAAGAGTTTGAGCCATCCCGTATTTATCGGCTATTTCTTCACGTCTCTTTAAGCTCATTTCAAAATAACTTAATCCTTTTTTAGGATCTCCCATTCTATTATAAAGATTGCCGATGTTGTTAAGCGACTGTGCAATTCCGGTAGCATCTTCAATATCTTCTCTTATTTTTAAACTTTTCAAATGCTGGTCGAGCGCTAATTGATATTTTTTCTGTTCAAGGTAAACGTTTCCGATATTATTCAAAGCAAGCGCTTCCTTTGATTTATCCGAAGCCTCTTGAGCATATCTCAGGCTCTTTTTAAGATATTCCAAACATTTTTCAAAATCACTTTGGTTATAATAAACACTGCCGATGTTGTTTAATGATTCAGCGATTCCATTTTTATCTTTTAAATTTTCGCGGATCATCAGGCTTTTATTATAATAAAGTAACGAATTCGGAATGTCGCCCTTATTATAATAAATAGCGGCAAAAGCATTATAAACATTCGACAAACCTTTTTTGTCGTTGATCTGAGAATAATTTTTTTCACTTCTGTTAAAATAAACCAGAGCCAGTTCAATATTTCCACGCTGGTAATAAAATGTTCCGATATTTGAAAGCACTAAAGCTGCGCTCTTAAGGTCACCCATTTCCTCGCGTATCTTCAAACTTTTTTCATAATATTCTAGGCCTTTTTCAATATTTCCTTGGTTATTATATATTACACCAAGCTCGCTTAATGTATGTGCAATGCCATCCTTATCGCGATAAGACTCCTGTATCTTCATGCATTTATTGAAATATTCAATGGCTAGACCAATATCACCATTGTCTTTGGCAATGAATCCCATATTACTAAGGTAAACTGCATATTTATCCGTGGCGCATTGTTTGATCTTTTGATCTGATGACAGCATTAATTTTATGGAGAGTTTACCTAAAAGTTCATTATACTTCTGCCAGCTGTTATCCGGAATGACTTCACTTAAGTTCATTAAAAGGTAGAGTTTTGTAGTGTCTTCAGGAACCGTTTTAAGTTTTCCGATCAGAGAGTCAATATTTTGCGAGGACAGGGAAGAGGAAAATGAAATAGCTAAGAAGAAAAGTAATTTTTTCATTTAAAAAGGTTTAAATAAAAACCTTCCCCTTAATAATAACTGTTTCAATCAGGTTATTAGCGTAAGAGTAGGGAATAAAGCCGTAAGAATTTATTTTTTTGGTGATGAAGATGTTGGCTAATTTGCCGACCGTTATACTACCAACTTCCGCACTTAAATTCATGGCATAAGCCGAATTGATAGTAGATGCATTAATAACTTCTTCAGGAGTTAATTTGTATTGAATGCAGGCCAGACTCATCATAAAATTCATGTTGCCGCTTGGGCAGCTTCCCGGATTGTAATCGCTGGCAAAGGCCACGGGCAATCCTGCATCTATCATTTTACGTGCCGGCGGCAAAGGTAAACTTAAAAAGAAAGCTGCACCCGGTAAAATAGTAGGCATGGTTTTACTGTTCTTAAAAAGAGCAATATCTTCATCGTTCACAAATTCTAAGTGATCGGCACTTATGGCACCGCACTCAATGGCTATTCTTGTGCCGTTACTATGACTTAATTGTTCTGAATGTACCTTTGGTATTAAACCATGTTTTTTTCCGGCTTCAAATATTTTTTTTGTTTCACTAGCGCTAAAATAATTGTTCTCGCAAAATACATCAATGTAATCTGCCAGTTTTTCTTTTGCAATGGCAGGTATCATTTCATTAATGATAAGATCAATGTAACCTTGTTTGTTGTCTTTAAATTCAACAGGCACGGCATGAGCACCTAAAAAAGTAGCTTTAACCGGAATGATATTAAGATCCTTTATTCGTTTAATAACTCTCAGAATTTTTAATTCCGCATCCAAACATAAACCGTAACCGCTTTTAATTTCAACAGCTCCTGTTCCTAATTTAATGATTTCATTAAAGCGCAAAAGAGATTGCTGAAACAATTCTTCCTCATCTGTCTTACGTAATAATTGTGCTGAATTTAATATTCCTCCTCCGCGTTTAGCGATCTCTTCATAACTTAAACCATTAATGCGATCCACAAATTCACCTTCTCGGTTGCCGGCGTAAACAATATGTGTATGGCTATCTGCATAACAAGGCATAACGATCTTATCGGTAGCATCAATAACTTCAAGATCTTTCCAATCTGTTATTCCCGGAAAATCATCCATCTTGCCATAATCGGCAATTAAACCATTATCAATAGCGAGCCATGCATTATCTATACAAGGCAGTTGTGCCATATCTTTGCCACAAACCTTTTCTACCACAGTTTCTCTAACCTGTACAAGGGTTTTAATATTTTTAATAAGTAGTTTCGACATAATCAAGTTGAAGGTAAATAAAAAATCTTACACCGTATTTGTTTTATGCAATAATAAAAACAAAACGCCGTTATTAACTATATAACCCCATAAAACCATTTAAGAACTATCGCCTACATCTACTTTAACCCCTAAAATTGAGTTTATGAAAAAGGCAGTTATAGTTTGTGCGTGTGCACTATCGTTCGCCGCACTTGGTCAGGATAGTATTAATGCAAAAAACCCTGTTCCCTTAAAACGAAATGAGATCGGACTAAATGTTTTACCACCAATATTGCTTTTGGCAGGAGTAAACAGCGCTCAAACTAAATATTTTAACGCTACCTATAAACGCTTTTTAAGCGAACGCAATGCACTAAGAGTAACAGCGGGCGTTAACGTATTCAACACTCCTACAAATCCAAATATCATTAAAAGTACTTTTGTAGGTGGTGGTCTTACCTTAAATAAAGTTACAACAACATCAACACCAATAAACGTGCAAGGAAGTTTAGGTTACGAGAGAGTAATGGGAAAGCGCAGACTAAAACATGTTATTGGTGCCGATCTAACTTATAATTATGTTAATGAAAGAGTTTTGTCGGAATACTACGGCACAAAAGATACCACCATTAACAATATTCAAATGTCGGATTATATAAGAATTGATACAGGCAGAACAGTTAAAAATAACTATGTGCATAAATTCGGAATCACCCCATTTTATTCTATCCGATATCCCATCACTAAGCGTTGGTTGCTTACTACTTCGGTAAGAGCTAATTTTCAGATGTACAAGAGAAAAGTAGATGGTTACCCGGACATGACCATAAGCGATTTTAATCTCAACGGACTCCTTTCTGAAGTAAGTTTATTCTACCGCTTTTAAGCAAAAATCGTATCTTTGCCTTATGGCAGGCAATACATTTGGTACAATTTTTAAACTTAGCACTTTTGGCGAAAGTCATGGTGTGG
>JANYIQ010000201.1 GCA_025362575.1 Bacteroidia bacterium
GGAATTCATCCTTCTTATTTTAGTTCAACCGAAACAAAGCTCTTTAAAAGTGAAACCGAATTACTGAGACAAAATTCAGAACAGGCTGTACCTTTTTCAAGACAACATTATTTGCGTTGGGATGTTGGTACAAGTCCGGGACATTTAACCAATGCCGGAATAAAATACGATTTTACGATGGGTTATGCAGGTGATATCGGTTTCAGAGCCGGTACATCTTTGCCTTTTTACTACTTTGATTTTGAGAATAATACTCAGCAGCCTTTAATGACCGTGCCTTTTGCCGTAATGGACGGTGCTTTTTATACTTATCAGCAAATTAAGCCTAAGGATGCTGAAAAAGACATCCTGGATATGGCGGAAGAGGTTAGGAAGGTTAATGGCCTTTTTGTGACCGTTTTTCACGATCGTACCTTTGGTACCAATTTTTTTCCAGGTTGGCGCTCATTATACGTGAGATTGCAGGAAAAAATAGGCGCTTTTCAATAGAATAGGGCCTAAATGCGCCTTTTTCTTTTCCATAAAAATCATTACCTTTGTACTATGCGTTCAGCGATAAAATTAGCATCCATTTTAGCAGCAATAACTGCACTTTTTAATTCGTGTAAAAACGATCTTCATATTTTAGCACCTTACAAAGAATCTGTTTCGGTTTATGGGATCTTAAATCCGCAAGACACAATTCAGATGATTCGCATTAATAAGATCTTTTTAGGAGAAGGTAATGCTTACACAATGGCTCAGGTGTCTGATTCGGTAAATTATAAACCGGGTGTTTTAACCGTTAGTTTACAGCGCTTTGATGCTAACGGTGTTCAGCAACCAACCACAAAAGGAAGTACCAAAACTGAGATCATTTTAAGAGATACAGTTATACAGTTAGCTTCTACTTCAAGTCAGGTTTTCAATCCCAATCAGCGTTTATACATTACCAGCGATCGTTTGTTCAACAGTGGCACTTATAAATTAAAGATCTACAATAATGAAACTAAAAACGTTTTCACATCTCAAACGGTTATGGTTGATACTGTGAGAATGACTGGAGGTTATGATCCGATCAGATGGCCTTTTTATCCTGTACCTTATGGTTCAGGAAACCCTACATTTTGGTATCTCGATTACTCAAATCCTGTAACTTCTCGCACCGTTCGTTTTGTATCAATTGCTAATGCAAGAGAGTATACATGTATCATTCATTTTCACTATAAAGATTCCATATTAGGAAATTCTGTTCTTCAGCCTCATACCGTTGACATTGTTTTACCAAGTGTAAAATCAAGCGGCTTGGGTGGAGGAGAGCTATTGGCCGTGGGCTTTACTTCAGGCGATATTTATGCTGCAGTTGAAGGCGCAATTAATAAAGCGGGTGATCCAACAAATTTAGCAGGAAGACATGTCACACATCTTGATTTTCAGGTTACCGCCGGTGCTCAGGAATATTCTGATTTCCTACAGATCAGTGCCCCATCAACTTCTGTAGCTCAGGATAAACCAACCTATACCAATATTGATGGCGGTTTCGGAATATTCAGCAGTAAATCCATAAGGGTATTTCCAAAAGCTTTATCCAATACTTTCATCGATTACATGGCCTCTAAAAAACCTTTATGTAGCATGAAGTTTTTAACCAGTTCAGGCGGTATATCCTTTACCTGTAATTAAGCCTGTCTAAGGTGACAATTCACCCCTTTTACTGTCAATAAAATCAATGTTTTTAGGTTATTCTGCCAGCCTGTCAGTGTGGTTTAAGCTATTATTGATTGGCACAATGATTGAGATAAGTGTTTCGTTAACCAAATTAATAATTTTAGGGGTCTTGGGCCCCTAACTCAAAACCAAAAATTATGGCAAAGATCATAGGAATAGACTTAGGGACAACCAATAGCTGCGTAGCAGTTATGGAAGGCAGCGAATCAGTTGTTATCCCGAATAATGAAGGTAAAAGAACAACTCCATCGGTAGTTGCTTTTGTTGAGGGTGGCGAACGTAAAGTAGGAGATCCTGCAAAACGTCAGGCTATCACCAATCCTAAAAAAACAATATCATCCATAAAACGTTTCATAGGACACAATTTTGATGAAGTTACAAAAGAGATCACTCGTGTACCTTACGACGTTGTAAAAGGAGATAATAATACTCCGCGTGTTCAGATCGATGACCGCAAATATACTCCACAGGAAATTTCTGCTATCATTCTTCAGAAAATGAAGAAGACCGCAGAAGATTATTTGGGGCATGAAGTTACAGAAGCTGTTATTACAGTGCCTGCATACTTTAACGATGCACAGCGTCAGGCGACAAAAGAAGCCGGTGAAATTGCAGGTTTAAAAGTAAAACGTATTATTAACGAACCAACTGCTGCTGCACTTGCTTATGGCATGGACAAAAAAGGCAAAGACATGAAAATTGTTGTGTTTGACTGCGGTGGTGGTACACATGACGTTTCAGTACTTGAATTAGGTGACGGTGTATTTGAAGTAAAATCAACTGATGGTGATACTCACTTAGGTGGTGATGATTTTGATAACGTTATCATTGATTGGTTAGCAGATGAATTTAAAAAAGAAGAAGGTGTTGATCTTCGTCTGGATCCAATGGCTTTACAGCGTTTAAAAGAAGCTGCTGAAAAAGCAAAGATCGAATTATCAAGCACTGCTACTTCAGAAATTAACTTGCCTTACATCATGCCGATCAACGGTATTCCAAAACACTTGGTAAAATCGTTAACACGTGCAAAATTCGAACAATTAGCAGATAGCTTGATCCAGCGTACCATTGAGCCATGTAAATCGGCAATGAAAAATGCAGGTTTATCAAACTCTGATATTGATGAGATCATATTAGTTGGAGGTTCAACTCGTATTCCTGCTGTACAGGCTGCAGTTGAGAAATACTTCGGTAAACAACCAAGCAAAGGTGTTAACCCCGATGAAGTAGTTGCCATTGGTGCAGCAATTCAGGGTGGTGTATTAACCGGCGAGGTAAAAGATGTGTTGTTGTTAGATGTAACTCCGCTTAGCCTAGGTATCGAAACTTTTGGTGGTGTGTTCACTAAACTAATTGAATCAAACACAACCATACCAAGCAAAAAAACAGAAACATTCTCAACAGCAAGCGATAATCAGCCAAGCGTACAGTTACATGTACTGCAAGGTGAGCGTGCTCTTGCAAAAGATAACCGTACCATTGGTCAGTTCAATTTAGATGGCATTATGCCTGCACCTCGCGGTGTACCTCAAATCGAAGTTACTTTTGATATTGATGCTAACGGTATATTAAGCGTTTCAGCTAAAGATAAAGCTACCGGTAAAGCTCAGAACATCCGTATCGAAGCTTCTTCGGGATTAAGCAAAGAAGAGATCGAGAAAATGAAGCGCGAAGCAGAGGCTAATGCTGATGCAGATGCTAAAGCAAAAGAAGAAATAGAAAAATTAAATCAGGCAGATACCATGATCTTCCAGACTGAAAAACAGTTAAAGGATTATGGAGATAAAATTCCTGCTGAGAAAAAAGCACCTATCGAAAGTGCTTTGGCAGACCTTAAAGCAGCTCACGGCGCAAAAGATTCAGCTAAGATCGAATCGAGTCTTGCCGCGCTTAATGCTGCATGGGGCGCAGCTTCACAAGAAATGCATGATGCCATGAATGCTCAGCAAGGCGCCAATCAGCAAAATGCTAATCCAGATCCTGAGAATAACACAGGAACCGGAGATAATGTACAGGATGTAAATTACGAGGAGGTAAAATAAAATGATAAATGAACTTGAGAATGATTTGATCAACTTGGTTAAAGCAACTAAAAAAGAAGTTGAACGCCTGGATGAAAATAATCCAAACCCTGAACGGTTGGCTAAATTAATTGGAGGATTAAAGCACTCTAAAAAATATACAGGCTACTTAACTTTTTGGAACGATCTGGAAGCAGAATCAAAGAAAATATCAATACTTAACGATCCGAACGAAAAGGCTCATTACATTGAAGCCAGAGTAGCGACACTCGAAATATTGAACACCTTTCTGGAAACTCACTTCAACTAAGGATAAGTTTCTAACAAGAATTAAAACCGACGGCAAGAAATTGTTTGTCGGTTTTTTATTGCCCTACAATTCCCGAAAATCCTAATAATGTAAATTAATTATTAAGTTATTGTTAAAATAAGTATCTTGAATCGAAATTAACGAAAACTTAATAAAGCTATGTGGAAAAAAGTTTTTCCGATCTTAGAATGGCTTCCAAATTACTCTAAGAGTTTTTTAAAGGCTGATCTTATTTCAGGATTTACATTAACGGCATATGCCATTCCTGTTTCACTGGCCTATGCTTCTTTAGCGGGTTTACCTGCTCAGTATGGCATCTACGGCTATTTAATAGGAGGAATACTTTATGCTATTTTTGGTTCCAGCAAACAGCTTGCAGTTGGACCAACTTCGGCTATTTCTATTTTAATTGGTACGGCCATTGCTGCTTTATCGGAAGGCGACGCACAACGTTGGGTTGATGTTGCTTCTGTTACTGCTCTATTGTTTGCCGGAATGAGTATCACCGCATACTTCTTCAAATTAAGCAGTCTCATTAATTTTATTAGCGAAACTGTTTTAGTTGGATTTAAGGCCGGCGCAGCTCTGACCATTGGTTTAACTCAGATTCCCAAATTATTTGGAGTGCCTGGCGGCGGTCATAATTTTGCAGAGCGTGCAAAGATCCTTTTGTTTCAGTTACCGGATACAAACATTGTCATTTTAATTTTTGGAGTAACTGCTTTTCTATTAATGATAGGGGGAGAAAAAATATTCCCGGGCAAGCCCATTGCCATCATTGTAGTAATTCTAGCCACTTTGGTCATGACCTTCACTTCCCTTGGGGCCATGGGCTTTAATACGGTAGGTATCATTCCATCAGGCTTACCTGAATTTTATTTTCCTTCTTTCAGAACGGAGAATCTTGGTAACGATGCCACCCTTGCTTTTGCCTGTTTTCTTCTGGCATTCATAGAAAGCGTGTCGGCCGCAAAAACATTGGCTAAAAAAACCGGACAAGAAATTGATGTGCGCCAGGAGTTGCTTGCATTAGGTATGGCAAACATGGGTACGGCTTTAGGGCACGGTTATCCAATTAGCGGAGGACTTTCACAATCGGCTGTTAACGAAAAAGCCGGTGCTAAAACACCAATGTCTTTGGTATTTGCATCGATAACCATTGCGGTTTGCCTCTTATTTTTTACAAGCCTCTTAAAAAATCTACCTACTGTTATTCTTGCTGCAGTTGTAATTGTTGCCATTAAAGGTCTTGTTGACTTCAAGGAATTTAAACGCATGTGGAAGATAAATAAAAATGATTTTCTTATCGCTTTGTGTGCTCTTGTTAGTGTGTTGATGTTTGGTATTTTATATGGAGTGGTTATCGGTGCTTTTTTCTCATTGATACTGATCATAAAAATAGTTTCAACCCCTCACGTTGCTTTTCTTGGACGTATTCCCGGTACAAACCGATACAGCGATATCGTGCGTCATCCCGATAACGAAAGCATTCCCGGAGTTCTTTTATTCAGAATAGAATCGCCTTTGCTTTACTTCAATGTCAATAACATTCATAAAACGATCTGGACAAAAATTCATACAGAAGAGGCTAACTTGAAAGTGGTAATTCTTGACCTGAGCACCTCGGCTTATATTGATTCTTCAGGTGCAAGATTCATTAAGAGTTTATATATGGAGTTGAAAGTAAGAGGAATTTCTTTTCGAATTGCAGAAGCACATTCTGAAGTGAGGGATATTTTACGTGTTGAAGAAATTGAACATTTGTTTGGGCATGTTGGCAGAAGAGATTCCTTACACGACATCATTAACGTTGCTATGGAAACACATTTAATGACGGTAGATGCTTATCAAAAAGAATTTCCTGCCAAAACCACCTAATTTTTTTTTGATGAGATCTTATTTTAATACCACCAACTTTTGTCTTACCAAGCCAGAACCGCTTTTTCCATTTATGAAATAAGTACCTGATGGTAATCCGGAAACCGTTATTTGTGAATTAATTGTGGCATTGATATCAAGTGATCTTATAATTTGTCCGAGTTCATTTACAATTTCAAAATTGCCGGCAATACTGCTTTTAATCGTGAATTCTCCGTTGTTAGGATTTGGGTAAATGCTAAAGAATATCGGTTGTGAATGCAGTTCGTTAATGCCGGCACAACTATACACGCGTATCTGACTTTGAGCACTCGCGCCGCATCCGAATGAATTCGTAAAGGTGTAAGTTAAACTATAAGTTCCAACACCGGCTACACTTGCCGTAAAAGCGCTGCCGCTAACACCACTACCACTATAAACTCCGCCTGCAGGCGAACCGCCTGTAATTGTAAAAGCGTTTCGTGTTAAACAAACCAGAGTATCGAGAACGGGTAGGTTAAAGCTAGCCGTTGGACTTGGATTAACTGTAACGTTAATAGCCGTTCTTGCCAAACTGGCACCGCAGGCACTTGAATCTTGCGCATAAAAAGTTGTGTTGGCAGTTAAACTCGGTGTAACATATAATGATCCGCTTGCTAAGAAAGTTCCACCTGTTGCGGCATTGAACCAAGTAACAGTTCCTGTTCCCGAAGCTGAAAGTGTTGTGGTTTTACCGCTGCAAACCGTTAAGTTAGCTGCAGTTGTTGTATTCCCTGGCGAAACCGGGTTGATGCAACCGTTTGCAAAGCGTGCTAAGAATGCATCGTAAGAACCACCTTTAGAAGTTTGATACGCTCCGGCCGTGGCTATGTTTATTACGCTTGAAGCTGTTCCTGAAATGAAAAATTTTGAAGTACCGTCATACGCAATTCCTGTACCAAAGTCGTCGCCGCCACCACCGTAATAGGTACCCCATTGTTGTATACTGCTGCTGTTCAGTTTCACAACAAATGCATCTTTAACACCTCCAAAGGCAAGCTGTGGACAGTTAGGCGTGGCGATATTAATACCGCTGGTAGTTCCGCCGGTAACGTAAATATTTAATGCAGCATCGCAAACCATTGAATTGATGGCATCGTTTCCGCCATCCCCAAAATAAGTTCCCCATTGACGAACACCAAGGCTATTGAACTTGGCTACAAATGCATCGCTTGTGCCTCCAACATTAAGTGTTTGCTGGGCGCCTGCAGTTGCAATGGCTGTTGTGCTTGTGGTTTGTCCGCCTAAATAAGCATTACCACTTGCATCAGTTGTACAGGCAAAACTGGTTTCACTTCCGCTTGCACCATAATATGTGGCCCAATTGATGCCACCGCTGGTATTGAACTTAGCAATGAACGCATCGTTATTACCGCCCCAAACCGGTTGATGTGCACCAACCGAAGCAAGAGAAGAACTACTCGCTGTTTGGCCAGAAAAATAAATATTACCAATATTATCTGTAGCTGCCGATAAACCATAATCATCTCCGGCGCCTCCAAAATACGTTCCCCATAATCTTGTTCCTGCAGGATTGAACTTCACTACAAACGCATCGTAAATGCCATTAAAGCCGGTTTGAAATGCGCCACCTGATGCGATCTGAGTTGGACTATCTGTAAAGCCAATTAAAAAAGCGTTTCCTAAAGCATCCGTAGCAACTGCATTTCCTGAATCGTAGGTTGCACCGCCGTAATAGGTGGCCCAAAGCATGGAGCCTGTACCGTCTAATTTCACCAAAAAGGCATCGAATAAACCGCCATAAGCTGTTTGATGCGCACCACCCGTAGCAATGGATGCAGTGCTGGTGGTTTGTCCTGCCAAATAAATTAAGCCACCGTTGGTAACGGCAACCGACAGACCGTTATCATCGCCATTTCCGCCATAATACGTACACCATTGCAAAGCGCCTGCCGAATTGAATTTCGCTACAAAAGCATCATTTGTTCCCCCACCGTATATCACCTGAAAAGCCCCTGTGGTAGCTATGTTAGTGCTTGAATTGCTTTGTCCTGCTAAAACCACATTGCCTGCAGGATCCACAGCAGTTGAGTTTCCGGCTTCGTCGTTGGCAGAACCGTAATAGGTTCCCCAATCTAGATTAGGACTTGGATCGATAACAAAGGTTTCGTTGCTATTCAATGTTTTTATACTGGTGTTAAATCCAAATACATTTCCATCTATTTTTTTGTAAGAAACTTTAGTTAAGGTTTTGTTTTTGGAACCAGTGAGAATATAACTCTCAGGAATGGTTTCTGTAATGTTACCATTAGAATGGCTGAGTTCAATATTCTTATTTTTTATAATTGAATTATCAGCTCCTAAGTAGATCCATTTAATTTGAGAAACATCTCCTCCTTTATGAATTATGAAATTGTATTTGATTTTACCGTTTACAGTAACAAACTCGAGGTCGATGTTAGGGTAGAGGCTCTTGTAGGTGATCTTTGAAAAGCTTTTTATGTTAGAGATATTTTTATTAGATACAATATAGTTGGTATGGCTTGGAGATTCGCCCTCTGCAACAATTTCAGGATTCAAATTAGCGTTAATGAACTCAATATCGATGCGGTGAAAAAGTAGTTTAGTATTCAGTTGTGCTTTGTTACCCGGAAGTACCTTAGAAAAATTCTGAATTTGCTGTGAGGTATAGGAGTCGTAACTAAAGCTATTGGCCTTTAATTGCACATTTAAACCTGATCCGCTAAACATATATCTTACAGAAGCATTAACAGAATTATTCTGATCATGGATCTGGCCTTTGTTTTCGGTAAAACCAAGAGGCTGATGACCCGAAGCTTTAATGATAACTAAAAATAATAGGGTAAGGGAGCAGTAAAGTTTAGACATAGTGTTAAGCTTAAAATGTAGCTTAAAAATACGAAATAAAAATCAATAATTAATGGAACGCCTGAACACCTTTTATCGACTTACATTTTATTTGGAACCTCAATACCCAAAAGGTTCATGCCATTTTTGATGATAAGACTGCATTGCTTAGCCAGAGCCAAACGCAATGTTTTTATATCAGCGTTCTCTTCTTTTAATATCGAAAAATCGTGGTAAAAACGGTTAAAGGTCTTTGTAAGATCGTAAATATAATTAGCAAGATTCGAAGGGTTATACTGTTTGGCACTTTCGGTTAAAACTGCCGGGAATTCGTAGATCAGTTTAATTAATTCTTTTTCAAGATCATTAACAGCAACATTTTGATTAATGCTTATGTTGCCTTCAATACCGGCTTTTCCTAATACCGATCGAATACGGGCGTAGGTGTATTGAATGAACGGACCGGTATGCCCGTTAAAGTCTATACTTTCTTTAGGGTCAAAAAGCATTTTCTTTTTGGGATCAACTTTTAAAATGAAATATTTTAAAGCGCCCAAACCAATGGCATTATATAATTTTTTTAATTCTGCATCACTGAATCCTTCTACCTTACCAAGTTCTTTGGTAGTTTGTTCGGCGGTATCCAGCATTTCCTGAATAAGATCATCGGCATCAACAACAGTACCTTCACGGCTTTTCATCTTACCTTCCGGCAATTCAACCATTCCGTAAGACAAATGATAACATTCTTTTGCCCAGGCATAGCCTAATTTAGCAAGAATAAGGAACAAAACTTTAAAATGATATTCTTGTTCGTTACCTACGG
>JANYIQ010000266.1 GCA_025362575.1 Bacteroidia bacterium
ATGTTCGCCTGTCATTTATTGATGCCCATGCATCATGGGGGACATACACATGACGGACATAATGAACATTCTGAAACCACTAAAACAGATAACCATGAATCTCATCAGCATTAAAAAATTCGGATTGGCATTTGGTATAACGGGTGCATTACTATACTTTGGTTGCGCATTGGTCATGCTCATATTAGGTCATGACAGCACAGTAAAGTTTTTCAACACCTTGCTTCATGGTTTAGATGTTTCTTCAATAATCAGGATGGACATATCACCTGTTGAAGAATTATTAGGCCTTGTACAAACATTTATTCTTAGTTGGCTAATCGGTGCTTGTATTGCTGGCATTTACAATGCAACTTTAAAGTCAAAATAACATGAAAAAGACAACAATTCTCTTACTCTCCATTGCAGTGTTGATTTCATTCACGCAATGCAGCAATCCCGCACCTGAAAATCTTTGCAAAAAAGCCGGTACACATGGAAAAATTGTTTCAGAATTGATGAACAACGATGCTTACATGAATAAAGTCATGGATTCTATGTGGACAAAACATCCAGATGTAATTCTTTTTACTGTTTTTGTTATGGCTAAAAGCGATAAGGAAGTGGCATTTCCACATAAAATAAATAATAGCAATTAATCAATTCACTCTTAAAATAAGAAATCATGTTCTACAATGGTTATCATTTCTGGGGGATGCACTTTATATGGTGGCTCATTTGGCTAATACTGCTTTTTTGGGTTTTCGCAACGCCTTATGATATTCCCGGTCAGCGAAAGAAAATGGATACTCCTCTTGACATTTTACAGAAGCGTTTTGCTTCCGGGCAAATCAAAACAGAAGAATATCAGGAGAAGAAAAAAATTCTATAAAATGATTTAGCAAAAAATGACTGAATCAATTCTGACAGGAAAGAAGATCAAAAGAGATTCTGTTTTGAAAACGGAACAGAATTTTTTTTGAATGGAAGGAATCACATAAACTAAAATTTACTCTAAAAAAGAAAAGATGCAATTCGTGTGGTTTATTTTGTCATTTATTTTGCTGCTCATTTGGACAATGATTTATTTCCTGGCCCCTTTAGTAAGGAAAGAGATGATAAATACCAGTCTTTGGACTATGCCTTTGGGTTTAAGTGAACCTTTGTTTGTGCCCGGGTATTGGAATCCGCCTTCGCTATTCAATCTTACACAAAAAACCGGATTTGATATTGAAAGCATTCTGTTTTCATTTGCCATAGGTGGTATAGGTTCTGTTTTATACAGAATTTTTATTCCTGTATCACTAAAGCCGGTGCGAGAATTTGAAAAATTAAAACCACGCCATAAAATTCATCGCTACACACTTGCGATTCCCATTTGGGTATTTCTTCTGCTTGCACTTTTCATGAATCTCAACCACATCTATTGCAGTGTGATAGCACTGTTCTCAGGAGCCATATCAGCCCTTTATTGCAGACCGGATCTTAAAGGAAAAATATTCATTGGCGGAATATTATTTACCGGGCTGTATTTTATCTATTTCGCTTCCCTGAAATGGGTTTATCCTGAGTATATAGAAAAATTCTGGAATTTCAGTAACCTGAGTGGCATCCTTCTCTATGGTATTCCGATAGAAGAATTTTTGTTTGCCTTTACATTCGGTATGTTTTGGTCAAGCATATTTGAACACCTCTATTGGTTAAAACTTATTAAAACAATAAATCAAATTAATAAACAAGACAGGTTGTGACAGCAAAATACGGCAAGGGGAAAATAATACTTTTATGCGGAGTATTTCTGGTGATGACTGGCTTGGGAATAACACTTCCCGTGCTTCCGTTCTACATTGAGAAACTTCTGTCGCCCGGGGGGGTGTCATCTAATACAGTTTCGCTTCACGTAGGATTAATAACAGGTGCTTTTCCACTTTCGCAATTTTTCTTTTCATCATACCTGGGTTCATTATCTGATAAGGTTGGAAGAAGGCCACTCATCTTAGGGGGCATCGTAGGGTTTTCAGTTTCAACTTTTATTTTTTCATTAGGCGGAAGCATAGCGCTGCTCTACATCTCCCGTTTGATTGCAGGAATTTTTACAGCCGGTTTTGTAACTGCATCAGG
>JANYIQ010000137.1 GCA_025362575.1 Bacteroidia bacterium
TCTTTGAACAAGAAAATCAAATTCTTCTAAAGCCACGCTAAAGGTTGGTTTAATACGCATTGGTTTCTCATCTGCAATACCTGACAACTCGTTTGAGTTTTCAAAAATATTCATCTCACCGCCTTGATTGAATCTGCCGAACTGAGTTGCCTTCCCTCTTTCAGGCACTTCAATTACAACATCAACATCATGCTGATAAGAATTTGCTCCTTTGAATTTTCCATCTTTAGTTGTTTGAAAAATAAAAATGAAAGATTTACCGGGATTATTGCGTTTAAGCCTTTGCAAATCCTGCGGGCTTAAACCCAAATTATTGACGCTGTCCAAAATGATGAATTGGTATTTGCTTAAATCTTCAGGCAAATAATCACTCACAAATAAATTCTCATGCTTCACATCTTTGTCGTTGAGTTTCATTTGCAGAGTTGCATCTAACTTCTCCTCATTGGCAACATACAGAACTGTTCCGTGATTACGGGCTAAGTATCCTGCGAAGTCAACGCATAAATAGGACTTACCCATTTTCGGTTTGCCGAAGACCATTGCTGTGAACCCTGGACTCGGATCTCCAATCAGGTCTAACCATTTACCCATGAAACCAATTGAATTAAAATGAAGATTAGCGAATTCAATACTGCTCATCAAGTTTTGTTTCGGTTTTGTTTCCTCTTCTTCAATACCGTTTAAACTTTTTTTCTTCGGCTTCACTTTTAGTTTGTTTAAAGCCGATTGCAATTGCTTCTTTGTTGCAGGAGAAAACTCCACCTTAATGCTTTTGCCCATAGAGTTTACCAAAGACAAAAGTTTGTTCTGAATTAACAGAACTTCTTTTGACAACGCATCGTCTTTAACGATTTCTTTTTCCTTAATAGCATTTTGCACATCATTTAGAAATCCCTCAATCTCTTTTTTCTGATGCGTTTTGCCACTAAGCAATAAAAATCGCTTAACGAATTTCATCGCCAAGGTTGATTCCTGTTTCTCAGGCGTTTTCTTTCCTTCCTTTTCCGCAATCGCTTTTTCCAATGCAGGTTTCCTGATTTTAATTTCAGGAGTCAAACCATCTTCTTGTTCTGCATCACATTCCAATCGGTAAATCATTTTTAATTTATCGAGTGGCAAGTGCTTGTATCCTTCGGCATCTTCCTTTGCACGAATAATCATTGGGTGTTCGGGTGTTCCTGAAAGGTCGCCCTTGTTATCAATGAACTCGTCCACCTTTTCAAACGCTAAATCAAATACACGTTTCACATCGGCATCATTGTCATAGATACTCCAGTCCTTTCCTTCATCCGTTTTTGTCATTATTACCAAGTGAGATTTTTTCAGCACTTCCGGTAAATTTTCAAAACCAACTTCTTTAATGGCTTTAAAATAATTCTTGGTTGTAATTTCCATTCTCTTAAAATTTTAATCGGGTTAATTGTTTCGATAAACTTTGTAGTTCTTTCTTATCCTGTGTATTCATAGTGTGTTTAAAGGCTTTCATTTTTGCAGGATCGTAGTTCATTACAATCATTTCCGTTTTTACTTTATCAGTATGCTTTGTAACTGCAACGCTTTTTGTCACCTTCTGAACTTTCCATTTGTATTTTTTGATGTAGGTGCTTAGAATTTTTGAAGGATAAGAACTCAACAAAAATTTCCCTTTCACCTTGGCCAACGTGTCGAGTAATTCTCTGTAATCACTTTCCGAATAGCCTTTATAATGTCCTTGATCCGAACCGATATACGGAGGATCAGCGTAGATAAATGTTTCTTTGTCATTGCATCTGTTTATTACTTTGATTGCATTGTTATTTTCGACTTGCACTTTTGTGAGCCGGTCTTCGTATTCTTTTGTGAACAAATCTCTTTTGTTGGCGAGTGCTGCTTCTTTTGAATCGTCCTTGCCAAATCCCCAAGAGCCAATCATTCCGGCAAAGCCTTGATTGGTTAAAACCCATAATGCCCATGCACGTTTCACATCGGTAAATAAATCAGGATGTGCATACACGACCATTGCTTTTTTGTAAAGTTCCCTGCTATGTAATGTTGCTTTGATTTCGCTTTGCAATTCGGGAAACTTTGTTTTAATTACTTTAAAAAAGTTCACGATCTCTCCGTTGATGTCATTAATTACTTCCACCTCTGATTTAGGCTTGGCAAAGAATACAGCACCACCACCAAAAAATGGTTCGCAGTACATTCTGTGCTGCGGAATCAAAGGGAGCAAATATTTTAGAAGAGTTTGTTTCCCTCCGTAGTATGTTATTGGTGTTTTCATTAAGCTGCTTGTTTTAAATCCATTAATTCGAGTTCCATTTCAAGAACCCAAAGCGGAGCTTCTTTTTTTTCTGATCGTCCGCCAACCATTTTATCCGCGATCGCTGAAACAACCACAACGCTTACAGCATTGCCTAACATTTTATAGCGCTGCGAATCCGAGATTTCTTTTTTCTCTCCGTCAAACATTCCCCATCTTGTCCAGTCATCAGGGAAGCCATGCAATCTTTCACATTCAATCGGAGTTAATCTTCTAAGCATCCCTTTGCCCAATGTGTATTGTTGAACTCCTGTATCAATTGTGTTTGCAATTCCTTTCCCAACTCTTCCTCTTCTTTTGTTTGCTTCAAGAAATGATAAGTTGATGCTGTCCCCCTCGGTAGCACTTGCGTATCCTTTCTTTGTTGCTTCAGGAACATGAAATGTTGTTTGTCTTTTCATTATGCCGCCTGTTTTAAATCCATTAGTTCAAGTTCCATTTCAAGAATCCATAATGGTGATTCCTGTTTTTGTGATAGCTCACCGATCATTCTTTTACCGATTGCCGAAACAACGGGAACGCTTACTGCGTTGCCTAACATTTTGAATCGTTGCGAATCGGAAATTTCTTTTTTCTCTCCATCGAAAATTCCAAGGCGAGTCCAGTTATCCGGAAAACCTTGCAATCGTTCACACTCCATTGGAGTTAATCCTCGTATGCCTAAATTGGTTTTATACAACCCTGTTTTTGCACCCATTCCACCTCCCATTGATTTCAATGTTCGGGAGATGCCATTTTTACTTTCGTACAATCGCATTCCTTCCGATTGATTTTTAGTGACCTCTCTGAGAAGCACCATGCTGTCTTTTTGAACGGTGGTTAATTGGTTGGCGATTTTATCTTTTCTCACTTCAAACTTTCCACCTTCGCCTTTGTAGTTTCTTGTTCGGTACGCCACACCGCTTACAATCAAAGGTTGCCTTGTATAATCGCTTTGCGTTTTTATCGCAGGACTCTTATCAAGTTTTTCATTCACCCACTTGTCGGTTGAATTTTTCCAATGTAAAACATAAGGGGAGCGATGAGAACGCTCTCCAACTTTTGTATCAATCGTTGGACTTATTTTTTTTCCTTGAGATGTTTTTTGATGGATCGCATTATTCCCTTCACCGATTTCTCCGAAAGGAAATATTTGTTGTCGGGGCGTTCCTCTAAGATGTCCGACAAGGTATATCCGCTCTCTATTTTGGGGTAAAAACCAGCAAGTATTAAGCAGTTGCCATTGACACTCATATACCCCAAGGTCGGCAATCGTTTGAAGTACGATCTCAAAGTCTTTGCCTTTGTTACTGGAGAAAAGCCCTTTGACATTTTCAAAGACAAAAACTTCGGGTCTGCATTCGTTAATGATTCTAATTGCTTCAAAAAATAATCCGCTTCTTTTTCCTTTGAGCCCTTTGAATTTTCCAGCAATGGAAATATCTTGGCAGGGTGAACCAAATGTGATGATGTCGGGTTTTTGTATTTTTTTCCCATTGATTTTGGTGATGTCACCGAGGTTCTTCGCATTTTTAAAATTGTATTGATAGTTTGCAATTGAATATTTATCGATCTCCGAGAACTGATGGTTCTTAATAATAAATCCAGAGGCAAGGAGGCCTCTTGCGAAGCCTCCTGTACCGCTGAATAAATCTAACAAAGAGATTTCCCTTTTCATTCTTAGCTGTAAACAAGGGCTGTTCTGTTGTCCCAAACTTTGTCGAAGTTTTTGGTTCCTCCTGCCCACTGATACGAAAGCACTCCTTTTTTAGAGGTGATCTTTTCAATCGCCCAAACCGGATCGGATGTTTTCGAACCCGGAATTGCAAAACCCTTGTAGATGAAATTCGGATTGTTCTCGTCCACTATGGTTGGTTCAAAGAAGAGTTTGCTATCTACAGAACCCATTTTCCCTTGCAGGTCTTTCACTTGGGTTTGTAAATCATGGATGGTCGCGATCTCGCTGTCCTGTTTTAGTTCGGTAGCCAGTCCTGCCGCATTACCTTGCAGCATGGCGATGATCTGATCACGAAGATCATTTACATCTTTGCTTACCGGAACATCCACAGTCGCCTGATCGATGAACACATTATTTAGTGCGCCCTGACCGATGTCGATCTTGATGATCGTATCGCGGAGTACATTTACATCACGGATTTGTGATTTAATAATAAAATTAGGACTTCCATCGGTGACGATGTTAAGGCTTGTGCCATTGTTGATGATTTCTGTTGCCATATTTGTTTTTATTTAAAGGGCTTAAAAACTTTTAGTTTGTGATTTTGTTTTGCGTATTAAAATTGGCGGTGGACAATTAATTAATGACCTTAAAATCCAAACGGTATTATTTTAAACCGGGTTTACTTTTTATTCTCGTCTTTTTTGTCCTTGTCTTTTTTGTCGCATTTATCGCCGAGAACAATACCTGATATTGCTTCTCCGAGTATAGCCCCGATAAAACCGCCTATCATCACATAAGGCACTACATCTTTACTGGCCTCTCTTGCGTAGAAGTAGGTCGCTAAGGAAGCGGCGAGTGAAACGCTGGACACAATGGTTTTTTCGTTTATCATATTATGGTTTTGATTTAATGTAAAGTGTGGCGGCGATTCCTGAAACAAAGAGCATCCCTGCGGCAAGTATTTTATTTTGAAAACGGTTTCGTTTTAATTGTTTTAAAGCAATATTTAAATCCTCGGTTAATTGCTGCTCTCTTTTTTCCTGTTCAAGAATTAAATCTTTTGCTTCCCGGTAGGATTCATCGCAGACTGCAATTTGTGAATCCCGGATCGCTACCATTTTTTGCATGAGCGAATCTTTCTGCTCATAATTATTTATGATGGAATCCGTATCCGCATTCAGGTTTGCCAGTTCTGAATATAAACTGTCGGTTAAAACACTATCCCTTTGAAAAATGGTGTCGTGCTTAATGCGGGCAGTTATTTCAAAAACTTTACTTCGCTCTGTAGACAACAAACTTTTGTGAATGCTCAAAAGATTATTTGCCACTTGCAGTTTTTCCTTTAAGCTGTCGTTCTCTTTAAGGAAATGGATTTTTTCTTCAAACATTCCGGAGTCAATGACATTTAATTTAGCTTGCGTTTTCTGTACTTCTGCCAAAGAAGGAGGCTTGATGTTTTGTTCCGAAGGAAATAAAAGATGTCCTAAAAATAAACCGGCGCAAAAGGCGATGATGATATAAACTGTTTTCATTTTTTTGTTTTTTTAAGTTTTTATTACTGATTAATTATTTGCCTGTCGTGGCTTACGACTCCTCCTTATCACGAAACTTGTCGCTCTGCTTTGTTTCGCTTTGACGCTCCAGCGAATAACCGAAAGCGGCTGCCCCGATCATGGAGATAAAAGAATAGAACATGAACTCAGGGATGTTGCGCCCGAAGAACTGCTGCGCTATCCAAGCGATGATGGTAAGCAGTACATAGACTAAGGCGATAACTTCCCTTAAGGAAAAATTGCCATCCTTATCCTGTAGGAGTTGATGAATGATCTGTTTTAGTTTCATAATGGTTTTTTGTTTGAATGATGTCTGAAAAAAAGTCGCTGACTTCTTCCACGATTGTTTTTATTTTTTCTTTGTGTGTTGCGGCCAGCAGTCCCAATCCCAATAATCCTGCGACACCGATCCCTGAAAGCACGTACCTTAAATTTTGCCTTCTTACCGCCCTGAAGTCCACAAGCGCATACGTAAAACTGTTTCCGTACAAACTCTTGTGACGCTCGCATAAGCGGATAAACAAATTAAAATCGTTGGCACTTTCAAATACCTGACAGCCTGCTGAATTTTTATCTACGGTTTTTGTTTCTCCGATGCGATTGGCTCTGTGAATGTCGATTCCAAATTCGCCGTGTTCTTTTTTTCCGTTTTTAAAATCCAGTACAGCGTCACGGTTGTAATCCCGTATTATATTAATTGCCTTGCTTTGTACAAGAGCGAGGTATTCGCCTTTATGCAATCCTAAACGCCACGCATCTTTGTATTGCCCTTCGCTGAGAATGGCTGTGCCTTGCGGCTGCATGGGTTGCTTTAGCCAGTATGTTCCCGGATCGGTGGTGGCCTTAAAAATGTGATACTGCCATTTTAATTTTGATACTTTATAAAAGACGTGTATCTCATCATCAAAGAGATTCGGAATGACACTCTTGCTTCTTAAGCCCACAATATTGAGTTCAAAAGGCCGGGAGAAAATCTCGAACTTTTTGTGACGCAGTATGGCTTTCATTTTTTGCAGGATCATTTTTTTTCGCTCTAACTTTATTGGAATTTATTTTTTAGTGCAGAAGGCCGTGATCATGGTCATCGTCTTCTTCTTCTTCTTTGTGATCGTCGGTTAAAAAATCAGGCACGTAATTTTTCAGCCATGTTTTTACATCGAAAGAAGGGCAGGCTTTTTTGTTGTCCGGGAAATCCCGGTGACCGCAAACTTCTGCGCCTTTGTATATTTCCAAAAGCTGTACGATCTTATCGAACATGGCTTGCCTCTGCTCAGGTGTTCTGTTGTCGAGTGGTTTGCCGTCCTTGTCGATGCCGCCGATGTAAGCGATGTTGATGCAAACCGAATTGTGCATATACACCCCGTTGCTGTTTTTATCTTCACTTAGCAACTCGATGATCTCACCATTTCGTTTGATGATGTAATGGTATCCCGGTGTGTCGCCCCATCCACGTTTCTCTTTCCAAAAACGCTTCATGGAGTCAATCGTTGTATTGGGTGGTGTTGCGGTGCAATGAATGACTATGTATTTAATGTTTCTCATTTTTTCTTTTCTTGTTTTGTGTTCTTTGTAAAAATTAAATTTTCCAAGTTTTGCCGTCGTATTTTAATCCCATGCTTTTTAAAACTGTTTGCGTGTTTTGCTTTTGGGATTTTTCGCTGAATGAACCCAGCATCGCATTGACTAAAGTTTGCCTCACACCGTTTATGCGGTAGTTTTTAAATTCTCCGGACACCAATGAATAATTGGTCGTGTCCCTGATCCCTTTTAAAAGCGTGATGGCCGCTGTATAATCTTTTGCGACAATGCTGTAATAAATTCCTTTGGCGATAGCAGCAGGATCAAATTTGCTTATTGTTGCCGGGGCTGCTTTTGTTTCTTCTTTCTTTTCCCCGGTGATCTTGAGAAAGTCGGCTTCCTGAAGCGGAACTGCATATCCTTTGCTTCGGAGTGCGGATTCAAGTTCGTTTCCAAATTGTCCATCCGCACCATATTTTGCAAGAATCGCAGCACCATAGGCTCTGAGAAGAGCTTGCTGAAGAAGTCGCACTTTATCTCCTTTAGCACCGAGGCGCAAAGGAAAGGCATCGCTATTGCGAGAAGGAGGTAAGCCGGTATGAGACTTAGTATGAGCAGGAGTCTGAACAGGCGTTTCGCTATCCAAATTATCGGTTGTTTGATTATCCGTGTTATCATTGTTTTCGTTTTTAGTTTTTTTAAAATGTTTAATTCCGAAAAAAGCAAGCGTACCCAAAACCAATGTCCCCAATGAAAACAGCACGACCTTTTTTGTCCTTTTCTTTTTTATTTCAGCTTCGTTGTTTTCCATTTCTTTTCTAATTGGTTAAAATCCTGTTTTGCTTATTTTTTTTTCTTATCAACTATTATTTTCATCCAGTCGTCGTACTGTCCGAATTCCGATTCCGATTTGAGATCATCAATTAAATTGGTTCCATAGAGGCGATGGTATTCCACGCCTACTTGTATGAAGGCCGCTTGGGTGGGAATTTCATTGAACGTTGTTGTGATAGCGGCTTCATCTGTACCGGGCAAAAAACCGTATTGCTTATCAAAAGCGGCTTTTAATCTTTTCGCCCATGCACGGTATTGATTACCCGATGGAGCTTGCCCTTTTTTAAGAGGCTTGGCATCGATGATCTGTAGCATCTCATTGTACTCGGTGGACTGCAACTCGCTTGACATATCCTTTAATAAATTACTGTTGTATAATTTTTCATAGGACTTTACCACGCTGTTCCATTCTGATCTTGTTTGAACTGAAGTTAAAATTTCACGAAGGGCTTTTGTATTTGTTCCCGGCCAGCCGTCATTTTCAAAGGCCATTTTGATTTGCTTGGCAGTAGTCGCGGGAGTGCCTTCATCGAAAGTTTTATCCTGTTCTTTATTGGCACGGGCATTCAGAATGATTTTTCTGCCCAGCCATATTGTTCCGCCCGCACCGACAAGTCCAAGTAAACTATAAACGAGTCTTTCTTTCAGTGTCCATGTTTCTTTTGACTGAGTGGTGGTTTCAGTATGTTGAATAGGGACAGGCTGCGTTGCTTGCGTCGTTTGGTTAGCTTGATATGTTGTGAGGTCGTTCAATTTTTTCTTTTTGCTTGTTTTGTTTTTCTAAATGCCAACGGTGGCTCACCGTTATAGACCTAATTTTTGTTTTGCAATGGCAAATGCATTGGGACTGCTTACTGTTTCGGCTAATGCTTGCAATTCTGATAAGGTCAGGTGCTTGCCGATGGTGTTTAGTGCCTGCATTTTTTCCATCGCATCTTTTTGCGTGGGTGCGGTGATGGTGATATCAAATTCAAATTTTTTCATTTTCTTTTTTTTATTTTGTTTCTGTTATTTCTTCCGCTTCATCGGTTTCCTCTGTTGATTCCCCGGCAGATTTTATGTCAAGCAGTTCTGCAACGGTTTGTAATTTGGAAGTATCCTCTCCGAGCGCTTCAATTACCAAACCAAGTAGTCGTATCTGGTCAGTTTCAAAATGCGTTGAGATAAATTCTCCTAAGACTAAAATTTGTTTTTGATAAGGAGTCAATTGTGTTGTTTCGTTTTTTTCTTTTGCTTTAAAACTTACATCTCCTTCGAAGCCGCCATTCAATTGCGGTGTTTTGTTTTTTGTGTCTTCCTGAATCACTTTGGCGATACCATTCAGCACGGGAACTTTATCGAGTATCTTCGGGTAGTGAACTGCGATACCTTCGATAGTCGAAGCGGCGAGTTTTCCTAAATCCCAGGAGCCAAAATGATTGGGCTTGGCTTGCATGGCCTCGATCCGGTTTTCTAAAATTTCGATGTACTGCTCGGCTGAATTATTTTTGTCTTGTTGCTCAATGAGTTTTTCTTTTGTCCGCTTATGCTCAAAATCTTTTTCAAAAACTTTCATTTTCTCATCAACCTTTGCATCAACCTTCTCATCGACCTTTGCCTCAATATCGGTTCCGTTGAGCGGTTTCTCCTGAACTTCTTCTTTCAACCGGAATTTGTACCATTCTTTTTTTTCCGATCAGGGTTCTGTGTATATGAAAATGACTAACTCTTTTGTTTTGTCATTGATAAAAGAATAGAGTTCATCAAAACGATCCACGTTATTGGTCTTGCGGATTTTTAGAAAACCATCGACCTTTATCTCAAAAAACAGCGGCGTAGCGTTCCTGCTTTCAGAAATCAATACTTGTTTGATGCTGTCTACTTCGCTGGAGTCGTAGGGTAAATATTCTTTGCTTGACATGGTTTCTTAATTTTTTTTCTTATTGTTTTGATTTTAAAATGGGGATGACCTGAACAAACTGGACGTGGCTGAGTGTAGGTGCATAATTGTGAATGGAAATAAATCCCTGATGCACATACTGTAATTCATCGATGCGATCAAAGCTGAGATCAAACATTCCGAAATCGGATTTAATGTTCACGTTCTCCACCGGCTCCGCTAAGACATAAAATTCATTGTAGGACTCTATATCCTTGTGCTGTCCCGGCTGAAGAACGATGTGACGGAAGTCGATGTAATAATCCGTTCCGTAGTTTAGTTTTTCCATCCGGCTGCGGATGTATTCCGAGAGTAATTCCTTTACCATTTTTAGTTTTTTTCTGTTTTGCTTTCGTTGTTTTCCGTATTCTCGTTTTGAAAATCAAATGTTACTCCCTCGGATTCTTCTTCTGTTTCCACCCACACAAATACTTTTATGGTATAGCCGATATCTTTTTTTACTGCCACGCCAATAGTATCGTTATAAATCCCGTTGATGACCGTTGTTTCTTTTGGCACATCCACTTTTTTTGCGACCTTGTTTTTATTCAGCGATGTGGGATTAGTAACAAACAAACCGCCACTCATGTCCGGTATTCCTGCATTGAATAAAATGAGATGCAGCCATTCTTCATAAAAGATATTGGTGCGTTCCATGCTTCGGAGTTTTAGTTTACCGAGTACAGGATTTGTTGCCTGAGTCCAGAATAAGTATGGGGTTTTGCTAATGACACCTCCGCCTCCGATTAAAACGATTCCGTCTGAATCCATCCTGACATCGGTTTCGATGGCGATAATGCGGGTCGTATCCTTTGGCAGTTTGATCTGAAAGTTTTTTATTTCTCCCTGCCTTGTGATTTGCACTTCCTTTATTATTAATCTCGCTCGTTTCATTTTTTTATTTAAGTAGAGTCATCCTACGACTACGCCTCACGTTCTCCTTCGACGCTTAGTGTTACTGTGTATGGCGCAAAAACGGTAAGGCCATCATTGGTGTCGGTGTATTCAAAATCGATCAGGCCGTTTCCTGTGCTTCTGTTACCAATGGATTTTAACCGGTCATCGGCGCTCACCGTTGGCCAGCACATAATTTTTTTGGTGCTGTATCCTTCAGGGACGATCTCGTCTTTGTTGATCACCAAGCGGAACGAACCCCTGTAGTAAGCCAAATCTTCACGATTGGAAAGAATAGTGTAGTGTGTAATTGTTTTTACACTCTTGTCGAGTTCCACCGTTCTTTTTACCGTCTGACCTGCTGCGGTTATTTGCACATCAATGTCCTGTGAGAAAAATTTTGTCATGGTATTTTTTTTTTTGGTTTAGTTCTCTGCTCCTGATCCGGGAAGATTCCCGAACCAAGAACTTTGAACATTTTATTTCTACTTTTTATTCTCCGGTTACGGAGTAGTGATCGTTCCGTGTAAACCGATGTATAAAAAGGTTTTCGGATCAAGCCCCTGCATCGAACCTAATTCGATGGTTGCTTCTAAGAGGATGTCATCCTGAATCACACGTGGGTTTGACAGTTTGTAATAACCGATAGGCGCTAAGTGGTTATTTCCTGTTTTGAAAATCGCGTTGTCCACATCGGTCATGATGATCTTTTTGTTCGCTTTCAAAGTGAACTCACCATTGGCAAGCGCAGCGAAATCCTCGATCTTATCATACTTCGCAGCAACCACTTTATCGGTAGTGGCATCATCGGGAATACCCGCCAGCAAAATAATTCCGCTTACCAAAAGGGCTTGGTTCTTTGGTAATTTTGCGTTGCTGATGTTACGCAAGCCGATTTCTTTTACATCCTGCGTCTCAAACATTTTAATTGTTTTTGAGTTCACAATTTTACGGCTGTAGATAATTGTGTCAGCTAAACGCAGATCTCCTTTCAATAAACCGTCTTTGATGTGCTGCGGTAATTCGTGGAAATGTTTTTCCATTTCTGCACGTGAGCCCTTGCTCGCAGGAACTCCCCCGGCCAGCTTGTTCATCACCTTCATGCGCTGTATTGGGTTCATGCGTTTCAGCGCACCCAACAATTCTTCATGGTCTGCTCCGTCAATGCCTAACAAGGCTCCGGAGTTGTTGTATTCGTTAATACCTTCTAATTCTAACATTTTTTTAATTTTTAATGGTTTGACTTTTTTGTTTTCTGTTTTACTTTTTGGGCAGTTCAATCTCAGGGAAGCCTTCCACCACAGAAGCATTCCAATTTTTTTAAACTGCTTTTTTTGATTTTACATTATGCGCTCTTCCTCTTCTTCACTTCCGTTCATGTATTCCGTTTCTGTTCCGGAAACATTTTCAGATTCTTTCTTTTTCGTGGCGAAGGCTTCTGCACTTGCATTGATCTGTGAAATGATTTTATTCGCTTCACTCAGATCGAGTTCCTTTCCGTTTAAGTCGGATTCTTCATTCCCCGGATGTTTGATGTATTGTACATCATCAAGGCCATTGGTAGTTTCTTCGGTTTCCGTTTCCGTTTTTTCGTTTGCGGTTTTTTTGCTCGGAATGATTTTGTCTAAAAAGAGTTGGTGCTTAAGGCTGTCTTTAAAACTGATGAATCGTTCTTTGATTCCTTCCATACCTTCTTTTTCCACTCCATGCATGGCTCCCGATGCGGCTTGGTATCCGCCGGATGCCATAAGGCCTACACCGAACATGGCTGCGGATGGGCTTCCGAAAAAATGCCCTGCGCCTGTAACAGCAATGCCAATTAAGAGGGAGGAGCGTCCTACTAATGCCCCGGCGAGCGCACCGCCGATCCCGCCAAAGAGAATATCTCTTCCGGTATAAGCGGCGGTCTTTTTAAAATCGTGTTTGGTTTCAACTTCGTGCGCAGTTTCGCTTGCCCCGCTGAGGGATTTTTGTCTCGCTTTCTGCACGTAGATATTTTTACTTTTATGAGTCATGTTTTCTTTTTTTATTTTCTTTCATTTTTGTTTTTCATTTTGAATTTTACAGTAAGACAACAGATTTTTTCTTTGCCTTATGTCCTCCTTTCTTTTTTTTGGAAGCGACGCCGCTTAATAGATTTTTCTTTTGTTTTGCTTTTGTTCCGCTGAGTGCAGATTTAGCAGCAGGTTTGGGTTTAGTAAGTTTATAGATCAGGGCGATCAACCCAAGTGAACCAACTGCAATACCGGTTGGCTTGATCCACTTTTTATTATTCTCCCAAAAGGATGGTTTTTGAGGAGTGTCATTTTTACCTGCTGTTCGTGCGTTATTATTTTCTTCATCCGCTCCGGTGTTATTTGTGTTTTCAGTATTATCTGTTGTAGCGGGAGTGTTATCACCGCCTGTTGTAGTAGTCGGCGTTTTAGTGCGGGCTGTTGTAGCGGGAGTATTATCATTACCACTTTCTGAATTATCATTTACGGAATTTGAATTTGTATTCGATGAAGTATCATCGCTTGCAGAATTGTTAGTTCCACCGCCTGATCCACTACCGTCATCACCGCCCGCAGGTTTCTTTGGCATGACGCTTCCCACTTTTTTTATCAGGGCAACGATTGTTGTAAGAACAGTTGTTGCAGCGGTGATCGTTGCGGCTGTTGCAGGCTCTCCCAATTCACCAAGGCCATTCATGCTTTCTGCTTCGTACATTTCTTTACCGAGTACCTGGGATATTGGCATATCTTCATTGATGCCATCAATGTTTTCATTGATATAACCGAGTCCGTTTACAGGAACTTCCCTGTGTTTGTTACCATGCCCGGTGAGAATTGCTTTCTTTAAGTTTTCGGGTTTACCGCCAGCAGCATAATAGATCTTTTCCAGCGTCTCACGGACTTTTTTCATTTTATGATAGCGATCCATGATGAGTCCCATTTTCTTGGCCTGATCTTCATTCAGGTAAGCGTAGCGAATGTTGCCGCCAATTTTTAGAAAATTTAATTTCATCGCCGCCAAAATTCCGGCACGAATGGTCGCTGCCGCTGGGTTCAGTACGTTAGTAAAGTGAAATCCTTTTTTCAGAAAATCTTTGAACTTTCCCTTTTTGTTTCCGCCGCTGCCTTTAAAAATTTTGCCTAATTCTGATAGGGCTTCACGCTCGCTCATCATTCCCATCAGGTCTGCCGAGTCTGTTGTTTTGTAATTGTTGGTGTCCGTAACACCATTGAGATATTCTAAATCCATGATTGTGTCTTTTTTTTGGGTGTATGGTTCTTCGTAATTAAATCGATTCACTACGCAGTCGATTGTTATCTGCTTGCCGTTTGGTAAAATCACTATCGGGTAAATGTGCTGGAAGTGATCTTCGGAATATTTTGTTATGCGTAAATAAATATTCCCGATTTTCAGATTACAGAGACACGAAACAATAAATACCGTCATGCAATCGCAGTCCACTCCTTTTGGTTTGCCATTCTCATCCGTATTATGGCGGTCGTGCCATGTTCTTGCCGGGGAGCGCACCTGTTCTTTTCCGTCCTCGTCTTTTTTGTAGGCGATGTGATCGTACACGAATTGCCAAAGGTTCTTGCAGGTTTCTTCCACCGAATCTCCCTCAATAACTTCTTTTGCAAACCGCTTGGTATGGAACAAGGTTTCTCTTACCACCACCGGAATTAAAAGAAGCGTGTCGGCAACGGTTGCTCCTTTCTTTTTGGTGATGGTGATGAGTTTCGCTTTTGGAAAATAATAATCGAACTCAAAACCGGGTTTTACTTTTATGTCTTCTCTGCGTTCCATTTATTTTTTTAGCGTAAGCGTGTCAGTCTTTTTGTAAGGAATTTTTTGAACCCCGATATCAATAGTGGAAATTGTGGTCACCTCCATTTGTATGCTCTCGTTATTCTTTACTGCTGATAATAATTTTCCGGCTGAAGAAAAAATATTCAGGATCGGAATGCGAACCATGATCGCCGAGATCTGCGCCTCGCCGAATGGAGGGAGTGTTATATCCTGATTCACCACCTGCGAACTTCCAACGCTTGTTCCCTGATAGGACAGTTTTACAAACGGGTATTTTATTTTGAAAATGGTTCGAGTAGGGTTTTTCAGTTGCAGATCGATGCGGATGTATAAACCTGTCAGATCGAATTTGTGCAATTGGATGGTCGGCACAACTTCCATGTTGACGCTCGCCCTTTTCAAACGGAAGAGCCATACTGCTGCGGCCACCACCGCTGCTCCAATGCCTGTCCCTGCTATTATTTTTTTTATGCTTGCCATTTTGTTGCTTACTTAGTCTTGCTTGTTTTTTATTCGCTTGGTAAAAAATTCTCCGGCGAGTTTAAAGCCCATCCAAATTGCGCCGCCCATGAGGGCTTTGATGGCGTAATCCATCAGGCCGGAATAATCCATGTTCGCAAGCAGTATGGTTCCGGTAAGGAAAAGACTGCTGCTGTGGTCGGATGCTGTTTGTGTTTTTTCCATTTTAGTTTTACTTTTTATTTTGCTGTTTCTGAATTCGGATACAAAGGTCAGGAGATTCTTCTCCCTGCTTTCCGATGCCGGAGCGCATTGAATGGCATTGACAGGTATTGCAGGGCTTTAATTTTATTTATGAATGTTCTTAAAGGATTCTTGCGTCAGGCTGTATAGTTCAAGTAACATCGGAAATCATTTAGGCCACATCCAGCCCGGAGTGAGATTATGAAGGATCATATCCTCGCCAGCATTTTTTTCTTTCAGGCAGCGCATGAATTGATCGAGCCAGTTTTCAGGGATGTATATTTTATGATCAAACAACTGTTGACACTTTACATCGTCATAATATTTTTCATCATTGAGGTCGAATACCTTATTCTCCCCTTTGGAAAAATAGATCTGAAACAAAATCTTGTCAAACTCATCACGAAGTTCCGATATCGATTTAAAGTCAATTTTTTCAAGCAGCTTAAACGATTCCTGAATAACCGGGGTTTGCGATTCATCCGGGTGACATTTTTGTATCAGTGCTTTAAATTGAGCGATCACTTCGTTCTGCCTTCTACTTTCTTCAGCTTCTTCTTTTAATAGATTAGATGCTTCATTTACTTTTCCGGCGAAGGCCTGAATCTCTTTGGCACATACTTCAGCCAAAGCCGAGATGAACATTTGTGCTTTTATGTTTAAGTTTTTCATTTTTTCTTTTGGTTTTTAAATGTTTTTTAATTGGTTGTTTCTGAAATCGGGTACAAAGGTCAGGAGATTGTTCTCCCTGCTTTCCTGCGAACAAAGCCATTGACGGGCATTGACAGGTATTGCAGGGCTTTAAAATCAAAACTCTGTTTTTGAAAAGCGTTTTTGTCCCGGAATTCCGTATTTATTAATGATGGCTTCGACCTGGATGGCCGTTAACCAATTCTTCATGCAGGGTTCTTTTGTTTCAGGCAGTTCTTTTAACCAGCGCCGAAAAGAGGATTCAGGAATGCCATACATCAGGCGCAGTTCTTTTTTCGTGTAGGCCTTGATTTCAAAAGCCTCGGTAGACTTATTCTCTTCCATGTTATATACCGAATTGAATAGCGATGATTACGTTATTGAAAATTTGCAAAAGGTCGAATTGCTTTTGCTCGATGAGCAGGCGGCGGTATTTATAAAAAGTAAAATGTCCAGGACTTTCGATATACTTTAAAATAGCGTTTGCAAAAGTTGTAATGCCCTTATTATAATCCGGAACATTTTTGCGGACTTCATTTACACTCGCAAGCCATGATGCAGTTCCACTCAGGCCATTAGGATAATGTATATTCAAAAAGTCCTGCGGCTTTGAAATATAACGGCCTCTTTTACGTGCAACATAACGTTTTACTAAACAGATGCGCTCGATTAATTCTTTAAAGTTGCTTTTGCTGTTTTTGCCATTGTAAAAATGCTCGGCGATGAGTTCTTTGAATTTTTCTTTTTCCTTAGCGGTAAAATCCTTATGAAACCATAATGAGTTCTGCACTACGTTCCAAAGGCTATTAATTAATGTGTCGGTTTCGACCTGATCCGGTTGCTGGAAAGCATTTAACTGGATTACTTTTGTTTTTTGATTGCTCACTTTCTTAAGTGGCTGGCGATTCGTTTTTCTGATTGCAGTCATGTTTTCTTTTTTTTTATGATTTATTTTTCTTTTTTCTTAGATTACGAGTACAAAGTTCCGACAATGAAAAAGCGTTTTCGCCGAGAACAGACCGAAACGAATCAGAAGAGCGCAATGTGATGTAACATCGTACTAAAGAAACCGGAAGAGCGCAAAACAAAGCAGAACAGCGCAGAAGAGACCGAAACAAACCGGAACAGGGCAGAAGCGCTTCGAAACGGAGTTATTGATATGTATTGACAGGTATTAAATTAAAAACAAAAAAGCCGGATGGCTCCGGCTTTAATGAAATTATTGAATCTAAAATCTGAAGAGAAAAATGTTTTCCGAGGTGTAATTAAATCAGTATTAATTTTGACTATCTATTTTTATTTCTTTATTTTCCTTTGTAAGTGCAATTATTGATTTTGTTTTCCTTAAGTCTTGCAACCATTCTAAAAATTCGCAATAGGATGCAAATTCATTGGGTTTCTTTCCATTTACAGACTTTAACTCATCGCCTATGTTTATGACGAGCTTATCGTTTACTTCAATGCTTTTACCGTCCACGATAAAATAATCTTTGCCTAAGTCCACAGAAAAATAAGATACAACTTTGTCTTTGTTAATGCTAACCGGCAATTCAAGAAATATCTTTCTTTGCTTAGTATCAATATAAACTACATTAAACCTTCTCAGAAGCAATGCGCCTATCCTTCGTTCTTTGTTTTTCTTGGAAAACGTAACGTTCACATTATCTATTGAAATCCCTGAAAGATCGATATCACAATTAACTATGATACTTGTATCAGGCTTTGATTTCCCATTCACTCCCCATGCAGAGGATATTACTTTTGTGATTTTGTTTCTAATTTTGAGATTCCGATTGAATTCATCATAATGTTTCATCGGTAATTCAATTTCAAAACGGCCTCCGTAATCTATTAGGCATGTATCGAAACTATAACCATTCACAGAAAAATTAGAAAAAAATCTATATGAAGAATAAAAAAAATAATTTATTGACTTGGATTTTTCCTGAGTTTGAAACGGTTTACTTGATGCAATAAGACAGTCATTTGTAATTTTCCAATTACTATGACTAATGATGTTGTTTCCGATTATTCCATCTGCGATACAATTAAATAAAATCGGGAAATTCATTCTTGTTGCGTATAGATCGGTGTATTTTAAACCGGAAATTTGCAGTTCATTTATTTTATCGAAACCACTGTTAGTAACATTCCCATTTGAATCCTTAATTTTTGCCGTTATATTGCTTTTGCTAATTGAAGTATCCTTGTTCAAAACAAGCATGTCAGCACCTGTATCAAAAATGAGAGTTTTCTTATTTCCATTAATTTTTGTTTCAACCGAAATCAATCCATATTTATCTTTGTATTTTATAGTATCGAGGTATTCCTTATGGACTAACTCACCGGATACCAAATGCAATTTTTTAGTGCATGAATTCAAAATAAAAAGTGTAGAAAATAAAATGATGATTTGTTTCATATCCGGTTTGTTTTATTTGTGCATAAAACTATTTTTTTATTTCATGGGTTCTTTTTTCAAATCCCTCAATAATCCCTTGCAATCGTTGATCTTTCAGCAGGTGTGCGTCCCTTTGTAATACGCCTGCTAAAGACGGCCAGTAATCCACAAAATATTTTACGTGCTTTTTATTTAAGGCAAGACTGATCTTCGCCCGGCGCACAACTTCCTTTAACCCGGTTTCAATTTGATGGTATGTTTTTTCTGTGGGTTTCTTGGAAGCTGTGTAAAGTGAAAAAGTGTCCGCCAAGTGAATGGAAAAATCATGTATGCGAACCATAACTTCATGCCTTGTTTTTTTGTCAAGACTTTTCTCCCTGACAAAATCGTCGGTCACGTAGTAGATGTCCATAAATTTCAGGTCTCGTTTAAATAATCGAGGTTCCTTCTTTGAGTGCTGCTTGGTACTTGCCATGTTTTTAGTTTTTGAGATTTTAATTGTATTTTTTAGTTTGAAGCGATTTGATTACTTCCCAGCAATTTATTCTGTTCAGCAGGTGGTTCGTACTTATCCTTAAGCATACAGGGCGGTAAACCCAGCCTTTTGAATATGTTTTCGACTTGAAGGACGGAATAGTAACGTCCTAATTTTTTTCCAACGTGTTCTTCATGCGTTTTAAACATCGTAAAGAATGATCTCGGCGTAACCTCATAGAGGGCGGCCAGTTCGCGCTTGCTATATGGCCTGATTCCTAACTTTGCGTTCATATACTTGTGTTTTTTTGTTACTAAATAAAAAATTAACTGTACCGTTCTAAAAATTCCTCTTCATGCAAATGGAAAAACCCGGCCATTTGTTTTACACTCATCTTTTGTTTTGTTCTGTATTTTGTAATGAGATCACGGAGCAATCGTCCACGCTCAATTGTTAGGTCGAGTTCTTTTGGTTCCCGCCTTCTTATTTTTAATGCGTTAAACAAACTGATAACGTAGCGTTTTTGATTTTCGCTTACAGTATTTAAATCCACCGCCCGGTATAAAAGTGAGAGCATGGATACTTTCCATTTTCCTTTTAAGCGTGCCAGCAAATCCACATCGACATTCTCACTCAGGTCTTTTAAAATATCTTCGGCGGGCATTAAAAATTCTGCGGCAAACAAATTGGTTTCTTTTGAAAGATCATTAAAGGTATTAAGTGCGGCGCGTGTATGCATGATAATGTGTCCTAATTCATAAGCGAGTGTAAAGCGCAAGCGGTCACCCAATAATTTTTTGTTATAAAAGATCACCGGAAATTTATCGTCTATCAAAATACTACGGCTATCCACACGCTCCGTATCAAATTCCACCGGAACAGTTATAATACCATGCGATTCTAATATTTTTGTTAGGTCTTCGATAACTCCTTTTGGAAGTTTCCAAAGTGAACGCAGTTTTTTTGCCGCTTCTTCCGCTGATCCAACTTCCGAAATCGGTATTGAAGGAACTTTTGGTGCTTCTAATTGCACGGCGTTTAATAAGCGGGTGATGTTCATCTGATACAAGTTGATGTTGGCATCAATTTGCATGAGCGTTTTTGCGGGTACTTTATCCCGCATACGGTATAAGGCCGCAGGTAATATGTCCGTGTCCGTATAAAAGAATGTTTCCTGAAATTTTAATGCGGCCAGCAGTTTATTAATAGAGTCCGGCGACATCTGAATACTGTCTTGTTCGAACCGGGAAATGGTGGAACGGCTCACTCCTGATACCTCGGCGAGATCCATTTGTGAGTAGCCTCTTGCTTCACGAGCGAGGGCTAACATCTTTGGATTTATTTTTTCGTTTTGCATTTAATTTTAAAATCTGATCGACGGGACAAATGTATGTTGTTTTTGTTTTAAAATTAAATTCGGTGCTGAATATTGATTAAAATAATGATTAACTTATTGACTTTCAGGTAGAATAAATTTTGCCAGTTAAAGGGTTACTGGAACCTGAATCCGGATTGCCTTTCACGTTAATACGTAGTATTAAAGTAAAATAATTACGTATTTTATTAGTATAAGAACAGTATAATTAGTTTATTATAAATGTATATCAAAGTATAATAAAAGTATATTTGTAGTATAATTAATAATTTTACTATGAAAGATTGGGAACGACGTGCAAAATTCGCCATCAAAAAGGAAGTTCTGAAAGAATTTGATGACTGGAGCAAAGAGGACTTTATAGAGTACATCCTGCAACTTCGTGAGTTAATCGAGGTTCAAAAGGTGGATTTAATGCCAAAGAGTTCTGAAACCGGAAAAACGGAGCCTGTAAAAGAAAGCCAGTTCAATAAAGATTGGTCGATCCCGACTCAGATCGTTTTTATTCTGCATCTTTCTCATAAACCGCTGCTCTCATCTGAAATATTCACCATGATCACCCGGCTTGACAAGTCCTTTAAAGACTTTATGAATGCCGAAACCGTGCTTTCCAATTACCTGTCCCGGAGCGTTAAATCAGGCCGCATCAAAAAAATAAAGCTACCGGGGATAAGAACGCTGTATTTTGCGCTCCCGGAATGGGTGAAGGAAAACGGAGAACTTCGGGAGGAGTTTAAGGAACACATTAAAATTTTTACGTAAAAATAAAGTAGTTTGATGCTCACCTGTGCTTTCATAGTTTTTTATTTTCATTTTATCGTGCCTGTATGTAAAATCAACATTCGGTCTATAAAGAAGAACGATCGCTTTTTTATAACGAATGTTTTTTGTCTAACGAAATTTTGTCCGCCCACTTACCTATAACGGTTTACACGTCTTAGCTGGTACAGCTACGTCTAGTCTACGTGTCCGCAGAAATTAAGATCGCCAGTTTATTGACTCCTCGAATGTAAAACGGTAAACCCATTTATTGTCAATGTAGCCAACGAGTACGCCAAAACCTTTATAATATTTTCGTTTAGCATCGTACAGATACCAAGCTTTAATTTTGTATTTTACTTTATACTTTTCCCAGTTCGAAATATTTTCAACATCAACGTAGTCGAACTTCATATTTTTTGCTAAGGCGGTATCCAGGAAAACTTTTAATTCATTAAATTCTTCAACAATGTCTTTTCTGGTGAAAAGGGATTGGTCGTAAGGTCGTCCTATGTTGTCAAGATACCATAAACTGGCAAAGGCGGCTGTGTCATTATTTTTTAAACTGGCGACCGTTTTTTCTAACAGTTCGGTGGATTCTTTTTTGGAAATCTTTTGTCCGAATGATAATTGAAACATTAATGTCAAGACCAGTAATGTTGTCAAACGAAATGTTTTTGTCATTGTCTGTTAATTGTTTTTTATTAATTTATTCAATTGTTTTGCAATATAATTTTCGGTTGGTAATAACGACCGTTGTATCCTTTTAGCATAATGAATACTATCCATTACTTCTTTATTTTTCTCGTGTAATGTTTGATAGGCTTTATCAACCTCGACTTTTTGTTTTACAACTTCGTCCGTCCGTTCACTTACTTGTTGTTCAAGCATTGCATTTTGATTGGAAAGAATATATTGCTTTTCTTTCTCTTGTTCAATAGTTTGTTTAGAAAGAACTTGTACCTGTTCAAGTTGAACGGAAAGATTTTTGTTTGTTTGTGCAAAATCACGCGCGAGATAAATCGACATAGAGAGCGGAATACTGAGTATAATTAAAACCGCAATTAAAATAAATAATATTCCTATAAAATTAAGCCCAGTAATATGAACACCATTATTAAGTAAAGCAATCCCATAAAATATTCCCATTAAGCAAAGAAAAATCATTACGCCTGAAGCAATAATCCATGCACCATCTTTCTTTTTCTTTATAGCCTGTACCACTCTGTATCCGCAGTCAGCACACATTATTATAATTAGCACGGAAATAACAACTGCTCTTACCTCTAATAAAAACTTAAAATGAAATGAATTCAGAATAAGAAATAGAAGTACCAGTCCTATACAAATTTTAAAGTATAATGAGTATTTAAAATTAAATAAAGTATATATCATTGTTAGTAGTGAAAGAAAAAGAATAGGAGGGCAATACAAAAAGTAATAATTCAGTTTAATGGTAAAATCAGGGAAGTGGCTGGTTTCAGCAAGAGCACTAATTCCAAAAGTAAGACACAAGATAAAAGTAAAAATACTGTAATGTAAATTAGCAGGTTGTTTGCGGTAAAAAAGAAAGATAAGGAGATGTAAAATACAAAGTGCAATAAAGAACCCAAAAAAGGGCAAACAGACATACAACGTAATTTGACGGGCGCTACTATAATTTGTGATAGCGTCATTGATTGAACTTATTTCAAAATGAAACCCAACGGCGTTTGCGTCATACTTTTCATAATATGTTTGTGCTTTGGTATTTGAGTATCTAACAGCTATCACATTGTTTTTGCATTTAGTAAATGATACGGCAAAAGGTTCGTTTTGTGGGTCTATTCTTTTCTCGCAAGAATCATTGGCGCAAACTTTACCAAAATGTTTAATCAGTTTTGCATTCAGGTAAATTTCGGAAGCACCATTATGACTTAGGGAAAAAGCAAGTGGCTTATTTATCAATGCGGTGTCAATATTTATAGATAACCTAAACCATCCAATGTTTTCAAAGTAATCTTTTGGTAAATTATCAAAATCAAGTCTAGTTTTTACTGAATCCCATATAGCATCATTGTAATCAGGTTTTGCCCATGCTGTATTATCTCCTTTGTGGTATTTCCATTTAGCGGTATTAATTTTGTCTAGCCCCGCTTCTGAACTGTCCGACAAGCTAGTACTAATCAATGCTTGTGCATAAGATTGTTGCGCTGCGCTCGCAATGGCAATCAGAAATAAAATAAATAACCTTCTTTTCATGTGTCGAAGTTACAAATTAAAATAGTCGAGGATTATTGTATAGGCAGTGTATATTATCTTTTTTCATTGTCGATCGAGATTTGCCTGTCTGGGCTGGTTGCTTGTAACGGCAGTCTGTCTAAAAACTAACTGTTTAAATACAGTTTACATGTCTGCCGATAAAAAATTAGTTGTCCTTGCAGACTATTTCTTTTTCTTTTTAAGAAAGAATAAAAATATTAAGCAAGATAGAGAGGCAACTACTGCGATAATTATTGATGTATTGTCCATGGTTTTTATTTAAGTTAAACAAATATATAAAAATTTATTCGTCACGCCGATTGATTAAGTAAAACTTGTCGATACGTTTACTGAAGTCTGCGTAAAATATTTGTCGGTGTCCGCAATTAAAGAACGAAAGCTTATTTGTCGACCGCAAATTTGTCTTACGGAGAATTGTCCGCCGTTATTGCACCTAACTACCTTATGGACGATATAAACCTTCGCTATCCAACCCTAACTTGGGTGGAGATTGGCGAAATTTTGCTTACATTATCAAATATAGCTATTTTATAAATAATCAAATGGCGACACTATTTTTTGAATGTTTTTAGTACTAACGTGGGTATATATTTCGGTGGTTTGTTACTGCTATGTAGATTCAGTAGTTCTAAATATGTCCATCACTTCCTAATGATATTTTTAAGTTTACCTGTAGCCTTATTTAATGACCTTGTGGACACAGGAAACATTGGAAGCTAACTGCCCCCTACCTGAAACCTATTTTCATCGTTATAGCCACCAATGCCTCTCAATACCTTTCAATCCCTTTGCTTCCCAGCAAACAAGTAAAACTTTATCCCGAACTTTGTACTCAAGTTTGAAGGATTAAAAAGTTTCTTTAAAACTACCTCGTAAATTATTCAAGCCATTGAATTACCAGCGGGATAGCCCTCAAAAAGAAGCCGGAAAATCCCTTCATTCAGTATGCACTAATTATTCCGAACATCCAAATTCATTGGGCTAAATAAGCCCAAGTGAAAAACTATTGCCGAATTCAGGAGGTGTTCCGGGATACTGTATTTACCTTGTCGTAAAGGTGCATAAAACCAAAAATAGCAATGAAAACAGGAGGTTTATTATGCAAGGAAATATTGAAAAAATAAGTTTAAGTAAATGTAAAAGCGTTCTTCAAAGTGATGGTTCAGTTTATTCAGATCAGGACATTATTGAAATACGGGACTATTTATATAAGCTGGCCGAGATGGATTACGAAGTGTTTTTAAAATTAAAATTACGAGAAGAGGAATTTGAAAAAGAAAAACAACAATCACCGGAAAACGATTTGAAGCAAGCAGCATAAAAAATAATTAAAAAAAACAGCAACATGAAAAAAGCGATTCTCTACATCAGAGTTTCAACCGATGAGCAAGCCGACAAAGGTTATTCCTTAAAACATCAGGATGAGTTTTTAAGGAAATACTGCGAGATGAATTCTATTCAGGTAGTCGAATTGGTCAGAGAAGATTATTCCGCTAAAACATTTAACAGGCCTGAGTTCAATCGTCTTTTAATGAAACTAAAGAGTCGGAAATTAAAAGCCGACTTTTTAGTTTTTACAAAGTGGGATAGGTTTTCACGAAATGCCCCCGATGCTTATGGAATGATAAGCACATTAAATAAAATCGGAATTGAACCGCAAGCGATTGAGCAACCTTTGGATTTAGAAATTCCCGAAAACAAAATCATGCTCGCCTTTTATTTATCTGCACCTGAAGTTGAAAACGACAGGCGGGCTTTAAATACTTTGGTAGGAATGCGAAGAGCAAAAAAAGAAGGCAGATGGGTGTCGACTGCTCCGAGAGGCTATGATAATATTACCAACGAAAATAATAAGAAGGTAATTGTGCCAAATAAGGAAGCAGTAATTATTAAATGGGGTTTTGAAACTTTAGTTAAAGGACAACACAGTGTTGAAGAAGTAAGAAGAATGTGTAACAAGCAAGGATTTAACTTTGACCGAAACCGCTTTCATTTAATAATGAAAAGCCCGGTGTATTGTGGAAGGATTGTAATTCCCGCTTACAAAAAAGAAGAAGAGATTGTTGTTATAGGAACACATGAACCATTAATAAGCGAAGCATTATACGATGAAGTGCAGGATGTTTTATCAGGAAGGCGAAGGAAACATTCTTATAAAGTTTGTGCTAAAGATGAATTGCCATTGCGTGGCTTTTTAAACTGCCCAAGATGCGGCAATAAAATAAGTGGTAGCGCATCGACTGGCGGTACAGGCATAAAACATTTTTATTATCACTGCACAAAGGGATGTAAGGAAAGGGTGAAGGCTTTTTTGGTCAACAATGCCTTTTCTGATTTTATCGCAAGTTTTAATTTTAAGCAAGGCGTTCAGGAATTATATGACTTAGCCCTTAAAGAGGTTTTTAAGGCGAAGGGAAGCGAAAAAAAGGCCAACGTGAAGGCTTTAGGCGAGGAGATCGAAAAGAATAAGCAACGCCTGAACAAAGCGCAACAAATGATGCTTGACGGGGAAATGGAAATGAGCGAATACAAGGAAATAAAACGCAACATCGAACCAAAAATTGAGACGCTTTTAACCGAGCAATTAAATTTCAATCAAATTGAAATCGAATACCGACAATATTTGAAGAAAGGGATCACAGCAATAAAGAATTTAGGACATCTCTTTGATAATTCAGAGATTAGGTTTAAACAGGATATTATCCGTTCGACATTGCGAGAAAATGTGGTGTTTTCAGAAGAGAAAGTTCGAACGGGAAAATTAAATCGGCTGCTATCGCTGCTTTGCTTGGTGTGTGCGGAACACAGCGGTACTAAAAATAAAAAAGAGGGCGAAATTCGTCCTCTTTCATTGATGGTAGTCCTAATGTCTGATGTGTCGAACATAACTTTAGAGGATTTTATCGCCATTGACGGTAAAATTTAGGTCAAATTGCTTGCTTTTCGGCTTTGAGCAATTCCAGATTAGCAATAAAAGCACTTTCTATCTTTAGCAGCGATAATAAATAAATGTGGCTTCGCCCACGCGTCGTCATATTGTTTTTGGCTAGGAATAATTCTGTTCATGAAAGTTATTAATTTTGTCTTAAGTAAGATAATTTATAACAAAGCATCTGATCTGAAACTACTTCTTCACAAAAATGTATGTCGCAGTCACCTGAAGTCCGTTTGAAGAAATCAGTTCATAGCCCTTTTCTGAGAGCGCATTTATTACTTTGTTAATCTTAGACGCATTTTCGCTGCTTCCTTGTTTGCTAAGATCGAATTCCTGCGTTTGCCCATCGGGGAAAGCTATCACAATTTTGGCCCCTCCGTTCAAAGCACTTTCAATAGCCTGCATGGTTAAATATTTACTATTACTTTGCTGATTTTTAGACGCTGAGCAGAGAAAAATTATCATAGTTGCTATCGTGATTGCAGAAAAGAATTTTGTTTTAGTATTTTTCATCTTATTTAATTTTTTGTCGTTTATTATTATTACACTTCTGAGCTACCTTTATTTTAATAGTTCGATAAACAGCCCATTTGTCAAATTTTTTTTGGGAAATGCTCCTTTAAAGTTAGTTCTATTGCTGCTCATTTGAGCATCCAAACGAGAAACGATACTTCCTATTTTGACTTTTGCCATGCTTTTTTACTTTTTCTTTGGTATATCCAGTACCTCCTGAACATAATCATCACCTTTATAAAATGAATTCAATTTAGTTCCACAAAATGGGCAATATTGCATCACAATATGTTTAGATTCCATAAAAGCATGATTTGAATATCCATCTGTAATCATAAAACTTCTATCAATATTCATTTGACCTCTTTTTATAAAGTCCTTACTTAATTTTATCACTCGAAAATTAAGCCCCATATTACTTTCTCCTAAGTAGTGAAATTGAAATTTATCGCAACAGAATTTTTTCATTTTAATGTGGTTTGGCAAATGAATTTAACGCTTTTATTAATTCTTTCCCAGAAAACATATACTCTGTACTAATTACCTTTGAAGCCCCATGAATTCCAGTTTTTAAATTTAAATTACCTGACATTTGAAGAGCAGATAGAGAAAATTCAGAAACTTGGTATTGCATAACTTGTCCACCATTTTTAACATATGTAGCTGCAACATCAGGATTATCCGTTAAGAAAAGTGTTGAGCCTTTTGTTTCAGAACCCGTCGTTCCTCTATATAATGTTTTTACAGCATCAAGTTCATTAATTGGTGTCATCATTTTCACGAAACTTTCAAAACTCTCTACCGCTGTTGTTGCAGCAAATCTGTTTAATGCCATTCTTACTCCGACAGTTCCGAGTTGTATTACTCCCACGCCTGCGGCAGTTGCATTAATAGCGAATTGCATATTTCCAAATTGCTTTCCTTCCGCAGAACTTGGATGGTTGGCAAAATAATCGGGCATTCCAAATGCAGCGGATGTATAACCACTTACTCTTGCAACTCCTTGCCCACCATAAATTTCATTGTTTCCACCGTAAAAAGCATTTACTTCGGGTGACCATTGGAACATTTTTAAAACTCCCTTATCATCAGTATAGCTAAACGCAAGAGTAACATCAATTTTGTTGTCAGGTTTTCCTGCAATAGGAAAACTTTGTTGACCCGTTAGTGTATTTGCCCCGGCAGGAATATCAACATTATAGCCGCCCGTACCTCCAATAATAAGACCACGTACAGTTTGACAATTATCTGAACATTCGTCAAGAACAGTCGGGGATGATTTTACAGGGGGTGAGTATGTAGCTGTAACGTTGGTTGTTGATGCAGAAGTCAACACAGGCTTTGACCCCTGAGCCGTTCCCGTATTGGTTGTGTTTCCTCCCGTTGTATTAGTAGGAGTTGAATTAGTGTTCTGCATCCCATCTATGTCGAAGTCGTTTATCGGGTTATTATCAGCGTAATTATAAGGCGAGAGGTTTGCATATTTCTGTGCGAGCGGATCGACTGATATGAACCGACAAGTCCAAGCAGCATAGTAACGTGCTCCGTAATAATAAAGACCGCTTTCTGCATCTCGTTCCTTTCTAACGTAACGATAGCGTTTGTAAGTAAAGGTTCGTAGAGAAGAGTCCCCAAACGGATAATACTCTTCTTCATCAACAACCGTTCCGCTTGTCGTTAAACGTACAACCGAAGAGCCGATATGATCTTCTAAAATGTACACTACGTCATCGCTGATATCACCGGGGAATGCAGTGCCGGGATTTATCCTTATTTCCGCAATTCGGCTCTTGTCATCCGTTATATGGATGTAATTTTTAGTGTAGGTAGTGCTTGTTGTTTCCAGCTTCACAAACTCAAAAACCCCGTCAATATAAATCGTCCTCTCATAATTGTTTCCCGTTCGCACCAATTTGCTCACCCTGTCCTCTCCTGCATAATCATACTGGGTAAAAACGGTTGGGCCACTACCAGCATCATTGTAATAGCACAAGAGTTGGTCAGAGTGGTTCCATACATAATAACGATTTAAATTCGTGGTCAGTGTATTTCCGCAACTGTCGTAAGTATAACTTTCTATGGTTGCAGGAGTAGTATCTTCTATTTTTTGCAGCGAGTTTTTCCCGGCATTGTAAGTATAGTTTCTTGTAAAACCATTGGTTCCTCCTTGCACAACACTTAAAATGTTCCCCAACTTGTCGTAAGTGTAACTTCTATTATAAGACCTTACATTAGAAGGAAGCGGATTACTTGGAATGGGCGCATCATTGTACAAATAGTTGTTCCCGTTTTGTGTATTACTTTCTCTTCCATCAGCAGTAAGTAATCTGTAAATGGAATCATAAGAAAAAGTTCTGTCAAGCGCATCAGGATTGCCACCAATACCACAATCGGTAACTCTTGTGAAAATGTTTACAATGTTTCCGATCAAATCATAATTAAAAGCATCGTCTTGCTTATTGGTTCCGCTTTGATATGCATAGGTTATTGTGTTGCCTATTTGAGATTTGACATAACGCTCTGTCCGGTATCTTAATAATCTGAATGTTAAATTATCATACACATAGCGCGTCATCATACTGTTTCCAAAAGAGATCAGCAGTCTTTGTCCTTTGGCGTTATAAGCAATATGCTCAACGTAATTGGTAGTGGTAGGACCGGTTGGGCTGTACAAATCAACTTTTTCTAATGCTCCGGCGTTATTATAAGTTGGTATTATTTTTTTTCTTTCCGCGTCGAGATCTTGGGGTAGTTCAAGTTCAGTAGTGCGATTAAGCGCATCGTACTGCATATCGGTTTCATAGTTTGTGCTATCCAGAATAGACGGTAAACCCGTCCAGTCAACAATATAATTATTAAAGGTCGACAGAGCTGTTTTCAGCACTGTACTGTTAAGCACGTTTCTTATTTTGGTCAGCAGATTGCCCTTAAAATCATATTCTGTCATTTGAAGAAGGCCTGCTTCATCATAACTATTATAAAGATTCCCTTTTAGGTTATTGTTTTCCGGCGTAGGTAATCCTGCGCTGTCTCCGTATATCAAATAATTTCTTAAAGTAATTCCATCCCCGGTTTTGTTATTTGCCCAAGTATGCGTTAGACGTTGCAATCTATCGAAGGCGCTTAAAGTTTTTGATCCCTTTGCGTCCTTGCTTTCGACAGGTTTAGCAAGAGCATCAAACAACACCGTGCTTGCTCCTTTATCAATGTGATTTGTATATATGGGAGGCACAGGTTGATTTTTTTTAGCGACCCTTAGATCATAAATATTTTCAAACACATTCCGGTTATACGAATCTTTTACCAATAATAAATTCCCTCTGATATCGTAGAAGTAATTCATTTCAATTACATTATTGTAATTACTATTATCAAAATATTCTTTGGTTTTAACCGTTCTACCAAGGGCGTCAACTTTCGCGCTTTTCGGTGTAAAGTAATCTGTTACCGGAACACTTGGATTGCTGGGATTTGTTACTGCGGTTAAATCATTGGCATCATAAGAGAAATTTTCCCAAGGAGTAGTTTGAACAGTATTATTTTGTAAAACCGGATCACTTGGAATATTCAAAGCATTTGGAATACCATAAATAACCCATTGCTCACTGTTATCCGGATTTTTTGTTTTTATGACTCTTCCTAAAGCATCATAAAACATTTTTATTTTTACACCGAGTAACCCGGGTAAAATAAAATCAAAACCAGTATCAAAAAAGGGCTCATACTGCTCGACAATTTTTCCTTTATTATTGTAAATTTTCCATCCGGTTACAACGACATTCAGGGGATCACTAATTCCTCTTTGAATTCCAATTGCATCTGAATTTTGTGTTGTTTGATTCGAAGACAAACCAGAAGAACCAAAAGTTTGATTTCCAAAAATTATATCTTCAGCCTGAACCCTGGTTTGAAGAAGTCGCCCGAATCCATCACTGTATTCAACCTTTGTAATAGTTGGACTATTGACTTGTTGTTGGTAGTGTTTTTCGCGACTGATTGTTCTTACAAAAACAGGATTACCATAATTTTTAAAGGCAAAAAAATCGTATTCTAAAACTACTGAAGGGGCATACTTGTTATAATAGCCTCCTGTACCACTTTTATAATCTCCTTCAGTTCCTTTTCCGATCAACGCCACTGCTCGCAATAATCCTAGTGGGGAAAAGTCAAACTCACTATAATTGTTATTTGTATCTTTTGCTTGATACGGCTGCAATACCCTATAGTCATAGTCAGCAACAGTTTCCAGATAATCTATCCCATTCAAAAATTGCCTGCTCTTAATTGGCAATATATTGTAATTGTCATATGTAATTGTGTTAAGATTATCAAAAACGTCTTTGTTTTCTAATATCAGTCCATAAAAAGGGCTTCCAACTTGGAAATCATACTTAACTCTTGAACTTTCAGCATACCAACCAAGTGCATGATTCGGATAACCCGTTCTTCTATCCAAATATCCTAACCTAGTATCACCATTTTGTAAAAGTCCGGCAAAAGCAGAAGGATAACCTGTCGTCCAGTCGGGTACATTTACAAAACACTGTGGTGTGTTTATTCCGTAAGCGCTACCTATAATTGCATCCGTAATAACAAGTGTTTCGCTTCTCACTTGGGCACCAGTAGTTCCAACTGAACCATAGGGCAAGCCAATAAATGCAGTCCCATCGTAAAAATTGAGCACGCAACTGATAATTGGAAAGTTAATAGTTAAAGGGTTGGTTGTATATTGACCAAAAATATTATTTCGCACGTCAAATATTGACATGTTTATACAACTTTGTGTAAGATCCCAGTTAAGGCTACGCTTAACACGATTAACCATATACTGTTCGGTAACCAGAATATTGTCCACGTAAATAAATTCACTCAAAGAATAAGTGGCTAAATAATTTATGGGAGGAGTATTATCCGGACCTGTATATAAAGGGGCGCCGGATGCGGGAGAAAAATTACGAGGAACGCCTAAGCTTAATTGCCCTTGCGGTTGCCCATAATTATCATATTCTTTTGTGAAATTAAAATTATGCATTGGATCCGTGCCACGTTCATATTGAGTTGTTCGCTGAGCAATATTGAAAGGGAAGAAGACACAATGAGAAGTAGATTGTTGTCCATTATTGGCAATAATAGACCAGTCGATTGTATTCGGACTTTTTGAAATTTCGTTTATCGCAGGAAACTTCAAATCAAAATTCATTAAACTTTCGGTAATGGTATAAGGCTTATCCCGCAAATTAGAAGAGTCAAGAGCATACAATTCTGAACGTAATAACGTGCCTCGGAAAGTTCTCAAAGCTTCACGTTGCGCCCACCTAGGCATAGAGGCCAACAAGCTTTTCGTGCTATTTTCCCTTGGTAATATTTGTTGATCCCCACTCCAATATTCGCTACTAAAATCAGGCTCTTGCCAACGACTATAACCTTCTCCAACCGGACCAACATAGAACCAGCTTTTGGTCATGGTAGGCGGCGTGTAATGTTCGGGTGAGACAGAGTTAACACTTACACCAAATTCAGTTTGTGAATTAGCAAAGAGATCTTGCGTATTATATTCTGTAAATGTTTCAGTGTCGAAAGAATCTACATGGGCAAAACCCCGAAACTCTCGTTCAACGCCATCCCAATATCCATTATGATAATTGTATTCCGTAACCAACTTTCCGCCTGAAAGTAAATCCAAAACTTCAACACGATTCACTACTTGCACTGGAAATGGTAAATCTGTTTTCCATTTTGTTTCTGATCTTGTTTCATCCCTTAAGTAATGATATACCGAGGAACCATAGGATATACGGGTAATACCTCCCATGTTGTTATCCATTTGTTCCAATACATAAGGTTTATTCCCTTTAGTAAAATCTAAGAAATACATTTTACCCGGACCCGTATTCGCGTTAGGACCAAAACTCCATAAAATACCTGCTTGTCCCGTTCCTTTTATGTCAGCTATTCGCAAACCACTAGGATTTACCGCAAATGGTGTATTTAATATTTTTACAGGATCAGAAAATGTGTTTCCTGCTTGATTAATTGAGAGAGTTACGCTATTGCCATCAATAAATGCAATATCGCTTTGCCCATCGCCATCCAAGTCGCCGATTAAAACTTGTGACGGATTAAATTGTTCAGGAAAAACAGGTGCGTTTTTCATATTCACCATTTTTCCAAATCTTCCATAACCTAAATTAGGCCAATATTGAACCCGCCCGGAACTTAAAAGTACGATATCCTGAAGACCATCACCAGTCATATCGGCAAACCGAATTCGAGGATCAGCAAAACTAAAATTGGGAAAAGTTTTATCAACAACTCTTATTTTGTTGAATCCTTTTTCTGGATCATTGAAAAAGCATTCAAATCTCGATCCGTTCCTCAAGACATCCGTAATACCATCACCGTCGAGATCAATTAACTTTACCTCGGGATCTTCTAAATTAAAAGAAGGGATTTGTGTGAAAGGTCGGAAACCATTATTATCCCATACTTTATGAAACGCTCCGGGAAAATATCCGGAAACAACTCCGTTCATTACCAATAGATCTGTTCTACCATCACCATTTGCATCAATAAAACTAACACCAGAAACTCCTGCACTATCGGATTTTGATGAAGTTCCAAAAGCAACACTTGGTGCTATACTCATTTCCTTTGAAGGACCAAACTGTCCATTTCCTTTATTGGTCCAATAACGTGCACCTGCACCCAATTGTAAAATATCAGGAAGACCATTACCAGTTACATCCACAAGTTCATAACCAACATCAGCCAAAGTTCCCTGAGGAATAGGCCCGCTAATAGTTTCCAGGTTACGGTTCTTTGGTTCAAAAACAGAATATGAGAATTGAAGAGGTGGCATGAACTCGCTTTCAGGACCATTATGCCCCTCAACACTAACTGAGTCTAATAATGTAGCCCCATTTAGTGGAAGATTAGTTGGGTAATTAAAATGATATGTTTTTGTTTTTATTTCCGTTATAGCATTAGTGTACATTTCTAAGGCAGTACAACGCTTTGTAGTACGAATTTCAAAACCTTGTTTATATCCTGAAAAAGGATCCGGGCGATCTTCATAAAGAAAATTCACCTTACACATAAAATCAATATCCGTAGGTAAAGGGCCGGTTGGATATTGTGCATACCTTATAGTTTTGAGATAAAGTTGATCATAAACATGTGGAGTTGTTTTGGCCTGACTAGAAGTCACCAACTCCCTTTCATATTCATAAAGAATGACATTACCAAATGGATCTTCCGTTTTTGTAAGTTGCCAGGCATAAATGGATGCTCTTAAATCAGGATTTGCAACTACGGCCGGATCATTTCCTGTTATTGCACCAGGAGTACCGTACCAACTAATTAAACCATCTTTACTTCTTACTTCCCAGTAATGTTCGCCATTGCTTTTTTTATGACGAATTATTCTTGCAAACAGACCTTCAGTTCGTGGTTGATAAAGTGTTTTTTCATGGGTTATTCCTCCCGAAATATCTTTGAAATATTGAACAGGTACTAGGTCTTCGGCTCCGGATAAAATGAAGATATCTGTCCGGTCATTGTAAATGGGTATCCCCTTAGAGGTTTTCCGTGTAATCCCAGGAATGCCGATAGCCCAACCCATTCCAAATATACCATTTCCATTTCCTGAACTATATCCTAAAGCTAAGTCAGGCTGGAAACCATTTCTTCCAGGAGGTACTGCAATAGGAACAGAAAAATTACCCGTACCCGTAAAGAGATCGGGAGAAAATTTCTCCCCTAAGCCACTTTGTGCGCCACCTCCTTGTGGGTTTGATATTACTGAATTTCCTTTGGTATTAGCCATAAAAACTACCTCTCAACTAAATTTTGAATTTGGATACACGTATTTTATAAAGGATAAGATTTGAGTTCGGCTTTACAACCAATTAATAATAAAATATCTTTTATTTTTTCTTGACTAAATAGCTCACGGTTCTCAACTGTATTCTCAAAAACAAGTTTTAATTTTATTAAAGGGTCCGTGCCATTTGGGGATAAAGTTAATTTTCCATCAATAGTTGCATCATTATTCGTAATTGGAGGAATAATCGCACTCTCGTAATTGAAGACAACCCCTCTTATCTCTTCCTCAAATCCATCTGCCTTTGAGAAGAACATTACCATATCTTTGCTATTATCTAATTGTAAATTTAAAATCCCTTGAGGGAAAAATTCACGCTTTAGTTCAAAATCCACTTCAAATTCAAATGGAGGTCCGGCATCAACTTGGGCTAATTCGTACCATTGATCAGGGAAATTATTACGGAATGAGAAGCCCCTGTTAAATGAAATCGAATTATCCAAATCTTGTAATACTTGCGTTTTATACAAGAAATTATCAAGGGCGGTATATTCAACATTTACCAGCACATCTCCAATATTTGAGAAATCACAACGATTACTGAATTGAGGCATTTTGAATTCCCAGCGGGATTCAACTCCCATACCCTCAAACGGATTTAAGAAATCTTGATTTTGTATTGGTTGCATATCAAAAATACCTGTGGCATTACTTGCCGATGTCAACGCTACAGATTCTACATCAAGTCGTTTTATTGGTATCTTCTGGAAAATAGTCCCACCAATAACTGTATATGAAGTAGGTTCAGCTGTTAAAGTTGCTTTAATACTATCGTAAACTGGGATTAATCCAATTACAGTTGTTTTTACGGTATTTATCAGCCGCAGATAATGACCAGGGAAATCATAGTCAAAGAACTTATTTGTTAACTCAAAATTAAGAACGCCGGTCTCTTTAAAATTTTCAAATTCTGCTGGAAAATTCTGAGCCATCGAAATAATCTTTGTCATTTGCAATTTCCGCTTGTTGGTTTCAAAAGCGTGCTGATCTAATTTTTCAATGTCTACCACTAGACGCTCACTACCTGTTAAACCTCGGCGATCTACTTGTCCCGATGTTGTTGGAGAGGAAATTCCTGATGTCGGCAATTCCCAATAATCATCGAGAATAAACGGCGCAGCTTGCTCTTGCCTTTCAAAAAAAAGTTGACTTTCTGCTGTTCGAGCAGTAGCAGTCGCCAAATTAAGCAAGTAACTATAAGAACTTTCTAGGATATTACTCATCCAATTATAAAGTTCAGCATTGGTAAACTTGTTGTTAAGGAAATTCACCGTATCCTCAGCGTGGTCAGTATTTAGTGAAGCAATTTCTCTTTCTTGCGTAACGATCCGTATATTATCATCGGTAATTTTAATTTGTTGATTTGCGATTCCAATATCCTGACCCGCCAATTGACTTTGGAATGTCCATTCTTCAGTGCGCCTTTCATAAGAGGCTAACTGTTGGTTGATTGCGGCTAAAGTTGAAAATATCCCTCCGATGCTATTTGTTGCGGCCGCTGCATTTGAAAAAACACCTGCTACAGCTGCGCCTTTATCAACTATCCATCCTGAAGCAATTGAAGCACTTAAACTAAGTGCGGCAGATACTCCTTGTAAAATAGCTACAATCTGCAGTTGATTTAAACTTTGGCTTTCAAAACTATTTAACCCTGCCGCAATTAAATCGTTATAGTGTGTTTGGATAAAAGTGACTTTATTTAATTGCAGATCCGCTAAACCTCGTTCGCTATTGGCTTGAGTTATTCTTAAATCCTGGAGTTTAATTGTTGCTCTCGCTGTTGAAAGATCTTGCTTAGCTCTAAGTAAAGCATAATTTTCCGCGTCAGTTTTTTCTAATGCTGCCAAAAATAATGTTTCCATCTGTTGAGCCTGTTCAGCAATTTGCCTAGCACGCTCTAATAAAACTTTGAAGCGATATTGTGTTGGCGCTAAATTATTAACTCCAGGTAAGACAAGATTTCCGCTTGCTCCAATAACCGGTACACCGGTTGTGCTATCTGTGGCTGCGGCAAAAACATCTAATTCCCGAACCATTCCTGCAATGTTGCGACAATTAAATATTTTATATAATTCCAGACTACCCTTTAAGTTTAATGCATAGAAAATTGGATTGGAAGGCATGCAGAACTTATAGGTTATAAGGGGCGTATAAGGGACAGATTTTATTGGAGTTATTGGGTTAGTAGTTGAAATAGCTTTTGCATTTGAATAAGTGAGGTTTGCATTATAGGCTTCTTCGGTTGGATTAACAGGGTTGTATGCACGGTTCCCGGTTAAATTTTGTACGCCCGAATCAGAAGCAAATTTAAAATCATATTGAATTGAATTCGCCGGAACTTGGTCATATAACCATTGGAGCTTTGACTCAGAACCAACGGAACTAATTTCATCAACAGGAATGCTGCAAATTCTTGCAGTATTAAGGGCATACATATCCGCAACATTTGAATTAAAAACAGATGGGTCATTTATTGCAGCAAGATAGCGGGCAGCATTATCTGTATCATTTTTTAGATCAGTTAACATTGTAGAAACTGTCTCTGTTGCCGGGGGTGTAGGAGTATTTGAATTTATTAATTCGAATGATTCAGCAAATTTTGTCGCGTAGGTTCCTTCGTCTCCACTATTAAGAATACCACTTATGTCATGAGCCAAGCTTTCTACTAATGGAGAATCTCCTAAAGCGCTTAATTTTCCTTTAACTTCAGAAACCATTGCACTCCAAGTACCCAAACGCGATGCATCTGCAACAAGACATGCATTGGCAAGACTAATACACTCGGAAGGTTTAACGTTTAACTCCGGAATTTTTAAAAGATCAAGTCCCACTGTATATAATTTTCTAGCTATTGGAACCGTTTCAATGGTATCAAGAGTAAATTCGCGATCCGCATAAGCAAACATACATTGAACAATATTCATTACTGTATATTTTGTATATGCATTGGCTCTGGTTTGGGCAATGGAATGCGGATTTAAAGGATCAAGTAGCCAGTTAGAGGCAAATGTATACGTGGTAACAATTGATTCTTCAAGAACTAATCCATAGAAAATTTTACGCATTGTCAGTAGAGGATTAGTATAATCATAAACCGAACGATACCAAGAAAGTGCCGCATCAAATTGTCCACGTTTTTGTTGGTCAAGAGCAAGAAGCATTGGAACAAAATAATAAGCTTCGTAGATTACAACATTAAGTTTCGTAGGTACAGTTATAGAAGGTGACCAAGTTGGTCCTTGATTACCGATTAATTCGTTTTTAACATCAGTCAATCTTTGCCACATGCTTTTTATACAATCTGCCGATTCTATATTAACGGATGTATTTCTAAAAGGATATACTGCAAAGCGGTTATTATAATTGATTGTTGTAGAGGGAACACTCAAATAACAGCAAAAAGTTGGC
>JANYIQ010000015.1 GCA_025362575.1 Bacteroidia bacterium
TAAATTCATTAAGATGTTTCCATTTTTTGAAAATTACAATCACGGTTATTTTTTCAAGGCCGCTTAAAACCCTCCTAAAGAGTTCGTTTTAATTCGTATTTTTGTTTAAACAGTTAGTTTTTAGACAGACTGCCGTTAGCACCAATTACAGAATAAGTGGAATTTGAATTTGGTGTTGCTACTACTGTGCCACCATTGGTGGTATTTAAGTTTGGCGATGGCAGCCAGGTATAAGTGGATGCACCGTTGGCTGACAAAGTGGTGTTTTGCCCCAAACATAAAAGTATATCACCAGTGATGGTTATGTTTGGAATTGGGATAACAGTAACGGTAACCGGGGTTCTGGGAGCGCTGACGCCACAGGATAATTCTTCTATGTAATAGGTTGTTGTTAGAGGTAATGTTGGAGTAGTAAAATTACTTCCAACCCCCAAAGTAGAACCTCCAATTGCAGCGTTGCACCAGTTAATGCCGCAACTTACCGTGGTGCTTAATGCTGTTGAATTATTCGGACAAACCGTTAAGTTAGCAGCAGCAGTTGTGTTTGGTGGTGAGGCTGGGATGCAACCATCGAATTTGGCTATAAATGCATCATAAGGTCCACCACCATAAGTGTTTTGATGGCAACCCGAACTTGACATTACTGTTCCTGAACCAACAGTTTCAGTTCCTCCAATAAAAACATTTCCATTGAGATCAGTGATGCAATCTGGCCAATATTCTGAACCATTTCCCCCATAATATGTACCCCATAGCCTTGTACCCCCGGCAGTAAACTTGGCAAGATATGCATCAAAGGCACCGCCTCCATAGTTAAATTGATAAGTACATGGAGTTGCAATCACAGTTCCTGTTTTTGAATTTGTTTGGCCACTCAAATATATATCACCACTTGGACTAACGGCAACATTTTGCCAATCTTCAACACCGGTACCTCCATAATAAGTTCCCCAATTTCTTGTTCCGGATGAATTGAAGCTCACTAAAAATCCGTCATCGGTTCCCCCTCCAAATATCGGCTGATGACTTCCTGGTGAAGCAATCGAAGTTCCGGTAAATGTTTCAGTGCTTCCAGTACAATACACATTTCCAAAGGCATCGCAAGCCACTCCAAATATTTCATCGTCTAAATTTCCACCATAATATGTCCCCCATTGCCTTACCCCTGCTGAATTAAATTTAGTGAGAAAGCCGTCGCCATAAAAAGTTGATCCGCCTCCATAATTGACTTGATGACTACCAGATGTTGAAATACTTCCAAGATTATTTGAGGCAGAAGATCCTCCCACATAAACATTCCCCGCCAAATCATTGGCGCAGAAAATTCCGTTATCTTCTCCATTTCCGCCATAATAAGTTCCCCAAAGTCTTGTGCCTCCAGAATTAAACTTAACAATAAACGCGTCGTAGACATTATTTTTAGTGGGTTGATGGCTACCAACTGAAGAAATATTATTCGTTGAATTGGTTCCGCCGACCAAATAAACATCTCCTACATTATCAACAGAACATCCAATGGCCCATTCTTCATCATTACCTCCATAATAAGTGGCCCAAACTAATGCCCCTGAAGAATTAAATTTAGCTAAAAAAGAATCACCATAAAGTGGGCCTCCACCAAAAAAAGATTGATGGCTTCCTGAAGTTGCAATTGCAACCGTTGAAGTGGTTCCGCCGCACATATAAACATTACCCATTGCATCAGTAACAATATTGTTTGAGAAATCGCTTCCTGCACCGCCATAATAGGTTCCCCATTGGCGAACACCGACAGAATTAAACATTACTAAAAAAGCATCGCCTTGCCAAGTTCCTGTACCAATTCCACCGAAAATTGTTTGAAAGCCACCTGAAGTGGCAATAGCCATAGTTGTTGGAGTTTTTGTGTACCCCCCTAAAAAAACATTGGCTAAAGCGTCAGTTGCAAGGTACCATCCCTGATCATCGTTATTGCCCCCATAATACGTTCCCCACAATCTTATCAACGGGTCGATATTAAAAGACAGAGTAGGGTTAATGTTTTTAATATCAAAAGAAACAATATTATTCTTAATGATCCATTTTGCATCTAATTGTTTTCCATTTTGTTCTACAAAAGGTTTTTGTTCGATCAATTCACCCAGAGGAGTTTTAATAATTAATTCACCTTTCGAATTCAAAGAAATTTTTTCGGCGCCGTTTAGTTCCAATTGAATTTCTTTGTAGTCGGCACCTGCCGCAACAACGTAATCGTATTTTAAATTGCCATTCTTTTCGTACCATTTCAGATTAATTCCTTTATAAAGATTTTGATATGTAATTTGCTTATAGCTTTTAACACCGGTAACTCCATTCGGACAAACCTCCAAATAATAATTATCCACATCAGGTAATGCATCTGTTTTTGAAACTGTAGCTTTGGTATTCGCGTTAATCCAATTTACATCTAAACGATAAATGGTTATTTGCTCAGGTTCTTTTTCTTTAGTTTTATGAAGGCGAGGAGAAATTGAATTTTCCGGATCAGGTTTTTTCCAGCTGTCAACTCTGCTTAACTGATAAGATATTCCGTTATTTTTTAAATGAAACACCAATTGCCCGTCGGTTCCCGAAAATAAAACATCGGGACGGGGTTTGTAAAACTGGTCGCTAACCTGACCGAGGTTTTCTTTAAAAGTAATTTGTGTTTTTGTTTTTGGAAAGGAAGGTTCGGTATTGCCGACAGAATTTTTGGCGCTTACGTTTTGTGTAAACATCAAGATCGATTGGATGAAAATCAATTTGATAAATGTGGGGTTCATTTTTGAGCTTTATTCTATATAAATATACAAAATTCTGCGAGTAAAAGGAGGCTTTTCTATACGAAACCTTAGATTTTTAATAAGTGGTAAGATCTTGGCAATAAGTGGTTCATTCTTCAACAGAGACAGGGAGAGCACGGAGTCAAAAGAGTTTCGCAGAGTTTTTAAAACAAGTAGCCTCAGTATCTCTGTGTTGATTTTTTACTTAATACTCAAATAAGCCGTGATCGGAAAGTGATCTGTAAAGGTTTCGTCGCTTCTCTCAAATTTATTGCATTTAAGAGCTTTACTGTGCAAAATATAATCAATCCTGAATTGAGGGAATTTACCGGCGTAGGTTCGGCCAAAGCCTTTACCTTTTTCAATAAAAGAATCCTTCAATTTGCTTGACAATAAATTATAAGTGTAAGATGCAGGAGTATCGTTAAAATCGCCACACAAAATAATTTTATACGGACAACTTTTTATATTGGCTTCCACGATCTCCGCCTGCTCTGCCCGCTTTACAAAAGCACGCTTCAAGCGGCGCAAAATACTTTTTGAGTTCTCTACTTCATCTTGTGCATCTTCTTCGGTTTGTATGTCGCTCATGAACTTATAATCACTTTTACTGAATCGAATGGATTGTAAATGCATGTTATAAATGCGTACCGTGTCTTTTTTAATGATCACATCGGTATAGATACAAATGTTATTGGCACTTGTTTTAAATTCGATCTTGCCTTTATTAATAATGGGATACTTTGAAAAAGTAACAATGCCCCAATGATCGAGCTTGCGGCGTGTGGCCGTATACTCCACGTGATAATATTTTGTATTAAAGGTGCTTAAAATTGTATCGATGTTATGAAAATCGTCACTCTCATCCGAATTATAAAATTCCTGTAAACAAAGTATATCCGGGTTAATTTCCTGTAAAGAATTCAAAATATTCTTACGTGATTTTGCATTTTTACTCCAGTTATAAAGATCGAACAGCATGCTGTTGTAAGAAGTCACTTTAATATTACTATTGGCTGAATTGGTTTTAAATGAGAATTGAAAATAATTTTTAAGCGTAAAGGTCGATAAAAGGATCATGCCTGCCGAAAGAAGCGCCAATCGCCTGAACTGAGCCAACCAGTATATAACGAAAAGAACATTCAAAAGGATAAGATACAAAAATGCTAATCCGAAAAAAGAAACGATCCAGAATAATTGCGGCGAAACATATTTTGCCATTAAAGAAATGAACAAGGCCAGAATAGCTGCATAATTAACCCAAAGCAGTATTTTATTTAAAATAGAAAGCTTCCTGGCTTCACGAACCTGAGCCATTTTCCTGAGTTCCGCGAGCGATATGTTCTTTAAAAACGAAATGGCTGAAATAAATTATTTTATGCCTAATGCTTCTTCAATGTAAGCGTATGTAGAGAGTATCTCAGGCTTACCATCAATAATGGCAATGTCATGCTCAAAATGCGCGCTTGGTAATCCGTCGGCCGTTATAATGGTCCAACCATCTTCTAATTGCTTAATGCCTTTCTTTCCTAAATTGATCATGGGTTCAATGGCCAAAACCATTCCGTCTTTTAATTTCGGACCATCGCCGCGTTTCCCGTAATTCGGTACTTCGGGATCTTCGTGCAAACTTTTACCTAAACCATGCCCTACTAACTCACGCACTACACCGTAACCGTGGCTTTCGGCATATTGCTGAATGGCAAAACTAATATCGCCAATTCTATTACCCGAAACAGCCTGCTCAATGCCTTTATATAAACTCTCTTTAGTAACGTCTAATAATTTTTGTAATTCCGGTTTTATGTTTCCAACACCAAAACTGTAGGCATGATCTCCGTAAAAACCATTTTTCTTTACACCGCAATCTACCGAAATAATATCGCCTTCTTTCAAGGGTTTGTTGGTAGGAATGCCATGCACCACTGCTTCGTTAATGGAAATGCATAAGGTGGCCGGAAAACCTCGGTAGCCTTTAAATGCAGGAACTCCGCCGTTATCGCGAATATATTGTTCCGCAATTTTATCCAAATGCTTAGGCTCTACACCCGGTTTAATTTCTTTGGCAATAATTCCTAATGTACGCGAAACCATAAGTGCTGATTCACGCATCAATTCAATTTCTTCGCGGGTTTTAATATAGATCATTTCTTACCGAATAATTTTTTTAATAGTCCTGTTTCTTCTTTCTTAAAATTGGTATGCGCTTCCGGATTTTTCAAAGTATGATCAAATCTTCCGCTCTCAGGATGCAATATCTGCCAGATCTCGCTCCAGCCAAGGAATCCGCCAACGTTGCGATCATCGATGAAAATATCGGCATTCACTTTTCTCGAAATATTCTCTGTTAATTCTTCTTCAGGAAAATTCTTGTTCACCGCGTAAAACTCCACACCATTTGCTCTGCAATATTCAACCGCTTCATCCAATAATGGTCCTGAACGAAATGTCCATAAAATAAGTTTATGTCCTTTTTTCTGTAACTCTCTTAAGGTTGCCAAAGCAAATAACATTTCCTTACCAATGCTTGGATAGGCATGTTCTACAATGGTTCCGTCAAAATCCACTGCAATTATTTTACTGTCTTCAGTTACCAATCTACTTGCCATCTTATAAATTTTTTACTGATAAAACATTTAATTCATTATCTAAATTATAGATCCTTGGAACTGCTGTACCAATTTCAAATTCCAGAATTTGTTCCGGTGTCATTTTTTCAAGATACATGATCAAAGCACGTAGGCTGTTACCGTGAGCAGCGATCACAATATTCTTTCCTGCTTTTAATTTCGGAATAATTTCCTTTTCAAAATACGGGATAACGCGCGCGGCTGTGTCCTTAAGGCTTTCACCGTTAGGAGGCGGAACATCAAAACTTCTTCTCCAGATCTTCACCTGCTCTTCTCCGTACTTTGCTGCTGTATCAGCCTTATTCAAACCCTGAAGATCGCCATACATACGTTCGTTCAAAGCCTGATCGTAAATTGGAGTCAAGGGTTTATGCCCTGCTGTTTGCAAAGCAAGCGTTAAAGTATTTTGTGCACGTTTTAAAGCCGATGCATAAGCAAAATCAAAAGTATAACCTTTTAGCTTTTCGCCGGCAGCTTTTGCTTCTTCTACTCCTTTTGGTGATAATTCAACATCTACCCAACCGGTAAATTTGTTGTCTAAGTTCCAAACACTTTGTCCGTGACGAAATATGATTAAAGTTGACATAAATAAGTTTCGGGTTCTATATTAATTATTTCGGGTTCAACCCGTTGGACCTACGGTCCTACGGGTTAAATTTACGAAGAATTTAGCTAATCTTAATTACCTGAATAGTAATAAAGTATGTAATTTTTGCGCCAGCTTTGGTTAGCCGGGGCGTTATACTTTTCGAGTACCGGATGCATGTCGGAATTGAGGAGTTTGGTCTCAGGTAACTGAATTGGCATTGCGTATTTCAATACTTCCGGGGTATTTAATGAAGCAAAAACCACCAGATTTCGATAATCTTCCTGATCTGAAATCGCGGCAGTTTTATAATTAAAGCCCTGATCTTTTAAGGTGTTCATTAAAATGGCGGTTCCCATTCCTTTTTCGCCAGAACTGTATCCGTGCCAGTTAATGATCAGTTTTGCATTTGGGTTCAACAGTTCCTTTATTTTTTTCAAACTTTCGGTGGTGATCACATGGGCCGGTTGTTCTTCGGCTTTAAAAATATCAATTAAAAGCAGATCAATTTTTTTATTGGAGATGTTAAGGTAATGGCGGGCATCGTCGCAAACTGTTTCTACCGAAGACCCTAAAAAGAAATAATTTTTAGCAGATGAAATTATTCGTTCGTCCAATTCAACTCCCGTAACCGCATATCCTTTTTTAAGAAGCAGGTTAGAAGTTAAACCGCCGCCAAGCCCTAATACCAATGCATTTCCGGAAGCAACAGAAATATTGGAATCTAAGATCGTTATATAATCCGATACCGAGTTTTTGGTTTGCAGATCCATTTCCGTTTGTACCACATGGTTCACGAGTAGTTTACGAATAACCTGAAAAGATCCGGCTTTTGAAACTGTATCATCCAGTATGTCCAGCTTTCCAAGCAAACCATCTTGTTCGTAAATGCAATTTTTGGCAAGCGGCGCTTTCTTAAATCCTAAAACCATTAACACTATGAAAACGGAAGTGATCTTTAGATTATTCTTCTTATCCATCAAAAATAAAAGTGATGCCAACAGCAATACCGCGAAAATGATGAGGGTAATGTGTAAACCGTAAGCAGGAATGAGATAGAACCCTGATAAAAACGTTGAAATAATGCCGCCTACCGTTGAAATGGAATAAACCAGACCGCTCACTCTGCCCGACTCGCCTGCATTATCGGTTTGAAAGGAAATGATCAAAGGAGATGTAGCTCCCATGAAGAACATGGGCAAGAACAATAAAATGCTGCTTGAAATAACTACTGCAGGAATTAAAGACAAACTAAAGGCAAATAATTTGAAAAGGCCGCTTATAAAAGGCATACAGCCCATGTACAAGGCCGACAAAATTAAAATACTGAACAAAATGCTTTTTTTGTTCTCTTTTAAGCTGAGTTTACCGCCGTAAAAGTAGCCTGCAGCAAGGCTTCCCAAAGTAATGGCAATTACAGAGGCCCATACGTACAAACTGCTTCCAAAATAAGGAGCTATGAGTTTTGTGCCGCACAACTCGGTTGCCATAACGGCTGCGCCTTCAAAAAAACTGATAATGTATATTTGATTTGCCTTCTTGATCACGGTCGAATCCGAAAAAATTCCTTAAATTTAGTTTTAATGAAGCGTACTCTTACAAAGATATATTTTATTGCTCTATTTCTTTCATTTTTTGGCTTAAGGGCGCAGGACACGCTAAACACAGTCTCAACACATCACTTTTTTGCCTCCGTTCAGGCCGGAAGCACCTTTCTGACAAATTTTAAAGCAGATAATAATGTTATTCCCATTTCCTCACTTTACTTCAGTTACATTCCAAAAAATTCAAAGATCATTTTATCGATCGGTCCTTCTTTTTCTCCTGTCTCTTATCAAAGTTATTTTGGAATTGGAATTAACGCCAAGCATTTTCTTGGCAAAAAAATAAGCACACATAATTTTGTTGTTGAATTTGGCGACCGGATCGCCTGGAATCAGGGAGTTTTTGATAATAGTCAGGGCTTGCAAACCAACAGATACAATCTTAATAACCTTTACATGGGCCTTGGTTATTTTGCATTTTTAGGAAAGGGAAATAAATTCTTTTGGTCTGTAACGGGCAACATTTCTATTAACACCTACACCACGCTCTATGAATCGAAAGCAAGTAATGCCAAAGGATCTGGCTTCAGTGCTTATGGTGGAACCAGCATATCACAGGCTGTTTTCTTTCATGCGGGGATGAAATTGAGATAGGATCAATTACCATTATTGATCCGGCGTTGCAATACATAAACATAGTTCTTAGCTAGTTTAGTACCGTAATCAGAATATGACTTTTGAGCCCATTTAAAAGCTTCCTGCAAATTACCTTTTACTTCGTAAGCAATGGCAATATTGTAACAAGCTCTTCCTGCCGTCTTTCTGCTTGAAGATTGAGCACACTTCAACCACATGTCTATTGCACCGTCCCAATCGTTAACCACTGCTCTTCTATAGCCGATACTAAAATCAGGATCTTTAGGTTTCTTGTAATATTCACGATGTACCCAATACCAGGTTGAATTGAATTTACCTGCCTCACGTTCTCCTATAAAAATCGCTGTGTTTTTTACCGCTGAAGTCGGAAGCGGTGATAACATTGGTAAACCCCGCGCGACCTCATTTATGGATTGATCATTATAATAAATAATGCTTCGTGTTAAGGTATCATACAAAATAAAACCATAAACAATGTTATAGCGAATGTCTTTGGTACCCGTTCCTCCGTTTAAAATGTTGGCACCTGTAACCATGGCGTTAATTGCAGCGTCTGAATTGGTGTCAAATTTTTCCAGGGCCATCAAAGCATCACTCTTATTTTCACGGCAGATCTTACTTACAAGCTTCCAATCCAATGGATCGGTATTAAAAAAACCAATGCCTCCTCTTAATTTATGAGCATCCGGAACGATAGCGGTAACAGGACCGTAATTATTAATGTAACGGGTGAAACTGAAAATACAATCTTCCGCTCCGAGTTTATCGCCCAATATGGCTTCGCCCGATAATACAGCCTCTACAATGTTCTTGTCTTTTTTTGTGCTATCTAAAATAGTTCTGTTAACTACCGCTATTTGCTTAACATTTTGTGGTAATTTAACTAGGGGTTGGTTATATAATTTAAATCTTAGGTCAACGGTTTTACATTGACTGAAAAAAAATAGTGAAGAAAGAATAATTATGGATCTGAAAAATTTCAACTATTGATAAATTTTATTTCTCAATAAATGGTCAGCCAATACCAAAGCAGCCATGCTTTCAACAATTGGCACTGCGCGTGGCAGTACGCATGGGTCGTGGCGACCTTTTGCCTGCATTTCAACCGCTTCATTTTTTGTATTCACCGTATTTTGTTTTTGCATTATGGTAGCTACCGGTTTAAAGGCCACGTTAAAATAAATATCTTCTCCGTTACTGATGCCACCCTGAATTCCGCCGCTATTATTGGATGTAGGGCCTGTCGGAGAAAATTCATCGTTTAATTCAGAACCTTTTTTACTAATACTATCGAATCCCGTGCCATATTCAAAACCTTTCACGGCATTAATGCTTAACATCGCTTTACCAAGATCGGCATGCAGTTTGTCAAAAACAGGTTCTCCCAAACCAATGGGAACCTGCTTTGCGACACAACTTACAATTCCACCTATGGTATCACCTTGTTTACGGATGTCTTCAATATAAGAGATCATTTTTGCAGCAATTGCTTCATCCGGACAACGTACAATGTTATTTTCGGTTTTAGAAAGATCTAATTCTTTGTAAGAATTTATTTTTATGTTTCCTACCGCGCTTACATAAGCTTGAATGCTGATGTTATGTTTTTTAAGTAATAATTTAGCTATGGCTCCGCCAACTATGCGGCAAGCGGTTTCGCGGGCAGATGATCTTCCTCCGCCTCTGTGATCACGGATACCATATTTTTCCTGATAGGTAAAATCTGCATGCGATGGGCGAAAAACATCTTTCATGTCATCATAATCTTTCGATCGCTGATCATTATTCTCAATAATAAAACCAATGGGCATTCCGGTAGTTTTGCCATCGAAAATACCTGATAAAAATTTTACCTGATCTTCTTCTTTACGCTGAGTGGTAATGTGTGATTGTCCGGGTTTACGGCGATCAAGTTCGTTTTGAATGAACGCAAGATCTATATCTAAACCGGCAGGACAACCATCAATGATGCCGCCTAACGCTTCGCCATGTGATTCACCAAAAGTAGTAAGGGTAAAGATCTTTCCGAAAGTATTGCCTGCCATAAAGGTATTTTGTATTAAGGCAAATTTAATAAATTAATTTCAGGAATAAGAGGGAGCTGATTTAAATCTTAATTAAATGGAAGTTCTACAGGAATGATCAATATTAGTTACAAACA
>JANYIQ010000029.1 GCA_025362575.1 Bacteroidia bacterium
CTACAAGCTGTGCGGGTTTAAAAGCACTAAACTGTCTTGCCCCACAAAACTTGATTAAATGTACTGAACTCAAATGCAAATGCAAAATATTATGCGCGAAGCGCACAATTAAAAAAGCATTTGCAACTTGCAGAATGCCCCGTATAGCTTGTAGGTGCTGTTGAACTAAACCTTCGGTAGCCGGCAAAACTTAAGCAATACTCAATCTATACAAATATATCTTTTTTCGTTTAAGAAACTCAACCAATTAAAAATTGAGCCATGAGTTTCAAAAGAAAAGAGTACTACACCATTGTAGATCAAGCCAAGGACAATGTTCCGGGCTTTAGAGATGCATTTGCAAAATTTATTGAACGAGTAACCATCGATCAGAACAGCAAAAGCATGATTACCAATTACAGCCGAAGTATTGCACTTGTTGCATTACACTTTGGCAGAGTTCCCCATGCTATAAGTGTGGATGAAATCAATTCCTACCTGTACCGAATGTCGGTGCATGAAAAACAATCTGCTAGTTATTTTAAACAGGCCGTTTTCGGATTACGACATTGGTTCAGGCTTTTTGGTTTGGAAGATCATGCGCTTAAAATGCCGATGATTAAAAACATAGAAACACTTCCCGTGGTTTTATCAAAAGAAGAATGCAGAGAATTATTCAAAGCTCCCCGCTTGTTAAAGCACAAGTTTTTATTAGCATTAGCATACAGTGCTGGTTTAAGAATGAATGAAGTACGAATATTAAAAATTGCCGATATCGATTTAGATCGTAAACAAATTCATGTACGACAAGGCAAAGGAAAGAAAGATCGCTATGTTATATTATCAAATCTGATAGCTTCAAAATTCCTGTTTTATCTGGATGCACTTAAACCGACTGTTTATGTATTCGAAGGGCAAACACCCGGAGAGCCAATGGGGGAGAGAAGTGTACAGTATGTGATTAATGAAGCGCTTCAAAAAACAAACATAAAAAAAGCTGTTTCAATGCACACACTACGTCATTCCTTTGCTACGCATTTGTTGGAAGATGGCGTGGATTTACATTCTATACAGCGTTTGCTGGGGCATACGCGTATTGAAACCACATTGGTATATATTCATATTGCACAGATTAAAACCAAATTAGCACACAGTCCATTAGATACTTTGTATAACCTAAAATGAGTAAACCAACTTTCGAGTTGGCTGAAATCATAAAAGAATACAGAGCATCATTTATACAAAAACATGCGCCATTAAAGCAACATATTCGGGTGCTCAATGCTATTGAGCATTGCCGTACTGCTTATCTGGGCTTTCATTTAGATAAATGTGATTCATGTAATCATGAACGGATTTCGTACAACTCATGCAGAAACAGGCATTGTCCAAAGTGCCAGGGAACAAACCGCGAACGCTGGATAATGGCTCGCCAAAATGATTTATTGCCTGCCACGTATTTTCATGTAGTGTTTACTTTACCCGAAGAACTGAATCCTTATTGTTTACGATTTCCAAAGGAATTGTACAACATACTTTTTTCTGCAAGTAAAGAAACCATTATGCAATTTGGAAATGATCCAAAGCACCTTGGCGCGCAAATGGGCATTATATCTGTCTTACATACATGGGGACAAAACCTAAGTCTTCATCCTCATGTACACATGATTATTCCGGGTGGTGGAATTACCAAAGCCGGTTATTGGAAACATGCAAAAAATGATGGCAAGTATTTGTTCTGTGTAAAAGCATTGAGTAAAACGTATCGTGGAAAATTTATGGAGAAATTAAAAGATTTTCTTCAAACAATAAATCAACCAATGAGTATTCGTTTTAAAAAGAATCTGTATGATAAAGATTGGGTAGTGTACGCAAAAGAGCCATTTTTAGGGCCACAACAGGTGATAGAATATTTAGGCAGATACTCTCACAAAATTGCAATCAGCAATCATCGCATTAAAAAAATCGAAAACGGAAGTGTTACTTTTTCTTATAAAGATTATGCGCATGGCAGTGTGCAAAGATTAATGCCGCTGAAAGCAGAAGATTTTTTGCAGCGATTTTGTATGCACATATTACCTCCAAAGTTTATGAAGATTAGGCATTACGGGATATTGGCAAGCAGAACAAAACCGAAGTTGAAAATGCAACAGATGAAGATGGGCATTTCTATTGTAAAAAAAGATAAACAAGATTGGAAAGAAATAACCAAAACACGATTGGGGTTTGATGTAGATGCTTGTCCGTGTTGCAAAACCGGAAGGATGATTCGTGTAATGAGTTTTGACGCAAATGCTCCGCCACCAAAAAACTGTGGTGAGCTGAGCCGAACTATAAACAACAAATTAAGAACATAAAAAAAACAAAATTAAAATCGCCAATCTGACAATTGAAGCGAATTACAAGGCTATTGCCTCATTTTAAAATAGTTTATAATTTAGCTTTTGTAAACAGTAAAAAAAACATTTTTTAGCATGATGTTTTGATTACAAAATGAAATACAAGCAAAAAAAATAAAAAATGGAACCCTTTTTCTGATTCCATTTTCTCTATAAAAAGATGCTCTTCTTTTTAAAATTGCATACTACATAAAAACCTTTGTAATCCTTGGTGTGGCTACCGATGCATCAGTTCAACACAGGATTAAATCGCACCTTCGCGAAAAGCGAAGCTGCGTTTAATCCTTATATGTTAG
>JANYIQ010000062.1 GCA_025362575.1 Bacteroidia bacterium
TAAATTAGCCACAAAAGCACTAATATCACCAAATCTCACAAAAAAATAGTAAAATTTAGTGCCTTTGTGTTTTAGTGGTGAAAAAATAGTCAAACTGTGGTAAAATAATTATCTTTAATATTAAGCCCGTAGGAATAATTCCAACGAGCTAAACCAAACCCAATTAATTATGCTGCAAGAAACCATCGAGCGCTTAACGTATTTGTGTGATACAATTCCGCAATTGTTAAGTCAGATTCCTGAAACGGAGTTCAGCTACAAACCCGCACAGGGTAAGTGGAGTAAAAAGGAAATTCTTGGGCATTTGATCGATAGCGCCACTAACAATCATCAACGTTTTATTCGCATACAATTCGAGAATGAACCCTGCATTGTTTATGATCAAAATAATTGGAATTTATTTTCGCATTACAATAAACTCGAAAGCGCGCATGTGATCGCTTTCTGGGCTCTGTATAACCGACACCTAATTGAGATCATTAAACGCATACCTGAACATAATTTATCGCTTACAAGTATTAGCAGTAACGACGAAAGGGTTACTCTTGGCTGGCTAATAGACGATTATGTTGTGCATTTGGAGTATCATTTGAAGCAAGTAGTTAACTATTAATTATTTCGTGTTTGAGGTTATTTCTTCCGTCATTGCGAGGAGATACGACGAAGCAATCTGATTTTGAAAGAGATTGCTTCGCTACCGATCGCAATGACGTTCGGAAAATTCCCTATCTTTGCACCATGCCCTTTACAGGAAAAACAGTCGCTTTTCACACCTTAGGATGTAAACTGAATTTTTCAGAAACATCTACCATTGGGCGCTTGTTCATGGAGAAAGGGTTTAGCAAAGTTGATTTCTCGAAACCTGCCGATGTTTATGTGATCAATACCTGTTCGGTAACTGAAAATGCCGACAGAGAATGTAAGCAGATCGTAAAAAGTGCACTGAACAGTAATCCCGAAGCATTTGTTGCGGTTGTTGGATGTTATGCGCAACTAAAACCCGAAGAAATAAGTAAGATCGAAGGTGTGGATGTGGTTTTAGGTGCTACCGAAAAGTTCAAACTACTCAACTACATTAACCTTTCGGGAAAAAACATTAACACCGAAATTCATAGTTGCGAAATAAATGAAGCCGATTTTTTTGTCGACTCCTACTCTGTTGGCGACCGTACCCGATCATTTTTAAAAGTGCAGGATGGTTGTGATTATTCTTGTACATTTTGCACCATTCCGCTGGCGCGTGGTAAAAGCCGCAGCGATAACATGAATAATGTAATTGCCAATGCTAAAAAAATTGCAGCAAGCGGCGTAAAAGAAATTGTTTTGACCGGTGTGAACATTGGTGATTTTGGTTACGGAAGAGAAATTGAATATAATGGGAAGAAACAAAAAGAATTTACATTCTTAGAATTAATAAAAGAGTTGGATAAAGTTGAGGAAATTGAAAGATTCAGGATTTCTTCGATCGAACCGAACTTATTAAAAGACGAGATCATAGAATTTGTAGCGAACTCGAACCGTTTCATGCCGCATTTTCATATTCCTTTACAATCAGGAAATAATGAGCTTCTTAAAAAAATGAAGCGACGTTATTTAAGGGAACTATATTCTGATCGTGTTGCTAAAATTAAAAGTTTGATGCCCGATTGTTGTATTGGTGTTGATGTCATTGTAGGATTTCCGGGCGAGACTGAAGAACATTTTTTAGACACTTATAATTTTATAAATGGATTGGATGTTTCGTATTTGCATGTATTCACTTACAGCGAGCGCGAAAATACCGAAGCTGTTTTAATGCCAAATGTAGTGCCAATTGCAGAACGCAAACGCCGCAATAAAATGCTGCGCATACTTTCTGCAAAAAAACTAAGAAGCTTTTACGAAAAACAATTAGGCAAAACCGAAACCGTAATTTTTGAGAATGAAAACAAGAATGGTTTTATATTTGGGTTTACCAAAAACTATGTCAAAGTAAAGGCCCATTTTAATTCTGAATTACTGAATACTCCTGTATCAGTTAGTTTAGATGCTTTTGATGAGGAAGGGAATGTTGTGGGGAAGGTTTTGACTGAAGTTGAAACTCTATAATACAAAAGCGAGACCGAGCTGAGTTCTTAAAAACAGTGAATTTCCGACACTCCAATAATCACCTTGAACTTTACTACGATAATAAATTGCTTCTACAGAAAGAAACGGGATAAATCTTTTTATTTTAAAGCCAAAACCTAAATTAAAGAAAGGACTAACTGCACTTTTGCTTTCTGCTTTCAAAGGCAAGTTCAAGGCTTTTTCATTGTTAACCGGAATATAGGCACCTATCTTCGTCGAAAAACAACCATTTCTTTCTCCGATAAAAGTATAAGTCATGTACAAAGGGATGTTATAACTTGTAAGTTTCTTAACTATTTTATCTTCACCTACACCTAACGGATATGGATATTGGTGAATCATCCAAATATTTAAAATAGTAGTGGTTACGTTGAAACCAGTTCCTATTGAAAAGATATTGACTCCGCTTTTCTCTTTTGCAGCAAATAATGTAAAACTTGAGTTTAACGAAAATAAATTGTCTTGCTCAAGTTGAACAACATAACGCGAATCATAATCCATTCTAGAAATGATTTTACTATTAAAATACTTACTCCCATATGAGAGATCTATAATACACTTTGGCTTTTTCACCTTTAAACTATCGTTTGCGAAACAATTCCCGATGAATCCCAAACCAATTATAAACGACAAAAATAATTTCATATTAACTGGTTAATATCCATGTTAACTAAACGCTTTAAAATCTAAAAAGGTTGGTTTCTAATCCGCCTCCTGAAAATACCACAGATAGTTTATCGGAAAATTCAGTTCGGGTTTCTCCTTGAAAACTCCAAAAACTGCGCTTCCGCTTCCGCTCATGCTTGCGTAAATAGCACCCTTATCATAAAGATCTTGTTTCAGTTTTTCTACCTCGCCATATTTTTTAAAAATGCTTTTTTCAAAATCGTTTGTCAAAACATTTTTCCAGTTCTCAATGGGTTCATTTAAAATAATGTCTTTTATCGAACGCTTTGGCTTTTGCGGCACAACGCCTTCATAAGCCTCTGTGGTGTTGCTGTTAATACCTGGGTAAACCGTTAAAATGTGGTATTTATCAATGTTCAGTTGTATTGGCTCAAAAACATCGCCTTTTTGAGTCGCGAAAACGGGGGTATTCTCCATAAAAAAGGCACAATCGCTGCCCAGTTGCCTGGCCAGGCTCAATAATTGGCTTTTTGAGATGTTCAAACTGAACTTTTCGTTCATTAACTTCATAAAAAAGGCTGCATCCGAGCTTCCTCCGCCCAAACCGGCCCCCATTGGTATGGTTTTATGCAAAAACACCTTTATTGGGGGTAATTTATGCGATCCGGCTAGTAAATTATAGGCTTTATAGATAATATTGTCTTCTTTTTTGGAAGCATCTATTATAAGGCCGCTGGTCTCTATCTCAATATCAGTAGGGCTTGTAGAAGGCAAAACCTCCAGAACATCCCTCCATTTCAGTCCGCAAAATACGGTCTCAATATTGTGAAAGCCATCCGGCCGTTTTTCAACGATATTCAGTCCTAAATTTATCTTGAGGACGAAGGCGAGGACGACGCGGCCGCGATTTGACGGCGCACGTCGCGCGAGCCACCTTCCCTCCGGACAGGAGCCTCCTCCATGTTGTCCCTGATCTCCGCGGCGGCCTTCTTCCTGGCGATCCACCTGCTTGTGTCCGGCACACGCCTGCGCGAGGCCCTGAC
>JANYIQ010000072.1 GCA_025362575.1 Bacteroidia bacterium
CCAATTGTTTTAATTTTTTCAATAAAAACAAATGCCTAAGATTTTTACTGTAGGTTACCTGCTGGCCAACGTAATTATCGTAAAAATCAGCAACCTGTTTATTGGATATCGCTTTTTTCATTATTTCTGTATGACTGAGTCAGTTTTTTTATATCGCTTCTGTTTAAAATGAAATAGTTTTCAAATTTTATTTTAAATACAATTAATAATGAGCAGAAAGTTACTAAAGTTACTGCAATGTATGAGCATGAACTCGCCAAAGCGGCCCCTTTAATCCCATAATTAGGAATTAAAAGCAGATCAAGGCTTAGAGTGAATATAAGGCCAACAATTGTAGCCAGTAAATTGTAGGTGATCTTACTTTCCGAATAAACGTAAATTGAGAATACTTTATTTAAACTCATAATCACAACTCCCGGCATAAGAATTTTAAAAGGCAAAACCGAAAGCGTAAAATCCGTGCCAAAAAATGCAGGAAAGAACCAAGGTGAAATTGCGAAAAGAATAAGTCCAGCAAAGAAAATGAATGTAGCGTTGAGCCTGGAATAGAACCCAAAGAGTTCAGTTTTACCTTCACTTTTTTCAATGAGGTAGGGTGTGAGTATAACTACGATGGGATTGGAGATCAGCCATAGCATTTGCGCGATGTTAGCTGCTTTTGAGTAATAGCCTAGCTCAGTTTTCCCGCAGTAATGGTCAACAAACCAGATGTCGAGCTGAAGATTGAAAAAATTAATGAAAGTAGAGAGGTGCCCGATCAGAATGAAACTTAGAACTCCTTTTATTTCGGGGCCGATGTTCAAATTTAAAAGTTTGGGAACTTTATAATGTTTCAAAAAGAAAAATACCCATAAAATTGAGTTGATCAATTGAGTCAATATACTAATCAATAAAAATTCCTCCAACGAAAACACATGTATTTTACTCATGTGTAAACCGAATACAATTAATAAACCGATCGTATTTATAAACGAGGTAATAATGTAAAGCTGATTAATGGTTTTAAACTCTTTAATGGAATATAAAAAGGGTTGCGTAAAGGAAATAACATTGGAGAGAAAAAAACTGAAGAGCAGATAAATACAAACGACCAAATGAGATTTTCCGCTGATGTAATGCGGAATGGCTTTAAAGAAAAAAAAGTCACTTCCAAGAATTAATGCGAGGAATAAAGTACTGTAAAGCAAGATCAGTAAACCTAATCCTGTCATTTTTTCCGTGGCAATTTTTCCGGACGAAATAAAATAAGTGACTGCTGTGTGAAAACTAAAACAAAACAGCATGATAAAGATCTGAACATAGAACTGAAAAACAGCTACCTCTCCCGAACCTTCGGCGCCAATTACTCTGGTCGAAAATATCCCAGCCGCTACACTTAAAAGCATGGTAGGTATTTGTGTTAAAAAAGAGTAGGATATGTTTTTTACAATCGACATGTGGGGCCCGATAAATACAGTGTTGAAAATAAATTGGTACTTTTATGTTCGTATGCAACTTGTTTTCGCGTCTCATAACAAAAATAAGGTAAAAGAAATTAGCGAACTAATTCCATCGGGTATTTATTTACTTGGATTATCGGATATTGACTGTAACGATGAAATAGATGAAACAGCCATCACCATTGAAGGAAATGCACTGATAAAGGCAAAATTCGTTTACGATAATTATAAATTAAATTGTTTTGCCGACGACAGCGGGCTTGAAGCAGAAGCCTTAAACGGAGCGCCGGGCGTATATTCGGCTCGTTATGCGGGAGAACCAAAAAATGATGAAAATAACATACAGAAATTACTCCGGGATCTGAATGGAATTGAAAACAGGAACGCGCAGTTTAAAACCATAATTTCTTTGATTATTGATGGAAAAGCACAGCAATTTGAAGGCATCATAAAAGGAAAAATAACAACGCAAAAAAGAGGTAGCAATGGTTTTGGTTATGATCCCATCTTTGTTCCTGATGGTTACGATAGAACATTTGCCGAAATGGATTCTGAAACCAAAAACAAAATATCACATCGCGGCATTGCAGTAAAAAAATTAGTGGAGTTTTTGAATAAATAAAAAGGCATCCTTCTCAGAATGCCTTCTCTTTTTTCAAGAAAAGATCTTTATTTCAATACGTAAAAAATATTGGTTAACCATTTAGCAGTGTCTTTTTCAGTCATTGGGTCAGTTACATATTCCTCTATTACCATTGTTTGAGTGAGATTTTTTTCTTTCATGTACTTATCCATTGCCATGTGAGCATCGTAGCTTTTATCATAAGCGCCATAATACTGTATCTGCAATACTTTCGAAGGTGGCATGGTGTATTTTTCCCAGCCTTTTATTTCGCCGCCTTTTGCAGCAACCATAACGGCAGCACATTCTGTCTGTTGATTTTTATCATCCCATTTAAAATAAACGCAGCTTGGTGCACCTTCCATCTCCACTTTATGTTTTCCGAAATCAGCTCCGATCTTGGGAAAATTTTCAGCGAAAAAAGGACCTAATTTTTCGAAACTCATCGTTGCTTTTGCTGTTCCATAATATGTTTTAGCCGGCCATTCAATTTCTTTGATCTCATAGTTTGAAGCAACCGGTTCTGTTGCCATGTTCTCAATTTCAGTTTTTAATTTATTTAATCCTTTTTCGAAGTCAGGACCGATCATTTTATCCATGTTCATGAAAAGCATAACTCCTCTTCCGAAAAAAGGAACGTTGGATCTCATGCCCCAGCTCACTTTGGTTCCGCTTCCTTCAGCAGTACTAATAAAGTAAACTTTTGATTCGCCCATGCCTTCAAACCGCAATGCTTGCAAAGTGGTGTCGCCATTAATTCCTATAAACTCCATGCTTCCGTTACCAACATCTTTAACCTCACTTTGCCAAGCGTAAGAATTACCGGGCTTTCCGGTCTCACCGCTATAGGTTACTTTCATATTAGGGTCTTTCTCGGTCCAGGGCGACCATTTTTCCTGAAAGAAATGCAGGTCTAACAATTGAGTTTTAACTTTATCAGCAGGCGCGTTAATGCTTACTGAACGCTCGGCGCCTGCGGTAGAAGGCCCGGCAATGCACAATGCCATGTATCCTACCAAGATCCCTAAAATAACCTATAATATTTTTTTCATTTTGTTTAATTTGAGTCAAAAATACACCAATTATTTAAGTATGCAATGGTCCATAATACCTAAAACACCGTTCAACTGAGCGCTTTTCAATTCACAATCTTATGTGTATAGTTTTTGTTTAATTAACGGTTAAACGATGCGATTCTTCATAATTTTAAGTCTTACTTTTCAGGTTCTTATATGTCAAAAATTAAAATTGGAATTATTTTCGGTGGTCGGTCAAAGGAACGTGAAATTTCTTTTGCGGGCGGACGAACAGTTTATGATAATTTAAACAAATCCATTTTTGAGACCATTCCACTTTTTGTAGACTCCTTCGGCAATTTTGTTTTATTGGATTGGAACTTTGTTTACAAGGGAACGATACGTGATTTTTATCCGCCGGTTGAATTTATTCCTGCTTCCAATACACACTTTCAATATTATGCTGAGAGCTTAGGGAAACTAACCGTTAAGCAACAAGATGAATTAATTTCTAAGATCGGAAAAAAAATTCAGGTGAATGAACTTGTTTCGTTAATTGATTTTGGATTTTTATGTTTGCATGGTCCTTATGGCGAAGACGGCCGTATTCAGGGCTTGCTCGAATATTTGCAAATTCCTTATTCAGGTTCAGGTATTTTACCTTCGGCAATTGGGATCGATAAAAGCGTTCAGAAAAAATTAATGATCAACGCCGGGTTTAATAGCCCACCGTATATAACCATAGACAGAACAGACTGGATTTCCGGCAACACAAAAGGTGTTTGGGAAAAGGCAAAAAAAGAAATTGGTTTTCCTATGGTGATCAAACCAGCGAATCAAGGTTCGTCAATTGGAGTAACTATTTTAAGTGAAGACAGCAATTTTAAATTCATGGAGTCCGTGGAAAAGGCTTTATTCACCAAGTGGTTGGATTGCGGTGAATGGAAAAAATTATCGGAAGAAGAAAAGATCCATTTCATTCATCACTTGTCGGATATCCGTGAAGGCATTGGAATGCCAATAAAGATCGATGATGTTGTTTACTACGATCAATACGAATTAATTTCTTTTTTAGATGCAAATGCAAATAAAACAGAAGGATTTGTAGCTGAAGCAACCGATGGAGAAAGTATGGTAATTGTTGAAGGCTTTATTGACGGAAAAGAATTTTCTTGCATTGTTGCCGAAGATGAAGTTGGCACAGCGATAGCCTTACCTCCTACAGAAATAAGAAAGGGAAAAGAACTATTTGATTACCGAAGTAAATATTTACCGGGCTTATCACGTAAGATCACACCTATTGATCTTCCGGATGCGGAGATAAATGCGATCCGTAAAGAATGCGAACGTTTATTCAGAGAGTTATGTTTTGATGTGTATGCCCGTATCGATGGCTTCCTTAGTAAGGATGGAAAAATTTTCCTGAACGATCCCAATACAACTTCGGGAATGATGCCGTCTTCTTTCTTTTTTCATCAGGCCGCTGAGATCGGTTTAAATCCCTCGCAGTTTTTAACCTACATCATTCGCACTTCTTTAAGTAAACGCATAAAAAATTCGAAGGGTGCATTTATTTACGAGCCTTTAATGAAAAAACTGGATGAATTCTTGCATAATGAAAAATCAGCCCGTACCAATAAAATTCCGGTTGCAGTTATTCTTGGGGGCTATTCCTCGGAACGTCATATTTCAGTTGAAAGCGGAAGAAATATTTATGAGAAGTTAGCCTCATCAGAAAAGTACGCTCCTATACCTGTTTTTTTAACCGGCGATCACGATAATCATTTGATGTATAAAATTCCGGTTAATGCTTTATTGAAAGATAATGCCGATGATATAAAAGATAAGATCAATAACTGGAAGATACATCCAGTTATTCAGCAGATCATAAAAGAGTGCCATTACATTACGGATAAATATGGTTCGCCAAATAATTTACTGGCACCGCAGCAATTGAATTATAATGATCTTGCTAAAGAAGTAAAACAGGTGTTCATTGCCCTGCATGGTCGCCCTGGTGAAGATGGGGAAGTGCAGGAACGTTTAGAACAAGTTGGATTAACGTACAACGGTTCAGGTAAAGAAAGTTCTTCAATTACCATTGATAAATACAGAACTAACGAAATATTATTGAACAACGGCTTCCTGGTTGCCAAACACCGTTTGATCACCTGCGATGATTGGAAAAAGAACAAAGCAGAATTAAAAAGCATTTTAGAAAAGGATTATAAATACCCTTTCATTGCCAAGCCGGTAGATGATGGTTGTAGCAGCGCAGTGAAAAAAATAAAGAATTTTGAAGAGTTTGAAGCTTTTGCAACTTTGATCTTCAGGTCAAGTGAAGAGTTTGATGCCAAAGCAGCGGAGGTTTTACATATCCGTCCAAAAGAAGAGTTCCCGCAAAAGCAGGTGATACTAGTCGAAGAATTAATTTCGAAAAATGGGGCAAAACATTTCCTGGAAATTACCGGAGGCATGCTCACTAAATTAAATGCTCAAAGCGAAATTGAGTATGAAGTTTTTGAAGCATCTGAGGCTTTAGCTGAAGGCGATATTTTAAGTCTGGAAGAAAAATTCCTTGCCGGGCAGGGCCAGAACATTACTCCCGCAAGATATTCACGTGATAGCAAAGAACGTCAGGCCATTTCCAATAAAGTAAAAGAAACCTTAGGGGCAGCGGCAAAGGTTTTGAATATCGTTGGCTATTGTAGGATCGACGCCTTTGTCAGAGTGTTTGATGCCGGTAAAATTGAGGTCATATTCATAGAAGTTAACTCTTTGCCGGGCATGACACCGGCCACTTGTATCTATCATCAGGCAGCTATCAACAAATACAAACCTTATGAGTTTATCGATAGAATATTGGATTTTGGACTAAAACGCAAGCAGTACGCTTAGTGGTTTTTAACAAGTCGTTTATTTGTATCATGTTACTGATAATCAACTATATATATAGTTGTTAAGATTGATTTAACAGCATTTGAACAGTTTAGGAACATCATTTTAACTTTCTATTCGGCGCCAATTAAGGGCCTTCGTCTAAAAAGCTAAGTTATTAACACTTTACTGCGTACCTTTGTTAATAATTAAAAACTAGCCGATGTTTGAGATTTTAAAAAACTTTGAGAGTAAGTATAATACGTTAAAGAAAAAAGGTTTACGTATTGAGGGTCTTTCCATGATCGATCCTAAGCGCAAGAAACATGTTATCATGATCTCTAAGCCATTCCTTTTCGACAACCGTCAGTTGCCTAAAGTTTACGAAGGTCTTGAAGTAAAATCCAAGATCGAAGGAGGTTTACCCGAAGAATTCAAATTTGACAAAGAAGCCATTAAGAAAGAATATGTTTGGGCTCCAAACAAATTCGAAAAATACGTTGACCGTTGCTCTGAAGAAATTCGTAAGCAATTTGGTAATCCTGCCATGAGTCGCAAAGAAATGTTAGATGCTCTGGCTTTTGGAAATTTTGAAGAACACAAAAAGAAAAGTTTGCAAATGATGCAAGAGGGGAAAATTCCTCCGTTTAAACTTAATTAAGATACAAGCTACTGGTTGAATAATTAAGGGTTAAACAATTATAGCTTTGGTTCAAAAGGTCCTCCGTAAAAAGAGGGCCTTTTGTTTTTTATCACGGTATCAACACTAAGAATTCAATAATATTTAATTTCTCCCAGTTTAAATCAGCCTCTAAATTTTAACTTTGAAATATGCGGTCAAAACTAATTTTCATTTTACTTGTGTTCTGTTTTACCTTGACATCACAGATAAAAAAAAGCGCGCTTTTCATTGGTAACAGTTACACTTACGTAAATAATTTACCCCAGATGGTTCACGATCTGGCACTCACTAAATCCGACACACTCGATTTTGATCAATCTGTATTTGGTGGATATACCTTTATGGACCATTGCAATACACCCGCAACGTGGACAAAGATCCGTTCCAGGAAATGGGATGTGGTTATCGTTCAGGGTCAGAGTCAAGAGCCATCATTATCTCCAACAACTGTAATGATCAACTCCTACACATATGCAAAGCAATTGATGGATAGTATCCATGCCAATAATGCCTGTACCGATGCAATGTTTTACATGACCTGGGGACGAAAGAACGGCGATGCTTCCAACTGTGGTTCATATCCTCCGGTTTGCACTTTCGTTGGAATGCAGGCACGATTAAGAGAAAGTTATATGTTATTTAAAGATAGTTTTTTAACCTCAGTAGCTCCTGTAGGTGTTGCCTGGAAAAATTTCATCATGGCAAACCCAACAATAGAATTGTACGATACAGATCAAAGCCATCCGAATTTATGGGGTTCTTATTTAAGTGCCTGTGTTTTTTATTCATCCATTTTTCAAAAAACCGCTGTGGGTTCTTCTTATAATCCATCACTTCCTTTAAGCGATGTTAGTGCCATGCAAAACATAGGAAGTAAAACTGTTCTGGATAGCGTCAGTACATGGAATTTAAATTCGCAAAAACCGGTTTCCGATTTTTCATTTACTGCAACATCCGCTTTAAGCTATCAGTTTTCTGATCTTTCAAAGAATTCCAAAACATATCAATGGTCATTCGGAAGCAGCCAGAAAAATCCTAGTTATACCTTTGCCGCAAGCGGGAACTATTTTGTAAAATTGAAGTCCTCAAACGGGTGTTCTTCCGATAGCATCATTAAACCAATTGTTGTTGCAGGAATTGAAGAGATCCGGGATCTTAAGAATATTGAAGTCAAGATCCTTCAAAAAGCAATTGTTTTAAACGGTATTTTACCCAACCAAAACGTGCTTTTATGCGTGTATACAGTAGAGGGTAAAAAAGTGAAAGAATTGAGAAGTTATATGGGTGCTGAGTCCATTGATATTTCGGATCTTATAACCGGAATTTACATCCTCAGCATAAGCACGGATAACGCCTCTAAAAGCCTTAAATTCAGTCATACTGAGTAGTTTTAGAGGCTTTTAAAAAAAGGATGAACGGCTTTCTTTTTAAACTTTTTATCTCTAAATTAGACTCTTGCAAAAAATTAAAATAAACCTATTCGAAACATTTACAATGAAGCTGAAGTTTTATTATCTCGTTATTTTTTTCATCACCGTATTTTCTTCATTTTCTCAGCAGGGAAAAGATGGAGCCGGAAATATCACAGTAGCTAACACTATCGTAAATTTATACACCAATTTAACAGCCGGGGCAAGTGCCGGTAATACTACACTTACTGTAGCAAATACTGCAGGGTATAGTGCAGGCGATCTTGTATTCATCATTCAGATGCAGGGAGCGAGTGTAAATGCGGGTAAAGATTCTATTTTTCCTGATTTCAACAGTTCAATTCCAACAAACACTACTTACGGGGCAATTACAAATTATAATACTTGCGGTAATTACGAATATACTCAGGTTAGATCAGTGCCTAATGCAAACAGTATTGTATTGGATTGCGGCCTTCAAAAAAATTACAACTTTTTAAATAAAGTTCAGGTTATTCGCGTGCCGAGATATACAACATTATTAGTAAGTGGGGCCGGATTCATTACAGCTCCAAATTGGAATGGTACAGTTGGAGGCGTTTCGGTTGTGGAGGTCATGACCACTACAACTTTATCAGCCTTGCCTTCATTCAGTTTAACCGGAAAAGGTTTCAGAGGCGGTTTAGCTGCAACCACCACACTTGTTTATGTTGGCGGTGGAAATAAATTTGGTTCTGTTTTGCAGCAAGAGGGTGGAGAAAAAGGTGAATCCATTGCAGGAGATGTAGCAAGATATTCAGCTGTATTTTCCGGTCGTTATGGCCGTGGGGCTTTTGCTAATGGTGGTGCCGGAGGTTGCACTCATAATGCCGGAGGAAGCGGCGGATCGAATGGCGGTAATATTCTTACATATCTCGGAACCGGAAATCCCGCAGCAGGTTTTAATGCACAATGGAATTTAGAGGGCGGAAGTTTTTCAACGAGTACATCTTCAGGTGGTGGTCGCGGCGGATACTCATTCTCAAATGCGAATCAAAACGTTTCAACCGTTGCTCCCGGAGCTGCGGGTTGGGGTGGTGATCAGCGAAGAATTGTTGGAGGTTTTGGCGGACGACCTTTGGATTATTCTTTAGGAAAATTATTTGTCGGCGGTGGCGGTGGTTGTGGTCATGCCAACGATGCATTAACCGGTGATGCAGGAAATGGCGGCGGTATGGTGTTCATGTTATGCTACGGAAATATTGGTGGTGCCGGTACAATTGTTGCAAATGGTGCAACCAGCACGAATCTTTCTATCTGTGCAGATGCTGATGGCGGAAGCGGCGGCGGCGGCGGCGGAACAATTGTGTTGAATTCAGCCGGAACAATAAATCTAACAGCACCTACAGCATTGAGCGCAGTAGGTGGTAAAGGTGGAAACGCCTCTACAAGTTGTGCCAACATCAATGCCAATTCATATGGACCGGGTGGTGGTGGTGGTGGCGGATACATTGCTACCACAGGAGCACTTCCAACTAATAACGTTTCAGGCGGAGCAAATGGAATATTCTTAATGTACACCAATAACATTGCCAATAATTTTCCGCCTAACGGAGCTACCATAGGTGGTGCCGGATCAACAGGTTCAAGTACCATCTACACTTTAGCAGCTGCAAATACTACAATTTGCACCGGCAACTCAACAACACTTTCTGCAACCTCTTCAAACGGAACGGCAACAATTTTATGGTACGATCAAAGTACCGCCGGTACATCAACGGTTGGAAGTGTATTTACAACTTCTGTTTTTGCTACGCCGGGCACCTACACACTTTATGCCGGTTCTTGCCCGGGTTCATACCGCATTCCGGTTCTGGTAACTGTTACTAACGGTCCAACACTTGCGGTTAATGCTCCTACTATTTGTGCAGGGGCTGCCATTACGCTTACAGCAAGTGGTGCTACAACTTACACCTGGTCAACAGGACCAAACACAACAACCATTTCGGTTAACCCGGTTACTACCACTGTTTATACCATCAGTGGAAGTATATCTACCTGTTCGGCAAGTAAAACAACAACCGTAACCGTTAGTCCAAACCCAACCGTTACGGTGAACTCTCCAACTATTTGTATCAATCAAACGGTACTTTTAACCGCATCCGGTGCAACAACTTATACCTGGTCAACTGCTGCAACTACATCAACTATTTCGGTAACACCTTTCTCTACAACCCAATATACTGTAGTTGGTGCTAACGGTTCATGTACAACGGCAGTTACAAGCACGGTAACCGTTGCTCCTAATCCAACTGTAACGGCAAGCTCAACAACTGTTTGTCCGGGTGGAACAGGAACACTTACAGCAGGAGGCGCTACAACTTATACATGGAACCCTGGTGGAATTACAGGAACCACCTATACCGCCGCCCCGGGCATAACATCAACTTACACAGTGTTAGGTGCCACAGGAACCTGTACCTCCAATGCTGTTGGAACCATCAGTGTAAATCCTGCCATTACGCTTACAGTTAACAGTCCAACAATTTGTGCAGGACAAAATACCGTGCTAACAGTTAGTGGAGCTTCCACCTATTCATGGTCAACCGGACCAACTACAACAACAATTTCAGTTAATCCATTAGTAAATACAACTTATACAGTTACGGGAAACATTGGAACCTGTTCAGCGAGCAAAACAACGGCAGTAACGGTCCTCACCTTACCTACAGTTACTTCTAACTCCGCTGCTATATGTGCAGGGCAAAGCGCCACCTTAACCGGTGGTGGAGCAACTACCTATACCTGGAATCCGGGTGGAGCAGGAACATCAATTACCGTTTCACCGGCCTCCACACAAAATTATACTGTAACAGGAACTAACGCCGCAGGTTGTACCAATACTGCGGTTACAAATGTGAGCGTTACACCAAATCCAACCATTGCAGCAACTTCAGCAACTGTTTGTACAGGGCAAACGGCAACATTAACAGCGAGTGGTGCTACAACTTATACCTGGAATCCTGGTGGGATTACAGGATCATCTTTTACAATCACGCCTGTTGGAAACAGCACAGTTTCTGTTTTAGGAGCAGTTGGTTCTTGCACAGGAACAACAACCGCATCAGTTAGTGTTGGTTCAGCTTTATCTATTAGTATTAACAGTCCAACTATTTGTGCCGGACAAACTGTTACCTTAACAGCAACAAGTCCTGCTACAAGTTACACCTGGAACCCGGGTGGAGCAACAACAACAAGTATTGTGGTTACACCAAGTGTTACAGTTTCATACTCTGTGAATGGTTCTTCAGGTGCTTGCAACGGTTCGGGAACAACAACGATAACCGTAAATTCTAATCCAACTGTAACTGTAAATAGTTCTACGATCTGTTCAGGGCAGTCTACAACATTAACCGCATCGGGTGCTACAACTTATACGTGGTTACCTGGTTCAACAAGTGGTAATACGCTAACCGTTAGTCCTGGTACAACAACAAGCTATTCTGTTATCGGTCAAACTTCAGGATGTAACAATGCTGCTGTTTCAAATGTAACAGTTACAATTACGCCAACCATATCAGTTAATAGTCCAACCATTTGCAGCGGCTCAGCAACTTTAACAGCAACAGGCGCAACTAACTATACGTGGTCACCAGGGAGCGCAACTACTTCAAGCATTGTGGTTTCTCCAACGGTTACTGCGAGCTACACAATTAACGGAGCAAACGGAAGCTGTTCATCAACTGCAACTACCACCGTTGGCGTTACAACGGCGCCTGCACTAATCATTGCCTCTGATGTTAATTTAGGTTGTGCCGGAACCTGCGTTACTTTTTCAAGCACCGTTGCAGGATTCAATCCGATCACTTATAATTTTGGAGATGGTTCAGCGCCAAATCCAACTTTAACCACACATTGTTATTCTTTAACAGGAAACTATTCGGTTACCGCTTCCGGAACATACAGTACAGGTTGTACAGTTGCAAGTGCTAATACTTTATCCATCACCATAAGCGCTTCACCAATTGCTGCTTTCACAATTTTAGGAAGTAGTCCTTTTATTGTGAACACTCCGGTTGGATTTAATAACGGGACAAGTGGAACAAATAATTACACCTGGTATTTTGGTGATGCTTCAACAATTGGATCAACAGTTACAAGCCCAACCCACACATACCTGGATATGGGAAATTATTGCGTGAAGTTGATCGCAGCTGATCAGTTGAGCGGATGTAAAGATTCGGTAATACATTGTCTGGATGTTGAAACTCCTATTGCCATAAACATTCCAAACATATTTACACCGAACGACGATGGAGCGAACGATTTATTCACCATAACGGCTGTGGGTATAAAAGACCTTCAATGTTCTATTTATGATCGTTGGGGATTGAAAATGTATGAGTGGATGGGTACCGGCGGATTCTGGGATGGTAAAACAAAATCAGGAACAGCTGTGCCAAACGGAACGTATTTCTACATCATTAGTTATACTGCTGTTGACGGAACAACAACTGTTGCAAAAGGAACTGTAAGTTTATTTAAGTAGTAATAAATTTGCAGCAGTAAAAACTTAGCTTTGCATAAGTATCATGCAGGAATTCAGAGAAAGTTTATTGATCATGGTTTCGGTACCTATTTACGCAATTGTAATTGGCGCCGAAATTCTGTTCAGTTATTTCAACAAAAGACATTTATACACCGGCAAAGGTTTATTATCCAATCTTTATTTAACCACTTTAAATTTTAGTCTCGATATTATAGTGCGCGGCTTGTGTTTAATGGTACTCAATTATTTTTATCAGTTCAAATTTCTTGAGATTCAAAATGTGATCGCGTATTGGGCAGTATTAATGATCGCCGAAGACTTCATGTATTACTGGCTGCATCGCATCGATCATTATTGCCGATTCTTCTGGGCGGTTCATGTTACGCATCACAGCAGCGAAGAATTTAATTTAACGGTTGGTTTCCGATCATCGGTGTTTCAACCTCTATACCGATTCATTTATTTCATTCCAATTAGTTTAATGGGCTTTAAGGGTATTGATATTATGTTCATGTATTCGGCCACACAAATTTTCGGAATATTGGTACACACTCAAACCATTAATAAGCTTGGTTTTTTAGAATACATAATCGTAACTCCTTCTCACCATCGTGTGCATCACGGAAGTAATGTACGATACCTCGACAAGAACATGGGAATGCTATTAATTATCTGGGATAAATTATTCGGAACTTTCCAGGCCGAAGAAAAATCTGACCCTGTTGTATTTGGCTTAACAAAAAATCTCGATACCTACAATCCCATTACCATGGTTTTTCATGAGTGGATCGCCATTGCAAAAGATCTTAAAAAGAAAGCTTCCCTGAAAAGTAAATTCATGTATGTGTTTGGTCCGCCCGGTTGGAGCCACGATGGAAGCACAAAAACATCAAGTCAGTTGCGAAAAGAATCTAAAGCTTAGTAATAATTACCGTGATAGGTTGGTGCATTACAATCGTCGATACTGCTTTTCGAAGGTCTGTAGATCAAACCAATTCTTAATTCAAAAGTTCTGCTTCTTACCGAAGAGCCTGCGCGTGGTGGTTGATACATCAGATCGGGATTGTAGTGAAATTCAATGAAAGGATGCAATCGCTTCCAGGTAAAAAATTCAAAACCGATGCCGGCATCACCACTCCACCATAATTTCGGAAAAGTTCCGCTGATAGGAGTAAATATTGGAGTTGCTCTTGCTAAATTATATTCTATTTTTACGCCAAGCATGGTATACCATTGTCCGCGACTGGTAATGTTTCCCATAAATTTTAAATAGTTGTTCCATTGCAAATACTGATAAACATTAGCTCCAACTACCCCGGTGCGTTGCCCGGTATACCAATCCACTTCTTTTTCAATGGCTCCTTTATTGGTGTATTCAATTTCGGTTTGCCAGCGAATATGGTCGTAACGTAAAAATTCAGCGAACAAACCAACCGCAAAACTTTGATAGTCGTGAGAGTAATGGTTTTGGGGATAATATTGAGTAAAAACCGGATTAAGAGGATCTTTTTGTGAAGAGCCAAGATTACGGTAACGGTGCGCGGTACTGTTAGCTCCGACAAAAATGCCCAGGCCTCTGAAAAACTGTGCGTTTACCAGTGTAAGGCTGCAAATGAGGCTAAGAGTGAGAAGTAGGCGCTTCATATAAATTAAAATTAATGCTAAACCATAAATTTAGCGATAATAGATGCAGTATGCCTTCTGATGTTCAAGTGTTTTTAACCACGTCTTGTTAATTACCGCAACTGTTGAGAAAGCAGTCAAAATTCCTTTAAAAACGAATGGAATAAAGTTAAATTTGCTCAGATAATCACAAATGAGATATTTTGCACTTTTCTTTTTAAATACTGTCTTTTTTCTTCAGACAAATGCACAGGTGCTCTGGCAAATAAGTAAGGATACTGTAATAACCTATTACTACGAAGATGGTGATGAATTTAATCTGCCAATTCTTTCGAAAGAAAAATGGGGAAGCTGGTTCGGCTGGGCCAGAAGCATTGCCTCCAATAAAGAACAGCAGTATTATTCGGATTACATGAATCACGAAATGAACGACGGCTGTTTGAATTTGACCGTTAACAAAAAAAATCTGAATGCGCGACTCATAGACTGGAAAGATGATAAGGATACCATTAAGGACGGAAATAAATTCCTTGGACTTAACAAGCGCGATTTTAAATACAGTGCCGGATTAATTCGCTCGCAAAGAAAATATTTAAAAGGCTATTTCGAAATAAAATTCAAAGCGCCAAAGGAATCCGGTTTGTGGCCGGCCTTCTGGTTATACGGCGGCACGCCCAACGAAGAAATTGATTTCATGGAATTAAATGGCGTGCATCAGGATAGGATCCATGTGGACACACATTGTCCGAACCACTGCGATTACGTGAAGTATTTTTATGTGCAGAACAAAAGCTTTGGCGGATGGATAAAATTAAATGGCGGCTTGGATGAAGGTTACAATATTGTTTCAGGCATCTGGGATGATAATGAGATCCGGTATTATTTGAATGGAGAATTCATTGCCGTATCAAAGGTAAAATTCGCTGGAGAAAAAGAATTGGTGGCTAATATAGCAGTTCCCTCTAACAACGGCCCTTTCAAGCCTGGGCCGGACACGAGCATCGTTAATTTTTCGCCAATGAGTATTGATTACATCAGGGTGTGGACCAAAGACCAAAGCAAAATGTCGCCTGAAAATATTATTACGGATTCCGATAATAGCAAAGCCTCGAATCGCGTAAGAATGAAAAAGCCGGTGAAACCACTTTATGGAAAATCAAAAAAGAGAGACAACAAATGTGTTTTTGTGTCGATACTGAAAGATAAAGAAGGTTTGGTAGAATTGTTTTGCAACGGATTAACGGATAAAGAAACCTGCAATGTAAAACTGAAAGACGCATCCGGAAAAATAGTTTTTGAAAAGGAAGTAAGCGATGTTGAATTTAAGATCCCAAGCAAACCGGAAATGAAATATAAACTCGAGATCACCTATTCCGGTAAAACAGCGCTCTATACTTTTTAATTTATTATGGAATCGCCTTCAATTACTCACCTCAAACTTCTTAAAGAATTATTATTAATTGAGCGTGAAGAAGATTTCTTCCAATACAAGGAACAATTCTTAAAAGCAGGAATTGAAAAGCGGAAAGCAAATGGCGTTACCTGGTATCCCATTCAAATTGTTTCGAATGAAATTGGTTACGGAGATCTTGTAAATCTTGAGGTAGAAAGAACAACCATGCTGAATATGCCGCATCAATTTGGTACGGGAAAGAATGTTACTCTGTTTTCCAACCAGCAAAATAACGAAGTATTCGAATTAACCGGCACCATTAAACAATCGGGTAAGAATAAAATGAAGATCATCATGCATACCGATGATCTGCCCGACTGGTGTTATGATGGAAAATTGGGGATCAACATTCAGTTCGATGATAACAGTTATACCGAAATGCAAAAAGCTTTGGATATTGTTATTGGAGCGAGGAATTGCAAAACTGCAGAACTGCGCGAGATCATTTTAGGGAGTGAACAACCCTCTTTTGAAAAAGCAGACGAAAGCATTTTGATACCACCTTTAAATTTATCGCAAAACCGTGCGGTTCGGCATGCTTTGTCCGCCAATGATGTAGCGGTTATTCACGGTCCGCCCGGCACCGGAAAAACTACCACCTTAGTTCATGCCATACGAATGACCTTACAAACCGAAAGACAGGTTTTAGTTTGCGCGCCTACCAATACTGCCGTTGATCTGTTGAGTGAGAAATTATTAGAGCAAGGCTTAAGTGTTTTAAGAGTTGGTCACCCTGCACGAATTTCGGAAGCGCTTTTAAATTCTTCGGTCGACGGACAGGTGCAGAGTCACCAATATTACAAAGACATAAAGAACTTACGAAAAAATGCTGAAGAGTATTTTAGAATGGCCGGAAAATACAAGCGCGTATTTGGAAAAAGTGATGCCGCGCAAAGGGCTGCATTTTATGCGGAAGCAAAAAATTGCATTAAAGAAGCAAGGTTACTCGAAGATCATGTTGTGAATTCCTTATTTGAGAATTGCCAGGTTATTTGTTGCACCCCGGTTACGTCAACACATCGTGCTTTAAGTAAAAAAACATTCCGCACCTTATTTTTTGATGAAGCTTCGCAAGCATTGGAGCCAATGGTTTGGATACCCTTGTTAAAATGCGACCGCGTTATTTTTAGCGGCGATCATTTTCAGTTGCCGCCGGTAGTAAAAAGCATTGCTGCAAAAAAAGAAGGACTGGATGTAACGATGTTAGATCGTTGCATTAAACTGAATAATGTTTCGGTGTTATTGAACAGGCAATACCGAATGCACAATGCCATTATGAGTTTCAGTAATGCTTATTTTTATAATAATGAATTAGAAGCCGATATTTCAGTAAAAGATGCATTGCTGGATGCCACAAGCGATTCTGATATTTTAA
>JANYIQ010000074.1 GCA_025362575.1 Bacteroidia bacterium
TGAAGTAGCCTCAAAAAACGCCAAAGCAATGGAACTTATCAAACCAAAGCAGGAAGTAAAACGATCGAAGAAGGTATATATACCTGGAGGATCAAATTAACGAATGTGTTTGGCAAATCTCACGAGTTAACGGGTCACGTAACTTTGATAAAGTAAAAAATCTGAATCTTATATAAACCCATCACATTAAATTGTGATGGGTTTTTTATTTACATGTTTTTGAAAAGTAAGGTAAGGTTATTTAAACAAACGATGATAGTCGATCACTTTAACTAAAGTATCGGCACCTGAATAGCTGTATTGCTTTTTAGCCACTGAGAAAGCTTCTTTCAGAGAATTAAATTCAGAGGTTCTGTCGTTTGCGAATTCGTAAATAATGAATTTCTCTTTTTTATCGGTGTTTTGTTTCGCAATTAAAATACTGTTATCAAAGGCAAATGCGGTAATGTCGTTCAAATGAGCATCGATCTCTCCATTATCACTGATATTGTATTCTACCACATATTTTTCGTTGAATAAAGAAGCTGTTTCCAGAACATCAATGCAGTGCAATGAGAAGGGAAATGTGATGGGCATGCGGTAATATTCCTGAAAACCCAAATACACATAAAATTCATCGGGTGCTTTCTCTGAATTATTTTTTTCTTCGTAACCTTTTAATTGCTTTATGATAGGATTGTAATGAGCAGAGTCTATTAGTTTGTAATGAAAATCAGAACTCAAACTATCTTCCATGTTACGGAACGATTCTTCCATTTGCTTTCCGATATTTTCACTATAAACTTTTGCGGTGTTCGCCACTTTTCTCACAAATAAAAAAATAGATCCAACCAAAATTGCCAATGCAATAAGGGCGGTATAAAGCCAATTCCATTTTTTGGGATGATTTTCGGAAAGGCGGATAATTAAAAATATCAAGCTTACTAAAAGTAAGATCCCCGAAAGGGCAATGAGAATGATGAATAAAATTCCTTTAAAGATCATAATTCAATATTTAGCCGCTAATTTTTTTGCCACAGATTACACGGATTCCACTGATTTCATCTACCTAAAACAATCTGTGTACATCTGTGAAATCTGTGGCTATATTTTAAAGAGGAATATTCCCGTGTTTCTTTTTCGGTAACTGATCCACTTTATTTTCGAGCATTTTAAAAGCACGTATCAATTTTATACGGGTCTCTTCCGGTTTAATTACTTCGTCAACAAAGCCTCTTTCGGCCGCACGGTAGGGGTTAGCGAACATCGTTTGATATTCTGCCTCCTTCTCTTTCCATTTAGCATCTTTATCTTTTGCAGAAGCAATTTCTCCTTTAAAAATAATTTCAGCTGCTCCTTTTGCACCCATTACTGCGATCTCTGCACTTGGCCATGCAAAATTCATGTCGGCACCAATATGTTTGCTGTTCATCACATCATAAGCACCACCATAAGCTTTACGTGTAATAACCGTAATTCTCGGAACGGTAGCTTCGCTGAAAGCATATAATAATTTTGCACCGTTGGTGATGATGGCATTCCACTCCTGATCAGTGCCCGGTAAAAAGCCCGGTACATCTTCAAACACCAATAAAGGAATATTGAAACTATCGCAGAAACGCACAAAACGTGCTGCTTTTGTTGAGGAATGTATATCTAAAACGCCTGCCAGCACAGCGGGCTGATTGGCAACAATACCAATGCTTCTTCCGGCCAAGCGGGCAAAACCAACTACAATATTTTCGGCAAAATGTTTATGCACTTCGCAAAAACTTTCGGCGTCAATAACTCCTTCTATCACTTCGCGAATATCATAAGGCTGATTCGCATTTTCGGGAATGATCGAATTTAACGCAGTTCGTAATTCGTTACCAGGCGTGTAATCCTTTGCCGGCGCATCTTCCTCACAATTCTGAGGCATGTAGCTCAATAATTGTTTAATATTATTTATCGCTTCAATTTCGTTAGCACAGGCAAAATGTGTTACACCGCTTTTTGTAGCATGTGTCATGGCACCGCCCAGTTCTTCGCTGGTTACTTCTTCATGAGTAACGGTTTTTACAACGTTTGGTCCGGTTACGAACATGTACGAAGTATTTTCCACCATCAAAATAAAATCGGTAATGGCAGGAGAGTATACTGCTCCGCCGGCGCAGGGACCCATAATTGCTGATAATTGAGGGATCACTCCGCTCGAACGCACGTTACGATAAAAGATGTCGGCATAACCTCCTAAAGAAACAACGCCTTCCTGAATTCGGGCACCGCCACTATCGTTCAGGCCAACAACGGGGGCACCGTTTTGCATGGCAAGATCCATTATTTTGCATATTTTTTCTGCATGTGTTTCCGAAAGCGAACCTCCAAAAACGGTAAAATCCTGAGAAAAAACATAAACCAATCTTCCGTTAATAGTTCCGTATCCGGTTACAACACCGTCACCCAGATATTTTTCTTTTTCTAATCCAAAATCATTACTTCTATGTGCTACCAGCATTCCTATCTCTTCAAAACTTCCTTCGTCCATTAAAAAATGAACGCGTTCGCGTGCTGTTAATTTGCCTTTTTTATGCTGCGCGTCAATGCGTTTTTGTCCGCCTCCTAAAAGTGCTTCCGCTTTTTTTTGCGCTAAAAGATCCAGTTTTGAGTTCATAATTCTAATATTAAGATGCGTTAAATTTACTATTAAAGTGTATCAAAAAAAAACAGGTATTTAAAAAGAATTTTTTGTGTATAAAAACATCCGAAATCACAAATAAAATAAGGGTCATTTCCGGCCTTTTTTTATTAACATTTGTTAGTAAAAATATGGGTTCAAAAACACCCTCAAAACCGCACAAAATCAGTATATTTAAAGAATAAAGCAAAACACTAATTATTTAAACAAAACATATCATTTTTAACCCCACCTATGGAAGAAATTGTGAACAACACAGATCAAAAAAATTACAGTGCAGACAGCATTCAGGTACTTGAAGGATTAGAGGCAGTTCGGAAACGTCCGGCCATGTATATTGGAGATATCGGTGTAAAAGGATTGCACCATTTGGTTTATGAAGTTGTAGATAACTCTATTGATGAGGCTTTGGCAGGGCATTGCAAGAACATCACCGTTCATATCAATACCGATAATTCAGTTACGGTTAAAGATGATGGTCGTGGTATCCCTGTAGACTATCACTCGAAAGAGAAAAAATCGGCTCTGGAGGTTGTAATGACCGTATTACATGCCGGTGGTAAATTTGATAAGGATTCATACAAAGTATCGGGTGGTTTACACGGTGTAGGGGTGTCTTGCGTTAACGCATTATCGTCTCATTTACAGGTAAACGTTCATTTGGGCGGTAAAGAATATGTGCAGGAATACAGCATTGGAAAACCACTTTACGATGTAAAAGAGGTTGGACCTACCACTTATCGTGGCACTATTGTCACTTTTAAGCCCGATTTAAGCATTTTTATGGCAGGGGAGTATAACTACAGTACCCTTGCTAACCGTTTGCGCGAATTAGCCTTTCTAAATAAAGGAATCAATATTACCCTGATCGACCTGCGTGATCTTGATGAACAGGGCAATCCAAAATCGGAGAATTTCATGAGTACCGGTGGTTTAAGGGAATTTGTGGAATATCTGGATGGAACCAAAGAAAAATTAGTGGATGAAGTTATTTACATGGAAGGCGAAAAAGCAGGAATTCCTGTTGAAGTGGCTATGATCTATAACAACTCTTACTCGGAAAATTTACAGAGCTACGTTAACAACATTAATACACACGAAGGTGGTACGCATTTGGCGGGCTTTCGCCGTGGTTTAACACGTACATTAAAAAGTTATGCTGATAAATCGGGAATGCTTTCAAAAATAAAAATTGAAATTAACGGTGATGATTTCCGCGAAGGATTAACTGCGGTTATTTCGGTGAAAGTTCAGGAGCCTCAATTTGAAGGGCAAACCAAA
>JANYIQ010000125.1 GCA_025362575.1 Bacteroidia bacterium
GCAAGTAAGGCTGATGAGAATGAGTGGATGGCTTTCAACGAACAGTTGCTTCAGCTTTGCGAAAAGAGTTTGAAGGGTATCTCTAGAGAGGACATAGCTTATTTAGTGATAAAAAAATGTTACGCTGAAGGAATAAACAACAAAGGTTTGATAGAAACGGAAGCAGGTAATTTTGAAAAGGCCGTTGAATTTCTTAATACAAGTCTAAACATGCAACAGGAGTTGAATGATAAGCTTGGGATGACAAGCTCGTTGAATAATTTAGGAGTTGCCTATACCAAACTAGGTAAGATCAATAAAGCTCTGGAATCTTTTTTGAAAGCTATTGAATTGAGAAAAGAGTTGAATGATCAAATGGGAACGGCTTTAACCTATAACAATATTGCTTACATTTTTAAAGATCAAGGCAATATTCCAAAAGCATTGGAATATTTTTCAATGAGTTTAAAGATCAAGGAAAAAGTAGGGGATAAAAAAGGAATTGCACTTTCTTTAGGGAGTATTGGTTTAATTTACAGTAAACAAGGGGATCTTTCAAAAGCATTAGAATATTATTTAAAAAGTAAGCAAATAAGGGAAGAGATCGGAGATAAAAGGGGTTTGGCAGGTGCATTAAATAATATAGGATTCATATATAAAATGCAGAACCATTTGGATAGCGCACTTAAATACTACGAAAAAAGTTTAAAAATAAGGTTAGAGATAAAAGACAGATCCGGTAGTGCAGAATCGTATAATAATTTAGGCTCCTTATACAGGCAGGAGAAAAAGCCTGACAAAGCCATTGAGTATTTTGAAAAAAGCTTAAAGTTGAATGAAGAATTAAACGAAAAGAAGGGAATTTCTTATTCTACTTATAATTTAGCTTATGAATACTTTGATAAAAGAAATTATGCGAAAGCCCTGGCCCTTTGTGATAAGGGTATGGTGCTTGCACGTGAACTTGGGTTTCCGACCGAAATAGGTGATGCTGCTAAACTACATTATCTAATATATAAGGCAACCGGCAATCACAAACTCGCTTTAGTAAATTATGAATTGTTTATTCAAATGCACGACAGCATTAATAACGACCGCAATCGAAAAGCCTCTATAAAGCAACAGCTAAGATACGAATACGAAAAACAAGCTACAGCCGATTCAGTAGCGCATGCAAAAGAATCTGAAATTAAAAATGCGGAGCTGGCACAACAAAAAGCCGAATTGTCAGCTAAGAAAAATCAGCAATATGCTTTATTCGGCGGTTTGGGTTTAGTGATGATCTTTGCAGGATTCATGTACAACCGGTTTAAAGTAACTCAAAAACAAAAGCTAATTATTGAAGACAAGGAGAAAGAAACTCAAAAACAGAACGAAATTATTTCCCGGCAAAAACACGAGGTAGAAGAAAAACAAAAAGAGATTTTGGATTCTATTTATTATGCCAGAAGAATTCAGCGGGCATTAATCACCAATGAAAAGTATATTGAGAAAAGTTTAAACAAATTAACTTCTAAAAACTAAGTAGAAATGATCTGTGTAAATCCGTGAAATCTGTGGCTCACTTCTTTCCCTTAATTTCAGAAGAAGAATTATTCACCTTCTCCTTCAACTCTTCTTTAAAAGCAGATATTTTTTTGAGAATTTCTTTGTCGCTTGTGCCAATTATTTGAGCAGCTAAAATTCCAGCGTTCTGTGCTGCATTTACTGCAACAGTTGCAACGGGAACGCCATTTGGCATTTGAACAATAGATAATAAAGAATCCCAACCATCAATGCTGTTGCTGCTTTTTACAGGAACACCAATTACAGGCAATGGTGTTAACGAAGCTACCATGCCCGGTAAATGTGCGGCGCCACCTGCTCCGGCAACAATAACTTTTAATCCGCGTTCGACCGCAGTTTTTGCGTAATCCACCATTTTTTCAGGCGTACGATGTGCCGAAACAATATCAATTTCGTAACTGATCCCGAATTTCTGTAAAATTTCGGCGGCTGCATTCATGATGCTTAAGTCGCTCTGACTGCCCATTATTATTCCGACTAGTGGTGAACTCATATTACAAAGGTAGTGTTTTAATTTTATTTTGTTCAATACATTTAGCCCCAAATTTCTCTTCCCAATATTTTGCCAAATATTCCTGCTCTGTTTGTCCGGGTGTGGGAATTAGGACAAGATCTTTTTTTCCTAAAGCATACACATCCATTAATGTACTGTAACCACTCCGACAAATAATTTTCTTTGAACCCAATATCAACCCCTTCAATTTTTCTTTTTCAGGAAAATCCAATACCTCAATACCATCCTGCGTCTTATCATCTTGCTTCTTGATTCCCCTAACAAACGCAACTGTTTTGTTAGTGCCTTTCAATTTCTCTAACAACAAATTTTCTAACTCTGTTCGTAAAGGTTCGGGCCCTGATAATAAGATGAGCAAATCGTAGTTTTTTTGAAATGTAGGTGCATTGGTGTCTTTCAATCTGCTTTGTGCCCCAATGTATTTTATATTTTTATGATAATGTTCCCCATGAGATAATTCTCCGCTTAAGCTTTCCCACAAATTCTCAAAATCAGGAATCCATATCTCATCAAACTTCAAAATGTAATTTTTATTTAAAGTCTGTGCTGCTAAATTGAAAACCGGCGACTTCAAAAACATCTGATGTGTAATAAAAATATTATGTGTTTTCTTATTGTACAGTCCAAAACGATTATCGCTAATTATGATCTCAATTTTATGTTCATCAATGATCTTATCAAGTATTTTATGCTCATTAATTATAACTCCTGTTATTCGAGGCGAATCTAAACCGAGTTTTAGCCATAAAGGCAAAATACTCGAATATTCTATTTGATAAGAAGGAAGTTCTGTTTTTTTAAGCTCAGGAAATTCTTCGTCAAATATCAATCGTGTTAAAGCCGTAACACCCAAGATAATAGTGTTGTCTTTCATCAATTGCCTGATAATGGGCACGCATCGGGTAGCATGTCCTAAACCCCAATCCAGGGGGGCAATTAGTATGGTTTTGTTGCTTAACAATGCTTTAAGATAGCACAAAATTAACAATAAACAGCCCATCAATTTGGCATAAAAACACTCATTTAACCATTAACTATTAACCAATAACAATTAACTATTATTTTGTACATTTACGTTCCCAAAAAAATTGACCATGGAAAAAGTTTTAAAAGCATTAGGAATAAAAGATATAAATGAAGGTTGCTCTACAGGGCAAAATTGGTTCTCAAGCGGAGAGATCATTGAATCATACAGTCCGGTTGACGGCAAATTAATTGCAAAAGTAAAAACGGCAACTCAGGCTGATTACTCAAAAGTGGCACAAAGTGCATCTGCAGCATTTGAGTATTGGAGAACAATTCCTGCACCAAAGCGCGGTGAATTCGTTCGTCAGTTTGGCGAAAAATTGCGCGCAAAAAAACATGATCTCGGACAACTCGTTTCTTACGAAATGGGAAAATCATTACAAGAAGGTTTAGGAGAAGTTCAGGAAATGATCGACATCTGCGATTTTGCAGTTGGTTTATCGCGTCAGTTGTATGGTTTGACCATGCACAGCGAGCGCCCGCTACACCGCATGTACGAGCAATATCATCCCTTAGGAATTGTTGGCATTATCAGCGCTTTCAATTTTCCGGTTGCTGTTTGGAGCTGGAACACTGCTTTAGCTTGGATCTGCGGCGATGTTTGCATCTGGAAACCATCTGAAAAAACGCCTTTATGCGGAGTTGCTTGTCAGCACATTTGGAATGAAGTGGCAAAAGAAAATAATTTACCGGAAGGAATTTCTTGCCTTATAAATGGTAATTACAAAATTGGAGAATACTTAACCTCCGATACAAACGTTCCTTTAGTGAGTGCAACCGGCTCAACCCGCATGGGAAAAATGATAGGTGCAAAATTAGCTGAGCGTTTCGGTAAATCATTATTGGAATTAGGCGGTAACAATGCAATTATCGTTACTCCTGAAGCAGATATGAAGATCGCAATTACTGCCGCAGTCTTTGGTGCTGTTGGAACTGCCGGTCAGCGCTGCACTACAACCCGCCGCTTGATCATACACGAAAGTGTTTACGATAAATTTAAAGAGCAATTAATTAAAGCATACGGACAATTACGCATTGGAAATCCATTGGATGAAAACAATCACGTTGGTCCGCTTATTGATAAAGATGCCGTGAAAAATTATTTAGGCGCCATTGAAAAACTAATTGCTGAAGGCGGAAAAATGATCGTGCCTGGCGGTGTTATAGAAGGCAAAGGTTACGAAAGCGGTTGTTATGTAAAACCTGCCGTTGCCGAAGCAAAAAATGATTTTGAAATTGTGCAGCACGAAACATTTGCTCCTATTTTATACATCATGAAATACAAAACTATTGAAGAAGCCATTGCCATGCAAAATGGAGTTCCTCAAGGTTTGTCCTCGGCTATCATGACGGTTAACATGCGTGAAGCTGAATTATTTTTATCAGCTATGGGAAGCGATTGCGGAATTGCAAATGTGAACATCGGAACTTCAGGTGCCGAGATTGGCGGGGCATTTGGTGGCGAAAAAGAAACAGGAGGCGGAAGAGAAAGTGGTTCAGATGCCTGGAAAGTTTATATGCGTCGTCAAACTAACACCATGAACTGGAGTACAAAATTGCCACTGGCACAAGGAATTAAATTTGATATCAATTAATAAATGTAAAACCATTTCTTACCTGACTCTGCGTCTTGACTAGAAATTAAATTAAAATAACATGAAAATAGCAGAAGAAAAAGCAGTATCAGTAAACTACCACTTAACAGCAAGTCTTAATGGAGGTTCTGAAGAATTAGTAGAACAAACCAGTGTTGAAAGACCATTTGTTTTTCTTTTTGGTTTCGGACAATTATTACCGGATTTTGAGGCAAATTTGAACGGAAAATCAAAAGGCGATAAATTCGATTTTAGAATTACTGCTGAAAAAGGATATGGTTTAGTAGAAAAAGATTATATCGTAAAAGTGAATAAGGAATCATTTATAGTTGACGGAAAATTTGATGATGAGCGCGTGAAATTAGGAGCGGATATTGCTATGCATGATCAGGATGGAAATCAATTGATCGGAAAAGTATTGGAAATTTCTGACGAAGCGGTTACCATGGATTTTAATCATCCATTAGCCGGTCATGACTTACATTTTGTAGGTGAAGTTTTAGAAGTGCGTGATGCAACTACCGAAGAATTAGATCACGGTCACGTTCACGGAGAACATGGGCATCATCATTAAATTTCCCCACAAAAACACTAAAGCTCGAAATCCCGCTAAATTTTTTTGGTGGGATTTTGTGTTTTTTGAGATCTAGTGGCTAAAATAAAAAAGCCACCAATATGCACATCCCCGCAGAGACACATTGGTGGCGTTATTAAGGTTTAGTAAAACTAAACAAAAACCCTTAGCAAAGAACGTACAGTAAAGTTACAACCGCTTTTAGCGCAAAAAAAGACCCGCTTAACAAGTGGCGGGTTTTTCTTTATAAGTGGTTGTTTTTCACAAATTGGTTATTCGGATTGTTTTCGTCATTGCGAACGAAACGGAGTGTAGTGAAGCAATCTGTATTCAAAAAGATTGCTTCGTCGTTCCTCCTCGCAATGACGCGTGAACTATAGGGTTTGGAGCTAAACCCTATTCAGGCGCTCCATGAAGGCATCCTTTTTACGACGCGATACTTCAATTTGTGTGCCATCACTCATAACCGCGTAACCACCATCTTGTTTTAAAAAGCGTGTTACATGTTGCATGTTTATGAGGTGTTGATGATGAATTCTGATAAAATCATTCTCCGGCAAAAGATCTTCGTAATGTTTTAAGCTGGCCGAGATCATTAATTTTTTTCCTCCTACCAAATAGAAATGGGTATAACTCGCATCTGCTTCACAGCGAATAATATCTTTTATGTTCACGATCTCATATGCATTCCCCGTTGGCAAGGTTATTTTCTGATAATTATCATCTGCTTTTTTGAATTGCTGTATAAGGAATTGAAGATTTTCCATTGAAGGAATTGCATTTTTCTTTAAGGCAACTTTTTCGGCTGCAGCTTTCAATTCATCAACATCAATAGGTTTTAAAATGTAATCGCAGGCGCTGTACTTAATGGCTTTAAGCGCGTGCTTATCAGTTGCTGTTGTAAAAATAATTTCAAATTTTTTCCCCTGAACCTGCTCCAGCAAATCAAAGCCCGTGCCATCGGGCATGGAAATATCTAAAAAGATCAGATCAGGATTAAGTGAATTTATCAACTCAACACCTTCTTTTACGTTCTTGGCCGCACCAACTAACTGTAATTGCGGACAATTTCTTTCGATCAACATCACCATCATCTCGCGGCTTTTTTGTTCATCTTCTATTACCAGTGCTTTTATCATAATATTTATTTTAAGTGGGGAATGTAAATTTCAACCATTGTACCAACGGCTTTTTGATGTTCATCTTTTAGATCGGTTACCGAAACACTGAGTGTTGAATTATGGATCGCATTTAAAATTCTAACTCTTTCGCTTGTAATTTTCATACCTAATGATTTGTGTTGCTGGCCGGGCTGAGTACGTTTAATTTCTCCTGCACTGTCCCTTCCAATTCCATCGTCTGTAATTCTACACACAATGTAATTGTTTTTTGTAAAAATATCAATTTTTAAATGTCCTTTTTCAATTTTTGGATTTAATCCATGTAAAATGGCATTTTCAAGATAAGGCTGCATCAGCATTGGCGGGATCTCATCATAATCCGCATCTATCGATTCATCAATATTCACGCTATAATCAAATTTACCATCGAAACGCATTTGTTCCAGTTCTAAATAAAGCGTGAGCGATTCTACATCTTCGTTAACCGTAACCATTGCTTTTTCTGAATTATTTAAAATGATACGGATGAGCTTGGCAAATTTATTGAGGTACTTGGCAGCTTCATTGATGTTGGAATTTAAAATATAATGCTGAATAGAGTTGAGTGAATTGAAAACAAAATGCGGATTCATTTGCGCACGCAGAGCTTTTAATTCAACCTTCGAGATCTCTACCTGAGTTTCAAATTCGGCCTTTTCTTTTTTACGAATATTCCGAACACGGATCTGAAATATTGAAAACAATATCAAAAATATGAATGCAACAATTGAAAAAGTGAACCACCAGGTTTTAAAATAAGGCGTTTTAATTTCGAAAGAGAACTCAGCGGGCTCAATTTCCCAGATACCCTCATTATTGCAGCTCTTTACCTGAAAGGTATAGGTACCGGGCGGCAAACTGGCGTATTTGGTATAGTCTTCTGTGCTTGGCTCCGACCACTTACTTTCAAAACCATTTAGTTTTTTGATGTATAGAACCTTGTCGGGATTCGTAAAACAAATACCGCGATAATAAAAAGCAATGTTGTTATAATTGTACGGAAGTATACTTCCGTTCTTTAAAACTGTATCTTCATTCAAGACTTTTATAGATTGAATATACGTTTTCGTTAATTCTTCATTCTTTTTGATAGATTTGGGTTCGTGCTTAACTACGCCACTAACTGTTCCAAACCAAAATGTACTATCAACGTCTTCCCAAATACCGTAAGAGTTACATTCAACACCGGTAAATCCATCTGCTTTGCCGTAAGAAGTTATCTCGATGATATTTGACGCAAGATATTTTTTCAAATTCAATTTATTGATACCCTGATTTGTTCCGATCCATAATGCGTTCTCATTTTCACTTAATCGCAATGAATATAGGAGTTCAGAGTTCAGTCCTTCATTCTCTGAAATAAAATTTTGCTTGCCGGTATTCACATTATATACCCATAAACCGTTCAATGTAGCGCCATAGATCACATTGTTCTTATCACACAACAATGTGAAATACGATTCAGGTGTTACAACGTTTGAAATTTTTGACTGAGCTTCAAAATGATCGTTTTCAAATTTGTAAAGGCCATTATACGATGTACCGGCCCACAGTCCACCGTTTTTGTCTTCAACAAAAGCCGAAACGCCATATTCATTATCAATATTCTTAAGTGTATAATACGAGGCGATATAAGCTCCATTTGTTTTTTTAAATGCAGCTAATCCTGTTTGGCCGCCCACCCAGATTGTTTTTTTAGAGTCTTTGTAAATAACCGAAAGGGGCCCTTTAATTTGGAAGCCTTGCGCTGAAGTGAAATTTTGGAATGTGTTATTTTTCAATTTCGAAATTCCTTTATTGGTGCAAAACCAAATGGTTCCATCATCATCTTCCATTGCAGCGTCACAATAATTGTCGGCTAAGCCATCTTTTGTTGTATAGTGTTTGAAAAATCCCTGAGAATATTTGAAAACCCCGGTTTCAGTACAAAACCAAAGGTCTCCTTTTTTATCGCGAAAGATCTGGAAGATCAGGGTGTTGCCGATCGCTTCCTGTTTGCTAAAACTTGAGAAAGCATTATCGCGGTATTTATATAAACCACTGTTATGTGTTCCGATCCAGATATTATTTTCAAAATCTTTAATTATACACAGAATGTTATTGGCGTTATTGTCGTTGTATAAATTATAGAACGAAAACTCATTACCATTAAATTTCAATAATCCATTTGCCGAACCTATCCAGATACTTGATCTGTTTTCGCAGAGAACGGAAGTAATGTTTTCATCGATCAACCCATTTTGTATATGAAAATTCGAAGGTTTTTTTTCTAAACTTTCAATGATCGAAAATCCGTTAATCGTACCTACTAGTAAACGTCCGGTCTCGGAGCATTTTGCAAGGCAATTGATACGTTCGTCATCTAACCCGAGTTGCCGGGTAGTAACTTTTGTTTCCAGGTTATAAAAGAGCAAACCGTTAGATGTTCCAACACAAAGTATATTCTTCGAAAAAACTAAAAGGCATTTTATTTCTTTATCCTTGAAGTCGTTTAAAATCGATATTTTTTTAGCTTTAAGATTGAATAAACCTTTTTTTGACCCAAGAAATAGTCCATGATCTTTAATAAAAGCCAAAGCATTTAGACGAATTGCAGGTAAACCTTCTTTGGCGCCGTAGTTAGCGATCGATCTATTGTTAATGGCACTTAAACCTTTGTCGGTAGCAACATAAATAATGCCCGAATCGCCTTCGCAAATGGCATTAACGTTGTGATTGATCAGCCCATTTTTAGGCGAAAAATTTAGAAATGTTTTGCCGTCAAATCGACTTAATCCGCCATAACCGCCGGTCCATAAATAACCTTTGCTGTCCTGAAACATACACGCCACCTGTACAAAGGGTAATCCGTTCTCGGCCGTGTAATTTTTGAAATAGTATTGCTGAGCCGGTAAAATAGAAAATTTCAGCAGCATGATGAACACTAAATATTTGACGAAACGAGGAGTCATTTAACTCTCACTAAAATAGGCTTTTAAACACAAATGCAAAAACTCAATTCATAAATGGCAGACTTTGTCTTTTAATTGGCCATATTGACTGCTTTTATGGTCAGGGCACAGAATTTGATAAATAAGACCGACAGGCAGTTAAAAAAGCCAATTTATTGGTTGTTAGAGGCTTTGGAAACTTTCAAAATCCTCATTTTTTGCTACCTTTGATAGCTTATAAATTTCGCAAAATACTATGTTAACGTTTCTCAAAAAAATATTAGGTACAAAGTCAGAAAAAGACATCAGAAATATTGAACCGGTTGTTGAAGAAATAAATAAAATATTCAGCACTTTATCTTCCATTTCCCACGATGAATTGCGTGCAAGATCAAAAAAATTAAAAGACACCATTCAGGAAAACTTAAAAGAAGAAAATTCTGAGATCGCAGCCATTCGCCAGAAAATTGAAACTGATCCTGCGATGGATGTAAATGCCAAAGAAGAATTATATAAGGAGATCGATGAGATCGAAGAAAAAATTACCGGCAAGATCGAAGAAGTTTTAAATGATATTTTACCGGAAGCATACGCGATCCTAAAAGAAACGGCACGCCGTTTCAAAGAAAATAAGGAATTAGAAGTTGCCGCAAACGATTTTGACACCAACCTTTCTAAACAACAAAAACATGTTGAGATACGCGGTGCAAAAGCAATCTGGAAAAATACCTGGACAGCCGCAGGAGCAGAATTAACCTGGGATATGGTGCATTACGATGTGCAGCTCATAGGTGGTATGGTTCTGCATCAGGGAAAAATTGCTGAGATGGCAACAGGTGAAGGAAAAACTTTAGTGTCCACTTTACCTGTTTTCTTAAATGCACTTTCAGGACGCGGTGTTCACTTAGTAACCGTGAATAATTACTTAGCAAAACGTGATAGCGAATGGAATGCTCCTTTGTTTCAGTTCCACGGTTTAAGCGTGGATTGTATCGATAAGCACGAACCCAATACACCTGAGCGCCGCGCCGCATATATGTGCGATGTTACTTATGGAACAAATAACGAATTTGGTTTCGATTACCTTCGTGATAACATGGCGCGTAGCATTGATGACCTTGTACAACGCAAAGCTAATTTTGCCATTGTGGATGAGGTCGATTCAGTTTTAATTGATGATGCAAGAACGCCGTTGATCATTTCAGGTCCAACGCCTCAGGGTGATAAACATGAGTTCAACGAATTCAAACCACGTGTTGAGAAAATTGTAAGTGCACAAAAACAATATGTGTTGACCTGCATTACCGATGCAAAAAAATTATTTGCTGAAGGTAAAGAGAAAGAAGCCGGCATTCCTTTGTTACGTGCTTACCGCGGATTACCGAAGAGCGGTGCTATCATTAAATTTTTAAGTGAGAATGGCGTAAGAGCTTTGCTTCAGAAAACAGAGAACTACTACATGCAGGATCAGAATAAGGAAATGCATAAAATAGATGCGGAACTTTATTTTGTGATCGATGAAAAACATAATTCGGTGGATCTGACCGAAAAAGGGATTGATCTAATGACCACCAACAGCGAAGACGCGAATTTTTTCGTGATTCCGAATGTGGGTGATGAAGTGGCCGACATTGAAAAAAATGTTACCGATCCTAAAGAGAAATTATTACGCAAAGAAACAGTGATGCGTGAGTTCAGTGTAAAAAGCGAACGTATTCATACCGTAAATCAATTATTGAAGGCATACACTGTTTTTGAAAAAGATGTGGAGTATGTAATTGATGGCGGACAAATTAAGATTGTAGATGAACAAACCGGCCGTATCATGGAAGGCCGCCGTTATAGCGATGGATTACACCAGGCCATTGAAGCGAAAGAAAGCGTGAAGATCGAAGCGGCTACTCAAACCTACGCAACAATTACGTTACAGAATTATTTCCGCATGTACAATAAGCTGGCGGGCATGACCGGTACAGCAGAAACGGAAGCGCAGGAATTCTGGGATATTTATAAGTTGGATGTGATCGTTATTCCTACCAACAGAGCAATTACCCGTAAAGACGAACAGGATTTTGTTTACAAAACAAAACGCGAAAAATACAATGCAGTAATTGAAGAAACTGCAAAATTAGTTGCAGCTGGTCGCCCGGTATTAGTTGGTACAACTTCGGTTGAGATCTCTGAATTATTAAGCCGCACTTTAAAATTGCGAGGCATTAAGCATAACGTACTGAACGCGAAACTTCACCAGAGGGAAGCGGAAATTGTTGCCGAAGCCGGTAAGGCGGGAACCGTTACCATTGCTACCAACATGGCAGGTCGTGGAACAGATATTAAATTAGGCCCCGGTGTTAAAGATGCCGGTGGTTTAGCAATTATTGGAACAGAGCGTCATGAGTCACGTCGTGTCGATAGACAGTTACGCGGTCGTGCCGGTCGTCAGGGTGATCCGGGAAGTTCGCAGTTCTTCGTTTCTCTGGAAGACAACTTAATGCGTTTATTCGGAAGCGAGCGTATTGCTTCTTTAATGGACAGAATGGGATTGCAGGATGGTGAAGTAATTCAGCACAGCATGATCACCAAATCCATTGAGCGTGCCCAAAAGAAAGTAGAAGAGAATCACTTTGGTACACGTAAGCGTTTGATCGAATACGATGATGTGATGAATGCTCAGCGTGATGTTATTTATAAACGTCGTCGCAACGCACTTTACGGAGAACGTTTAAGCATCGATATTGCCAACATGATCTATGAAGTTGCTGAAAGTATTGTAACAGAATACCAGGGACAAAAAGATTTCGAGGCCTTCACTTTGGAGTGCATCAAGAATTTCGGAATTGAAAGTCCGTTCGATGAAAAAGAATTTAATTCTACCCGCGAAATTGATGCGGTAGAGAAATTATTTTATTCTGCCTTGAAACATTACGAACAAAAATCGGAAGTGTTAGCCGAAATGGCTTTTCCGGTTGTGAAAGATGTTTACACGAATCCAAATAATCAGTTCGAGAACATTGTAACGCCGTTCTCCGATGGTATAAGGGGCTTACAGATCATGGCAAATCTTAAAAGAGCTTATGATTCAAAAGGTAAAGAATTGATATTGGAATTTGAAAAAGCAGTTGTATTGGCAATGATCGATGATTCATGGAAAGAACATTTACGTGAATTAGATGATCTTAAGCAATCGGTTCAAAATGCTTCCTTGGAACAAAAGGATCCTTTGGTAATTTATAAATTGGAATCTTTCAATTTGTTCAGAGACATGATCTCTAAAACAAGTAAAGATGCTGTTTCGTTTTTAATGAAAGGTACTTTACCTTCTGATGAAAACACAAATGAACTTCAGAAAGCTAAATTTACTCAGGAAGCACCTCAGGTAAAAAAGGAAAAATTAGTTGAGAGCCGTAACGAAGAAGAAGTAAAAGAAGCCAACGAACAACAAAAACCAAAACAACAACCGGTGCGCGTTGAAAAAAATGTTGGACGTAATGATCCTTGTCCTTGCGGCAGCGGAAAAAAATATAAAAATTGTCATGGCTAATTAAATTAGCCACAAATGCACTAAATCCCACTAGATCATTTCGTGGTCCCGATTGCTATCGGGATTGTGTTTTTTGGTGTTTTAGTGGCATAAAATAGTCGTTTGAAAAAATTCTCCAACATAGCATTTGCCATACTCAGCGGCCTCTTTTTAGCAGCCGCTTGGTACAAGCCCTACACGCTTTTTATTTTTGTGGGATTGGTTCCTTTGTTTGTAGCGATCAATTCCATTCATAACTCTAATGGCCGCAGAAAGGGATTAAAGATCTGGGGCATTTCTTATGTGGCTTTTTTTGTATGGAATTTATTTTCTACCTGGTGGATGTACAATGCTTCATTTGGCGGAGCAGCTATGGCAATAATCTGCAATGCGCTTTTGATGAGCTGGGTGGTGTCTATCTGGTATAATCTCGAACAAAAGTTTCATAACAAATTAAATTTCTGGTTATTCATTCCCCTTTGGCTGGCATGGGAGTGGGGCAATACACTTTGGGATCTTACCTGGCCTTGGTTGGCCATTGGTAACAGTTTTGCGAACACCGTAAATTTTATTCAGTGGTTCGAGATCACCGGTCCGTCAGGCGGTACAGCCTGGGCACTTGTCGCAAACATTTTAATTGCTAAAATAATTTTAAACGGAACAAAAGATATTAAAGCCTGGATAAAACCCATGGCTGTTGTTTTTATTCCAATTGCCATTTCATTTATCATTCTAGGGATCAGAAATATTGAACCAAGCCGGAAAATAAATGTCACGGTCATACAACCCAACATAGATCCATACAACGATAAATTTGTTTTAGAATTCAATGTACAGTTAAATCAATTGCATCAGCAACTCAGTAGCTCCAAACTGAATAAAGAAACCCAGTTGGTAGTTTTACCGGAGACATTTATCTGTGAAGACATTTTGGAAAACACATATACTGAATCCCCGCAGTTAAAAAATCTCGTGACCTTAATGCGCGTTCATTTCCCAAAAGCTTCTATTTTAACCGGCGCAGGAACGATCCATGAATTTGAACCCGGTGAAACAAAAACACCAACGGCCAGAAAATACAATAACTCCAACGATTACTACGATTCTTATAATACTGCCATTTATATTGATACATCTAACAAATGCAGCTTTTATCATAAATCGAAATTGGTGCCGGGTGTTGAGTGTCTGCCATTCCCCTGGTTCTTTCAGTATTTTGAGCGCTTTGCCATTGAGTTGGGCGGAACCAGCGGTAGTTTGGCGCGTCAGAAAGACCGCACTGTTTTTAAGGACCCTTTCTATAAAATAAACCTTGCTCCGGCAATTTGTTATGAAAGTGCTTATGGCGATTATATGACAGAATACATCCGCAATGGCGCTGAGGTTATTTCCATTATTACAAACGATGGCTGGTGGGGCGATACGCCGGGGCATCGTCAGCATTTGAGTTATGCCAGGCTGCGCGCCATTGAAACCCGCAAACAGGTTATTCGTTCAGCCAACACAGGGATCTCCTGCTTTATTGATGAGTATGGTAACATAGATCAGCCTCAGCCATACTGGGAATTTGCAATTATTAATGGAGAGGTATCTTTGAATACTACTAAAACATTTTTTGTAAGATTCGGAGATCTGATCTCCTATTCTGCTACATTCTTTTCTCTCCTACTGATCGTTTTCAGTTGGTTCAAGAGGAAACCAAACAATGTGAATTGATTTTGATTTTCAAGCAGAAAGAATGTACATTAGTACTTCTAAAATAAAAAATAGTCTATGGAAAAATTCGATGTAACAATTATAGGTTCAGGTCCTGGCGGATACGTTGCGGCCATTCGCTGTGCACAATTAGGAATGAAAACTGCTTTGATAGAGCGTTACAATACTTTAGGAGGAACCTGCTTAAACGTGGGTTGTATTCCATCAAAGGCCATGCTCGATTCATCAGAGCATTTTCATAATGCTATGCATAATTTTAAAGAGCATGGTATCGATATCAATACACCAAAAGTGAATTTGAAACAAATGGTGGAACGCAAACGCGGTGTTGTTAAAATGACCTGCGATGGAATTTCTTTTTTGATGAAAAAAAATAAGATCACGGTTTATAATGGACATGGAAGTTTCGTTAATAAAACAACTATTGAAATTGCGGGTGCCGACGGAAAAAAGGAACAGATCGAATCAGCAAAAACAATCATTGCAACAGGTTCTAAACCGGCGAGTTTGCCATTTATTGAGATCGATAAAAAAAGAGTTATTACTTCTACCGAAGCATTGGAATTGA
>JANYIQ010000258.1 GCA_025362575.1 Bacteroidia bacterium
GAGTGAACCGAGAATACTAACGGTGTGGAGAGACCGGCAAGCACTAAAGATGTTTCTTCGAAACGGCTCCAGTGACGAGCACTACCGCCCCAACCGAAACTTAAGAAGCTGTACATTTTCTTTTGCCAAGGCTTAATTACACGGTCACGGATCATTCCAAAATCAGGAATTAAACCAATGTACCAGAATACTAATGAAACAGTGAAGTAAGTTGATACCGCAAACACGTCCCATAATAATGGCGAGTTAAAGTTAGGCCACAAAGAACCAAATTGATTTGGCAATGGAAATAACATATAATCTAACCAAGGACGGCCGGTATGAAGCATTACGAAAATAGCTGCACACATTACAGCGAAAATTGTCATCGCTTCAGCCGAACGGTTAATCGCCATACGCCATTTCTGACGGAATAATAATAACACTGCAGAAATTAAAGTTCCGGCGTGACCAATACCGATCCACCAAACGAAGTTAGTGATATCCCAAGCCCAGTCAACACCATTATTAGAACCCCAGGCACCAATACCCACACCAATGGTGTAAGCTAAACTGCCTATGCCCCATAAAAAGGATAATGAACAAAAGGTAAGTAATATATACCATCCACGTGATGCTTTACCTTCAATAGGGGCAATAATATCATCAGTAATTTGTCGGTACGTCTTCGTACCTAAAATTAACGGTTCCCTGATTTCTGATTCTGCGTGCATATCTTGTTTTTGTGTTTAATTAATATATTAAGAATGTTTCTCTTCAGACTTTTCAGATTTATGTTCTTCGTGCTTAGCGCCTTTTTCTTCAACTAACATTGGCTCTTCCTGATTTCTTACTTTCAATAAATAAGATACAGTTGGCTTGATACCTACTTCTTCAAGTAAGTAGTAGTTTCTTTCGTTATTACGCCATGCTGTTACTTCCGATTTTTCATCGTTAGCATCACCAAACATAATTGCGTTTGTAGGACAAGCCTGCTGACATGCAGTTTTAATTGCACCATCAACAATTGGAGCACCAGCTTTTTTAGCAACTAATTTACCTGCCTGTAAACGCTGAGTACACATTGAACATTTTTCCATAACACCGCGGCTACGAACAACAACATCCGGATTTAAAACCATGCGGCCTAATTCTTGTTGTGCAGGATTCACATCCGCAAACCAAGCATTAGCGTTATAGTTAAACCAGTTGAAACGACGTACTTTGAACGGACAGTTATTTGCGCAATAGCGAGTACCAATGCAACGGTTGTAAGTCATCATGTTCACACCTTCGTTACTGTGGCTGGTAGCTAATACCGGACAAACAGTTTCGCAAGGAGCGTGATTACAGTGCTGACACATCATTGGCTGGAAAGTTACCTTCGGATTGTTCGAAGGAGTCTCCATATCTAAATACATTTGTTTGTAACCAACATTACCTTCTTCTTCGGCTCTGTGTTTGGTCATATCTGAACTGTAATAACGGTCGATACGTAACCAATACATATCACGTGTTTTTCCAACTTCTTTCTTACCAACTACAGCAACGTTATTTTCAACCGAACAAGCTACCACACAAGCAGCGCAACCAATACATGTTGTCATGTCAATGGTTAATCCCCATTTGTGCTGAGGGCGGTCAAATTCATTCCATAAGTCAACTTTACCAACAGGAGTTTTTCCATTCTCCGTTGTCATTGTTACTTTCGGATTCCACTCTTCCTGATCTTTTGATTTGAATTCTTTTAAAGAAACTTCACGTAAAATTGCTTCTTCACGCGCCATAATAGTATGGTGAATTTGTGTAGAAGCGAATTGATGAGTTTCAGAAGTTGGTGTAATTGTTACTGCACCGGCAATTGCCTGAATGGTATCATTTGTCCAGCTTAAGAACTGGTATGCATTAACACCAACACCATTTGCTACTTTATAAGTATCTGCTTTACGGCCATAACCTACAGCTAAACCAACAGTTCCGCGAGCTTGTCCCGGCTGAGGGAAAACAGGAACCTGAATAGTGATACCGTTTACAGTAAGATCAACGATAGAACCAATGATATCCTGACGTAACATTTCGTGTAAGCCAGCTTCTTTAACATCTTCGGGAGCCATTGTGATGTAGTTATCCCAAGTTGTTTTTGTAATAGGATCAGGTAATTCCATTAACCAAGGATTATTACTTTGGTTACCGTTACCAATGCTTACTTTTTCGTAAACAAATAATTCCATTGCACCACCTTTTGCAGAACCTGCCATTGAAGCAGCTTTTCCATAATCAGGTGTAGGAAGTGTTTCTGTTGCTACAACCTCTTCTTTAACCGGTTTCACTTCTTCTGTTTTTGTAGAATCAGTGATCGCGTTAATGATAGCTGCAACGCCTGCCATGATTGGTTTTCCGGCAGAATCTTTTGCCATTACTACTGCCGGAGCGTCTTTATAAACAGTAACTTTTAAAGTACCGTCATGTAAAGTATGCGCCCAGAAAGAAGCAAAATCTAAGAATTTACCTTGTTGAGGGAAAATATGATTTTGCCAGTAGGCCTGCAAGTATGTATAATAATCTGATCTAACACCGGCCCATTTTAATAATGAATCCTGAAACTGACGTGTACCTTCGTAACGCGGTGCAGCAAAAATAGGATTGATGGTTGGCTGTTGTAAACTGAAATGACCCGCTTTTGGATTGGCATCACCCCAAGATTCTAAGAAGTTGT
>JANYIQ010000027.1 GCA_025362575.1 Bacteroidia bacterium
ATGTGATGATGCCCCGCCTGGATGGGCCAGGAGTGCTGCGCATGATCGCCGAACACGAGCCGCACCTTGCCCAAAAAAATGCTTTTATCCTGATGACCGCACGCGAACGCACGTTGCCCCTCTCGTTAGCACGCCTCAAAACCCAACTGAATATTCCCCTGCTCGGCAAACCGTTCGACATTGATCGGCTGTTTTTGCTCGTTGCGCCAGCAAGCCTGCGGAAAATTCATAGCTTAATGAATACCGGTTGACGACAAACGGCATACCGCGGACCTTTTGATAAATAACAAAATGCCAGGCGTTTTTTGTCGTTGATCTTTGATGCAATTGCAATGGCTTTATCCTGTGTTTTAAGTGCTTTATCATTATCTCCCGACTGCCTTAAAGCTTCGGCCTGCCAAGAGAGGGCCTGAGCCAATATATCATTAAAATTATTTTTTGCAGATAGATCAATTGCTTTGGTCAGACAAATATCCACCGAATCGAAATAAAATTTCCGACAATAATAAATTCCTAATTTACAATTAGCGTCTCCTTCTCCTTTTAAGAATTGCTGTTTGAGGCTTTGTTTCAATTCTTCACTTGCTAAAATAAATGAATACGGTCGCCAGCTTTCGGCCAGTTCTCCAAGAATAAGTATCTGATCATTAGTTTCAGAATATTGAAATTGTATTTTTAAACTATCCACTAAAGGACTTACCGATGAAGTATCTTGAATGATTCGATCAACTTCTTTTGAAAGTGTTAGTTGATCTGACGGCTTTTCTTTTGTTTTTTGTTTTTCCGAACAAGAAAAAACGCAAAATGAAAGTGCGATCAAAAGAGTATAAGGTCGGGTAAAAAACTTGAGTATTTGTACTTTCATTATCCTCTAAAAATAATAAAAAAAGGCCGCTTTTTACGGCAGCCTTTAAATAATTTGATGACTAAAATTATGGCAAAGCGGTTAGTTGCGTTAGTAACTGCGCATATGTTACCGAAACAGGACTTAATGAAACAGGAAGAGGTTTGATAGTGTCTGTCATGATTGCGGAATAGTACTGACCGTCGATGATCGAGATCACAACGAAGGTGATGCCTTTACCGATCGGCATATTTGGAATTCTGAATTTGTTAGCACTAACCTCAAATAGAGCACCAACAGTTAGGCTTCCATTAAAGGAAACATACACAACCGTATTTGTTTTATTAAATTGCGAAGGTAAATTAACAATTACAGGAGTTTTTGAACCCGTAGTATCCCATTGTGAGCCAACGTTCAGCCATTTAAGAGAGTCTAAACTGGCACGATAGTGATATGAACCTCCCGAAAAAGTAACAGGAACAGAAGTGGTATCATTTTCAATTGACCAGAACTTTGTAGAATCGGAGGCTGTAACTTTTGGAGCATATAGTTTTTTAGCACTGGCAGTAGTTGTATTTGTAGGAGAAGAAACATCAATTACAAAACCGCCACCGGTGTTTAAACGTAGGGACTGACTATTTTGGGTAGCAGTGATTTTAACACAACCTTTTGTAGCAACAAGTTTAGCTCCTGCGGAATTGGCACCAGCTCCTGAAAGAATTATCTCACGTTTGTTTAATATGGTTTTTACGGTAAGTCCTACGGTTCCTGTAACGGCACCGCCAACACTTGTTAAAAAGGCATTACCCGGGATCTCGATCTGTACACCATTAACAGTAATAGTTTGTGCTGTTGTTCCGCTCACCTGAACATTTTGAGCCTGAGAACCGCTGGCCGCAAAAACGTCTGAAATGTTACTTGATCCCGAAGGAGCAGTAGGAGCAGGGTCTTCGGTAGCAGGATCACTCGATTTCTTTTTGCATTGTGTAGAGCCTAAGGCTATAACTAGGGCCGCAGCAAGTAAAGTGTATTTTGATTTCATAGTTTTAAATTGGATAATCAAATATAATGAATTCAAATATAAGTTACAACATCCTTTTAAAATTAATTCAACTCATAAGCTATATCTGTCATTCGGTCTAAAGCCATTGTAAGATCATTATTCACCGCCACTTTGAACCCTTTAGAATGCAATTTTACCGAAACGTTCTCAGTTGTGTCTTCTACAAAAAACTCAACATTGCACTTACCACTGTTGCCTTTAAATAAAGCTTCGAGATTAGCGATCAATTCTTCGTTCAAGCTGTTCACATCCAGTTTTATCTTTATATTACTGAAAATTGTTTCTTTTAAACTCTCCAATAATTCAATTTTTAAAACTTTCAGCTCTAAACTTCCGGGCTGATTATAGCGCTCTTGCACCCGGCCTTTTATGAACACGAATAAATTCTGTACCATGAATTTGTTGAACTCCACATAATCCTTACCAAATAACATTAGTTCCATGGCACCATTATAATCTTCTATGATGATCTTACCAAAGGCGTTTCCGGTTTTACTGGTGCGGTGTTCGCAGGCCGTTACTATGCCTCCGAAAGTAATTTCCTTACCTTTAAATGGCTCTAAACCTGCTTTTAACTGCATGCAATTAGCATTACACTTATGTTCCAGTACCATTCGGTGCGGATCGAGCGGGTGCCCTGAAATATAAAATCCTACAACTTCTTTTTCTTTGGATAACTGATCTAAAGTGCCCCAAGGTTCTATTTTTGGTAAAACCGGTTCAGTGATCGCAATTTCATCTTCGCCGCCAAATAAACTCGCCTGCGAAGTATCGTTCCCATTGTTGATCTGATTACCGTATTTGATCATCCGGTCGGTTAAAGTTTGTCCGTCCATATCCGGCACAAAGAACATTGCACGATTAACACCTTCAAAACTATCAAAGCCTCCTGCTAAAGCTAAACCTTCCAGTGATTTTTTATTTACACTTTTGCTGTCCAATCGTTTTGCCAGATCAAATACCGAAATATATTTGCCATTCAGTTTGCGTTCTTCAATAATGTTGTTTACTGTATTCTCTCCAACGCCTTTAATACTGGCCATTCCGAAACGAATGTTATTGGTGCCCGGAATAACGCCGAATTTTCCAAATCCTTCATTCACATCCGGACCAAGAACTTTTAATCCCATACGTTTGCATTCTTCCATGAAGAAAGAGATCTTCTCAATACTTCCGGAATGATTCAATACCGAAGACATGAACTCGGCAGGGTAGTGTGCTTTGATGTAAGCGGTTTGAAAGGCCACATAAGCATAACAGGTAGAGTGCGATTTATTAAAAGCGTAACTCGCAAAGGCTTCCCAGTCTTTCCAAACTTTTTCGGCAATGGTAGTGTCGTGACCGTTAGTTAAACATCCTTCCAGAAATTTGCTCTTCATTTTATCAAGAACATCTTTCTGTTTTTTTCCCATCGCTTTACGTAAAGTATCCGCATCACCTTTTGTAAAATTGGCAAGCTTCTGACTTAAACGCATTACTTGTTCCTGATAAACCGTAATACCATAGGTTTCCTGAAGGTATTCATCCATACCTTGTAGGTCATAAGTGATCTTTTCCAGACCATGTTTACGCTTGATATAGTTAGGGATGTAGGCGATCGGTCCCGGGCGATACAAGGCGTTCATGGCAATCAGATCATTGAAACTATCAGGCTTTAGATCCTTTAAATGCTTTTGCATTCCGGGACTTTCAAACTGAAATATTCCGTTGGTTTCGCCCCGGGTAAATAATTCCAGTGTTTTTTTATCGTTCAGATCAATGGCATCTATGTCGATATCGATGCCCTGAGTTACTTTTACAAAATGCAATGCATCTTTAATAATGGTGAGTGTTCTTAAACCTAAGAAGTCCATTTTGAGAAGGCCTGCATATTCTGCAACCGAGTTATCAAACTGAGTAACCAGCATGTCGCTGTCTTTACCCTTTGTAACCGGAACATATTTTACCATGTCGTCGGGCGTAATAATAACGCCGCATGCATGTATACCGGTGTTACGCAAGCAACCTTCGAGTTCGTAAGCTTGTCGGAGTACATCTGCTTCCGGAGTTTTTTCTTCAGACAATTTCCGGAAGTTGTGTGATTGGTCTACAATTTCTCGACGGTCTTTTATTTTCTCTAAATATTTTGGATCAATGCCGCCCGGTTTTAATAAAGCTTGCAGATCTGCTTCAAGACTATCCGGAAATGCTTTTGCTAAACGATCAGCATCCGGTAAAGGCAAGTCTAAAACCCTTGCTGCATCGCGAATCGCGGATTTACCGCCCATGGTGCCATAAGTAATGATCTGGGCTACCTGATTGGCACCGTATTTTTTAATAACGTAATTAATAACTTTATCGCGGCCTTCATCATCAAAATCAATATCTATATCGGGCATGCTGATACGATCGGGATTTAAAAAACGCTCAAAGAGCAGATCGAACTTGATCGGATCAACATTGGTAATTCCTAAACAAAAGGCAATTGCTGAACCGGCAGCACTACCACGGCCCGGACCAACCGCAACCCCCATTTTTCGGGCTTCAGAAATGAAATCGGCTACAATTAAGAAATAACCGGGATAACCCATTTTTTCGATGGTGGCCAGTTCAAAATCAATGCGGTCTTTTATTTCGGGAGTAAGATCAGGATAACGTTTTTTTGCGCCTTCGTAAGTGAGAAAGGTCATGTAAATGAATTGCTGAGCAATGAATTCACATTCTGCTTTAAGATCCGTGATAATTTGTTCCGAGAAATTTTTGGAAGCCCACTCTTTTTCCTTCATACCCACAATTCGCTGGTGTGAGGCTTCTATGGCAGGTTTGTTGGCTTCAATGAATTCCTGTGTGATCTCAAATTTAGGTAACAATACATCGCGGCCTAATTTGAATTGTTCGATCTTAGAAACAATTTCATCAACAGTTTCAATGGCTTCAGGCATATCTGCAAAAAGCTCAACCATTTCTTTGGGCGATTTAAAATAGAATTCGTTGTTAGGCATGCCATAGCGGAAACCTCGCCCACGGCCTATTGGCGAGTTCTTCTTTTCGCCGTCTTTCACGCATAATAAAATGTCGTGCGACTCTGAACCTTTTTTATCGAGATAGTAATTACTGTTGGCTGCGAAATATTTTACATTATGTTTTTTAGCAAAACCAAGCAATACGGTATTCATGTGATCTTCTTCCGGAAGCGAGTGGCGATTAATTTCCACATAAAAATCTTCACCAAACTGTTCTTTATACCAAAGAAATGCTTCTTCGGCTTGCTGTTCACCCACATTTAAAATAAGCGATGGAATTTCGGAAGTTAATGAACCTGTAGTCGCAATTAAACCTTCTTTGTATTTCAATAAAAGATCTTTATCAATACGCGGCACATAATAAGCACCGTCTATAAGCCCCACAGAGCTTAGCTTTGAGAGGTTCTGATAACCCAAACGGTTCTTGGCTAAAAATACCTGAGTATAACCATTATCTTGTTTTGTTTTGTCTAAGTGGTTCTTGCAAATATTCAATTCACATCCAATGATGCATTTTAATTCGTTCTTAATTTCTCCAACTTTTTCACCTTTAGTTATGGCTTCATTGTTGGTTTTAATGGCTTTGTTTTGTTTATCGATGGATTGCCAGAATAAAAAAGCACCATACATGTTACCATGATCGGTTAAGGCAACGGCTTTGTTATTATAAGAAACTGCTTTTTTAACCAAAGACTCTACATCGCTGGTAGACTGTAATACAGAGAACTGAGTGTGATTGTGTAAATGCGAGAAGTTGAGAGTTGAGAGTTGAGAGTTGAGAGAATCTTCGTCAATTGTCTTAGTGCCAACTGCCTCCTGCTTACTGCCTGCTGCTTTCCTTTCTCTCCAGTCATTCTCTTGTTTTTGGATCTCAGAAAGATCAGGCTCCTGATAAACAATATCGCCTAAAGCATCCGTATAAATTTCGTTTACTTTGGTAATGCCGCGTTTTAAGATCTCAAAAAATACTTTTGCGGTAGCATTAACGTCGAATGCGGCGTTGTGAGCCTCTGCAAAGGTATCGTTAAATAATTTGTGATAAAGTTCAGTAAGCGTTGGCCATTTGAATTTCCCGCCACGACCACCCGGTAGGGCACAAAATGCAGTGGTTTCATCGTTTTTGGTATCGATTGATCTTTTACCTTCGAATGCATTCGATAAACCAACTCTTAAAAATTCTGCTCCAACAATATTAAGATCAAACTCGATATTGTGTCCGCATAAATAGGTGCTTTGTTCTACAACGGTCTGAAATTCCTGCAAAACTGTTTTCAGATCCGCACCAAATTCCAAAGCACGTGCCGTAGAAATGCCGTGAACTGTTTCTGCATTAAAGGGAATGGTGTAACCTTCAGGGCGAATGATAATGGACTTACTGTTCAGTAAATTTCCTTTATCATCGTGTAACTGCCAGGCGATCTGCACCATTCGTGGCCAGTTGTCGGAGTCGCTGATAGGAGCATTATAATTACGCGGTAAGCCCGTTGTTTCGGTATCAAA
>JANYIQ010000054.1 GCA_025362575.1 Bacteroidia bacterium
GATCTTTTTAAATTGTCGATGGTGAGTGAAACCGCCACCTCCGATGTGGTGATCATGTCGATAGAAGTTTTGTAACGTTCAAAGATCTCGAAAACTGCCCTTAAAAAACCGTGTGCCAGAAGCATTCGGTCGCTTTTAATATTGATGGCAATAATCCCATCTTTTGCCGCAACAGCTTTAATACCTTCTTTTATTTCAATGTTGGCAATTAAAGTTCCTTCTGCTTTCGGATCCATTGTGTTCTTTAACAGAACGGGAATGTTTCTTTTTTGCGCGGGTAATATGCAAGTGGGGTGCAAGATCTTTGCTCCGAAATAAGCTAACTCAGCCGCTTCATCAAAACTCAATTTATTTATAGGATGTGTTTTACTTACGATCCTTGGATCATTATTATGCATGCCATCAATGTCGGTCCAGATCTGAATTTCCTTAGCATATATGGCTGCGCCGATCAAAGAAGCAGTGTAATCGCTGCCACCGCGTTTTAAATTGTCAATTTCGCCAAAAGCATTCCGGCAAATGTATCCTTGCGTAATGAATAAATTATCTCCGGGATATTTTTTTAGTTCAGCACCTAAATTGGTTTCAATGTATTTAAGATCGGGTTCTTCATTTTCATCGATGCGCATAAAATTAAGCGCCGGTAACAGAACGGATTTTATTTTTTGTTCAGATAAATAAAAATGAAACATCGCGGTACTCAATAATTCGCCCTGAGCCAAAATAGCCTTTTCTTCGTTGGCTGTGAACATGTCAAGGGTAAAAGCACGTATGTAATTAAAGTGATGAGAGATCAGGTCACCTGCTTTTGTTTTATGTTCTTCGCTTTTATAAAGTTTAGAGATCTCTCCGCGATATTTTTCTTCTAAAGCATTAATGAGTTCGTTAGCTTTTTTAGAATCTTTATTATAAAGCGACTCGTTGATCTGAACTAGGGCATTGGTAGTGCCACTCATGGCAGATAGCACCACAATTTTTGTTTCGTTGTTGGCAACCAGTGTAACCAGGTTTTGAATGCGTTCCGCACTCCCTACACTTGTTCCGCCAAATTTTAATACTTGCATACTGTTTAATGATTATAAAAATGAAATGATCTGTGAAAAAATGGAAAGCACATAGCTTTCAGAACTATTTGTTGGCTCGGCGAGCCTTACATTTTCGTTTATATGTAGTAACGATGGTCATTGCAGTGCAAAGAAAACAAGATTTAGAGAATATGCAAAATTTTTTAATTCACAGTTATAAACCAAAGGTTTAAATATTGAAAAGAATGTTGAATCATTTTTGTGAAATAAGGCAATTCAATCTTTAAGTTTACCCTTTAAGATTACCACTATATGTACAAAGACCATTTGTTATTTAATATTGAACGAGAAATTATTTTATTAAAACAATTAAGCCCTTTAATTGAACAAAAAGATTTGGATTTCCGTCCGGCTGAAAAAATGAGAAGCACATATGAATTGATGCAGTATTTATCCAGCATTGGTGCCGTTATTTTAAGGTGGATGATCGATAATGATTTAACCCCGGAAGTACGAAAAGTAATTGGGGAGCACAGAAGTACTGTGACTATTGAAAATTTTCCAACTAGACTGGATGAGCAATGGGTAATCATTCAATCCTACATAAATAACATTTCTGATCAAGACTTGCGGTCTCGGGAAGTTGAATTGCCTTGGAAAGAAAAAATGGTTTTAGGAGCAGCAATTATGAACGCACCTGTTAAATGGTTAGCCGCTTATCGTATGGAATTATTTATGCATTTAAAAATGAATGGTCGTCCTGAGCTTGGAACCAAGGATGCTTGGGTGCCAAAGGCTTTGCAACTTTAACACTAAAGTGAATTTATTGAATTGATACTCGAGAAGTATAATCTCCGATAATTATTTGATAAATTCCGGGATTAAGTTGACTTACTTCTATTTGCTGGATTTCATTAAATATTCCTGATAGAACAACTGAGCCTTTTGCGTCAATAATTTTATAATCCAATTTTTGTGAAATAGATTTAGGGAATTTGATGTTAACTAAATCTCTTGTTGGATATGGGTAAATTAAAATATTTTCTTTTTTTACATATTCTTCAATCCCAACGGGAAATGCAGCCATCCAGGTCTCTCTAAGGCGTGTGTTTGTGACATTAATACCTGTGCTGTAATATAAAATGGAATTGTTTGTGAAAGCCATCCCGCCTTTTCTTCCAAAGCTTGGTAAAGAAATTTTTTGAGTCCAGTTTGCGCCTGTTATGTTATAGGTCCAGATATCATTATAGTAGTTATTCAAAGTATCATATCCGGCAAAAACTACAAGCTCATTATTTATGTTTTGCATTGTGGCGTATGCTCTTCCCGCACTCGGAAAATTATTAATGAGTGTCCAACTATCTGCAATAAGATCGTACTCATACAATTCTTTTTTAAAGCGCCCGTTAACATCTCTTCCAAACGTCAAATATCCTTTACCGCCCGAACTTGTGGCCGATGATCGCCAGCAATTAAACGGCATGTTGTTTTTTTGTGTCCAGGTATTTGAGCTCATATCGTATGCCCAAACTTCATTCAAGGCATCGGTAGTTGAATAAGCTCCGCCAATAATATATGCAACATTTCCAATTACAAAGCAGGCCGCGCCGCGAACGCCATTTCCTGGCTTGGAAGGCTTTGCAGTCCATAAATTTGTGGAGGGCGAATACATCCACAGATCATTAAAATCTGTTCCTCCTGATTCACCTCCAAATACAAAACCATTGATCCCGTTCGAAAATGCACAAGCATACTGACGGTTTTTTCCTGCAGGCATCGAGGAAATGGTAGTCCAAGTATTTGAACTCAGATCTAAACTGTAAAAGTCAATGCTGGTGCCCATTCCGGCCGCTAAGCCGGTTCCACAATAGGCTTTGTTGCCAATTACAAATGATGCTCCGTCATCGCGATCAATGCCGGGAAAATCACCCAATTGCTGCCAGGTTTGCGCTTTTGCAAAAGTGCAAGAAATTAAAAGGATAGAAATTAATTTTTTCATTTTACTGCTTAATTAATTTTTGGACCGTAAGAATTTTATTGCCTTGAAGCAGGTTAAGAAAATAAATTCCAGCATTACATTTACTAAGATCAATTTCTGTTTTATTGGATCTTAGTTTTTCTGAAATTATTTCCTGACCTAAAACATCTCTGACCTTTATTTCTGCATTTTCAATTGTATTTATTAATTGCAAATTAAATAAGCCGTTACTTGGGTTAGGATAGATTATTAGAGAATTCAACGAGTTATTTTCTTCTACAATGCCAACCGGATTATTTAATTTAACGACATAAATATCAGTACTTGGGCCTGTAGAAACTGCCCAGATTCCGGGCCCCGGATCAAAATCAGCGAAGCCTGTAAAAGAACCGGTCACATATATATTACCGGCAAGATCAACAGAGATCGAATTTCCTTGATCAGTGCTTGTGGCACCACCCAATTGTACTGCCCATATAAAAGAACCTGATGTATCCAGCTTACTTACGAAAGTATTATCGTGGCCTGTCATGTTATATGTCGCCGACCCAGGATCGAAATCTGTTGTACCGGTAAAAAACCCGGTTGTGTAAATATTATTCTGAGCATCAAGAGTTAGGGCTGTCCCTTCATTACCTCCGGTTCCGCTACCAAAATTTTTTGCCCAAACAAAATTTCCTGAAGTATTCAATTTGCATATGAAGGTATTTTGCAAACCACCGGTAGTTGTAATATTATAAAGTCCGGGTCCTGGATCAAAGTCTGCAGTACCATCAAAAAATCCCGTAGTATAAACATTGCCGCTTGCATCTACAGCGATCGATCTACCAATGTTCCAATTTATCCCGTTAGAACCAATTGACTTTACCCAAACTAAAGAACCGGAGGCGTCAAGTTTATTTATAAAAATGTTCCTATTGGCTCCGATGGAAGTAAGGGTATTAGTGCCTGGGCCAGGGTCAAAGTCAATCGTTCCGGAAAAAGCACCTGTCGAGTAAATATTACCCGAAAGATCTGTGACAACAGAGTATGCGTTGGCCCAAGATGAAGAACCCCCCATGTTTTTGGCCCAGATAAAATTTCCGGCTGCATTTAATTTGCAAACAAAAATGTCAGCGCTCCCTGATGATGTTAAATTAAAAACCGCAGCCCCGGGATCAAAATCGGCTGTGCCAACAAATTCGCCAGTCATTATACAATTATCCGATTGATCTATTGTTAAAGATTCGCCGCCATCATTTCCCGGCCCTCCAATACTTTTAGCCAATACGAAATTTCCCGAAGCATCTAGTTTGCTTAAAAAAACATCCATGCCTCCTGCGGAAGTAAGATTGTAAACTCCGGTTCCTGGATCAAAATCTACGGTGCCACTATAGTTGCCAATAATACAAATATTTCCTAAACCATCAACAATGACGGAAGCCGCGCCTGAACCAGTAACACCGCCAAATTTTTTTGCCCACACAAAATTTCCGCCTGCATCTAATTTGCTAACGAAAGCGCAGTTTTTTAGAGTGGAGAGATTGAAAGCTCCAAGGCCCGGATCAAAATCGGCAGTACCACTGAAGGTACCGCAAGTGTATACATTGCCCGAAGCATCGTGTGTAATGGAATAGCCCGTATTGCTGTATTGTCCGCCCATTGTACCTGCCCATAGCAAATTAACCTGGGCTTTAGCAAGTCCAAAAGAAAAGAAAAGAAAAATCAGAATACGTTTCATAATGTATTAGTCTGAAATACAACGTAAGTTACTCAAAATTGTTGTATTAATAACTCGTGAATATCTTATTTTTTGGCTTCGGGTCCATCCCACTATCTTTACGCGGTTTGCCCAGTTGGATTTTTGATCGAACCGTACAAACCCAAAACATTTAACCCAAAATATTAAATAAAAATATGCCAAAAGATCCTTCAATAAAATCAGTACTAATTATAGGAAGCGGACCGATCATCATCGGTCAGGCTTGTGAATTCGATTACTCAGGCTCTCAAAGCGCCAAAAGCCTTCGTGAAGAAGGAATTGAAGTTTCTTTGATAAACAGTAATCCTGCCACTATCATGACAGACAAGGTTACTGCTGATCATATTTATTTATTGCCTCTGGAAGTAAAATCCATCATCAAAATTTTAGAAGAACGAAAAATTGATGCAGTATTACCAACTATGGGAGGACAGACCGCTTTGAATCTCGCGCTTAAGTGCGATGACATGGGCGTTTGGAAAAAATATGGCGTGAAGATGATAGGTGTGGATATTGAGGCCATAAAAGTAACCGAAGACCGCGATCTGTTTCGTATCCGCATGAATGAAATTGGTGTGGCAATGGCACCAAGTAAAATTGCAAAGTCATTTTTAGAAGGAAAATCGGTTGCGCAGGAATTTGGATTTCCGCTTGTGATTCGCCCGTCTTTCACACTTGGCGGAAGCGGCGGAAGCGTGGTTTATAGAAAAGAAGATTTTGATGCTTTATTGAATCGTGGTTTACAAACCTCTCCCATTCACGAAGTATTAATTGATAAAGCAGTTTTAGGCTGGAAAGAATACGAGTTAGAATTATTGCGCGACAATAATGATAATGTGGCTATCATCTGTTCTATTGAGAATTTTGATCCGATGGGCGTGCATACCGGCGATAGCATAACTGTTGCACCGGCAATGACATTAAGCGACAGCACTTATCAGAAAATGCGTACCATGGCGATAAAAATGATGCGCAGCATCGGAAATTTTGCCGGAGGTTGTAATGTGCAGTTTGCAGTGAGTGATGATGAAAAGGAAGATATAATTGCCATTGAAATTAATCCGCGAGTATCACGTTCATCAGCATTGGCAAGTAAAGCAACAGGTTATCCAATTGCAAGGATTGCCAGTAAATTGGCTTTGGGCTACCATTTGGATGAATTGATCAATCAAATTACAAAATCGACTTCGGCATATTTTGAACCAACTTTAGATTATGTGATCGTAAAAATTCCGCGTTGGAATTTCGATAAATTCAAAGGTTGTAATCGCGAATTAGGTTTTCAGATGAAATCGGTAGGCGAGGTAATGGCCATTGGACGCAGTTTTCAGGAAGCTTTGCAGAAAGCTTGTCAGAGTTTAGAGATCAAACGAAATGGTTTAGGTGCCGATGGAAAAGAGAATACCAATCAGGCAGAATTATTGGCAGGATTGGAACGCCCGAGTTGGAACCGTTTGTTCATGATCTACGATGCTATGAAGCTGGGCATCTCCATAAAAACGATCCAGAAGCTCACACGTATCGACATGTGGTTCCTGGGTCAGATCGAAGAAATGATCTCTCTTGAGAATGAGATATCGCGATTTAAATTAGCTGATCTGCCAAAAGACATATTGTACGAAGCAAAACAAAAAGGTTATGCCGATCGCCAGATCGCTCACCTTTTAAAATGTTTGGAAAGTGAAGTGTATAATAAGAGAAGTGAGATGGGAATTAAGCGTGTGTACAAATTAGTGGATACTTGCGCTGCTGAATTCGAAGCAAAAACGCCTTACTATTATTCAACTTTTGAGGATGAGAACGAAAGTATTAGTAGCGATAGAAAGAAAGTCATTATTTTAGGAAGCGGCCCTAACCGAATTGGTCAAGGTATTGAATTTGACTACAGTTGCGTTCACGGCGTTTTAGCCGCAAAAGAATGTGGTTACGAGACCATCATGATAAACTGTAATCCGGAAACCGTTAGTACAGATTTTAGTACAGCCGATAAACTATATTTTGAGCCGGTGTTCTGGGAACACATTTACGATATCATTTTGCATGAAAAGCCTGAAGGGGTTATTGTTCAGCTGGGCGGACAAACCGCATTGAAGCTGGCAGAAAAATTAGACCGTTATGGCATCAAAATTATCGGAACTGATTTTAAATCGCTTGACCTTGCTGAAGACAGAGGAAGTTTCTCTGCTCTTCTAAAAGAAAATAATATTCCTTACCCTAAGTTCGGCGTAATAACAGATGCTGAAGAAGCTATTGAACTTTCAAGAACTTTAGGCTTCCCTTTATTGGTAAGACCAAGTTATGTTCTGGGCGGACAAAGCATGAAGATCGTAATAAATGAAGATGAACTGGAGCAGCATGTTGTAAAATTATTGCACGATCTGCCTGATAACAAAGTATTGCTCGATAATTTCCTGCAAGGTGCTATTGAAGCAGAAGCCGATGCTATTTGTGATGGCAAGGATGTTTACATTATTGGGATCATGGAGCATATTGAACCGGCAGGCATTCACAGCGGCGATTCTTATGCTGTACTTCCATCTTTTGATCTGAGTGAGAATGTGATTAAGCAAATTGAACAACATACCAAAACCATTGCCGTAGCTTTAAAAACGGTTGGTTTACTGAACATACAGTTTGCAGTGAAGGATGAGATCGTTTACATTATTGAGGCAAATCCTCGCGCCAGTCGCACTGTTCCGTTCATAGCAAAGGCTTATGACGAGCCTTATGTAAATTACGCTACAAAAGTAATGCTGCGCGATAAAATGGTGAAGGATTTCAAATTCGCGCCAAAGAAAAAAGGATACGCGATAAAAATTCCTGTATTCAGTTATGAGAAATTTCCTGAGGTGCAGAAAGAATTAGGCCCTGAAATGAAAAGTACCGGCGAAGCCATTTATTTTATAGATGACTTGCATGATGAATTTTTTCAGAACATTTACAGCGAACGGAATTTGTATTTGAGTAAGTAAATAAAAAGACACAAGAAGTAAGACATAAGATGCAAGACACTGTGTCGAATGGCAAAACGAGAAATATGTTTTGAAAGATTTGCTTATAATAAGGCTTCTGCGAAAATCTGTGTTTAAATCTGTGGAAATCTGCGTGAAACATACGAAGACTTACCCGATCATTTCGTATAAGCCGTAAAACATTAAGAGTAATCCGGCAGTGGTTAAACCGTACATTACGTACGAGAAATTAGTTTGTGTGAAAAAGTTTGCACACACATAAAGAAAGGAAATGAGTAATAAGCTTGCTCCAACCCCAATAAAATTTAATCCGGTTTTTCTTTTCTGGGCATAATGAATAAGTTTGATCTGCTTTATGATCTCGGCGGTCATTAATTCTTCTGCACCATCCTTAACAAGACTCTCATGCATTTCGTCCCAAGTGATATGCTTACCAAGTAAATTCTTGGCCTTGTCATAGAACTTTATGTATGCTTCTTCTTCTGTCATATTAATTAGAATAAAAATATGAAAATCGGACATCAAAAAACATGACTTTGAGCATGTTTTCAGGGCCTTTTTAGCGAATATTAACTAAATAATAGGCGAATATTTCGGATATTTACATCAAAATTCAAGCGAAATGCGCGATATCATCTGGACAATAATTATAGTGTGGGTAATATGGAGAGTTGTTGATGCTTTTAAGACCTTCTCACAAAAAACCTCGAGAGTTAATTCCAACAACAGTAATAGAACTTACACAAATTCCGTTAACGAAAATACTCCTAACGCTGATCAGGAACCTGCTAAAAAAGGACATCTAAAGCCTGATGCGGGGGAGTATGTAGATTACGAGGAGACAAAATAGTTTTGTTTTGTCTGCGTAAAATCAAGCAAATCCACTATATTTAAACAATAAATCTAACCCTTTTAAATTATTATCATGAAAGTTTCAATTATTGGTGCCGGTAACGTTGGCGCATCTTGTGCAGAATATATTGCACTTAACCGCATTGCAAGCGAAGTTGTTATTTTAGACATTAAAGAAAATTTTGCAGAAGGAAAAGCATTAGACCTAATGCAAACTGCAACTTTGAACAGATTCAATACGCGTATTTCGGGAAGTACTAATGATTATAGTAAAACAGCAGGAAGTAAAGTTGTAGTGATTACAAGTGGTATTCCGCGTAAACCGGGAATGACACGCGAAGAATTAATCGGAATTAATGCAGGCATTGTAAAAAACGTAACGGATAATGTATTAAAACATTCTCCCGAAGCCATAATAATCATTGTAAGTAATCCAATGGATACAATGACCTACTTAGCATTGAAAGAAAGTAAATTACCAAAGAACCGCATCATTGGTATGGGTGGTATTTTAGATAGCTCACGTTTTAAATGTTATTTATCAATGGCATTAAATGCTCCGGCAAGCGATGTTCAAGGTTATGTTGTGGGCGGACACGGTGATACAACCATGATACCATTAACGCGTTTAGCAACTTATAATGGAGTTCCTGTATCTCAATATTTAGATGCTGAGAAATTGAAAAAAGTGGCTGCTGACACAATGGTTGGTGGCGCAACGTTAACTGGAATGCTAGGTACATCAGCCTGGTATGCACCGGGCGCTTCTGTAGCTGCTTTAGTTGACAGCATTTTAAATGATCAGAAAAAATTATTTACCTGCTGTGTTTCTTTAGATGGCGAATATGGACAAAAAGATATTTGTATCGGAGTTCCTGTTGTAATTGGAAAAAATTGTTGGGAAAAAATTGTTGATTTCAATTTGAACGACGAAGAAAAAGCAGCTTTTGTAAAAAGCGCAGATGCTGTAAGAGCAATGAATAAAGTTTTAAGTGAGATCAAAATAGCTTAAAAGTTTTTTTTAATAAAACTGGAAAGGAGGATCGGAAATGGTCCTCCTTTTTTATTGCACAAAACCCTATTCGGTTCTATTCGGGGTAGCTTATTGGAAATTCCGCGAAGCGAGACCCCAGTCGATCGAAAAAAACTCCCCCCTCCAAATATGGTCTAATGCCAATGATTTCATTGGGTTTTCGTCAGATTGTTGATGGGGTCCGAAAATATTGATCAACTGGGGTCTCCCGTTGTGGAATTTCCAAGTATACCGTAGATTTTGATTCAGAAAAATAGGTAGTGTATTTAGTACTAGATTAATGATTCGAATTAATTGAAAAATTGATCAAAAAAATTAACGAGATAAGTACTTAGCCTTAAATTCTATAAATGAAAAAACTCCAAAAAAACTTGCCTTTTTTTGAAGTCTATTACCCAAACGCCTGAATTTATCTACCTTTTTGTCTGATTTTAAGACGATTATCGAATTAAAAAAGGAATCTAAGGTTTCCTATAATACTATTTAACAAAAAAAGTTCACAATTAGTGAACTTTTAAATTATATTTGCGTATACATATATGAAAGTTCATCTAATAAAGAAGCAGTCAATAGAAGATTATGTAAAGAATCATGCAGCTTCAAGAAGTTCTTTCACAAACTGGTTAAGCGCCTTAAAGTACGCTGAATGGGAAATACCAGAAGATATTTTGGAAACTTTTGGTTCGGCAGACTTGTTGGGAAATTCCAGTTCAAGAATAATATTTAATATCGGAGGTAATAATTACCGAATGATCTGCAAATATGCCTTTGGAGAAAAGCAAGTGCACTTATTTGTTTGTTGGATTGGAACTCATGCTGAATATACAAAGATTTGCAACGAAGGGAAACAACACACAATTAACGATTATTAAACAGTTGAAATAAATTATGAAAACTCTCAAAATCAAAATCATCAAAAGCAAAAGTCAGTATAGTGATTATTGCAAAAAGCTTGAAAAATTAGGTGAAGCCAATTCGAAAAGCAAAGAAGTAAAAGATGAAATAGAACTTCTTACCTTCCTCATTGAAAAATACGATGAGGAGCACAATACATTCGAAGAATTAGACCCAATTCAATTACTACATTCTTTGATGTTGGACCACAATCTTAAAGCAAAAAATCTGGTTGAAATACTTGGAGTTAGTAAAGGGATGGTATCAGATATTTTAAATTACAAAAAAGGTTTATCCAAGGAAATAATCCGGGTTCTCTCCTCTTATTTTAAAGTTTCACAAGAAGCATTTAATAGGTTTTACAAACTTAAATCCGAATATAATACCCATCTGAAAAATGCAAGTGTAATGAATACCCGCAAATCAATCATAGCTGCTCATCGTTAATCCTTTTTATTCACCCGCAACTCTTAAATAAATGCCTACAAAAAAAAGCCACTTTTTAAGTGGTTTTTTAATTCAAATCAGCTTTGTAGCTGATTTAAAGATTCTAACAAACATAAAGACAAGCTGGAAATTCCACAACGGGAGACCCCAGTTGATCAATATTTTCGGACCCCATTAACAATCTGACGAAAACCCAATGAAATCAGTGGCATTAGACCATATTTGGAGGGGGGAGTTTTTTTCGATCGAGTGGGGTCTCGCTTCGCGGAATTTCCAGCTAATAACGCAATAGTTATAAAAATCCAAAAAAGTTCCCATTTTGGTAACTTTTTCAAAAAAATATCACATATTTGTATAAACAATAAAAGTGAGGGTAATTGCTAAAAAGACACTCAAGGTATTTTGGGACAAGCATAAGGATTGTGAGCAACAGCTAAAAACATGGTATGCAGAGGCAAAGGAAGCGAATTGGAAGACACCTAAGGACATAAAGATTAATTATCCGAGTGCAAGTTTTTTGGAAGATAATCGAGGAGTGTTTAATATCAAAGGAAACTCATATCGATTGATAGTAAAGATCAATTATAAATATAAAATGGTTTGGGTTAGATTTGTAGGAACCCATGCCGAATATGATAAAATAAATGCAAATAAGATCTAAAAAATAAGAATCATGAATATTAAACCGATTAGAACCGAAAAAGATTACCAAAAGAGTTTAAAACGTTTGGAAGTAATATTTGATGCCCGTCCCGGAAGTAAAGAAGGTGATGAGCTGGAGATCTTAGGTGTATTAATTGAGAAATACGAAGATGAGCACTATTCAATTGAGGCACCTGATCCAATAGAGGCAATTAAATTTAGAATGGAACAAATGGGGTATAAACAAAAAGACCTTGCAAAGATCATCGGTTATAAGGGTCGGGTGAGTGAAATTTTAAATAGAAAAAGAAAATTAAGTCTGGAAATGATACGCAGCTTACACGAAAAATTAGATATTTCTTTAGAATCACTTGTTCAAGCGTATTAGCGCTCTTCTTATTGCTTAATATCCAAATACGGTAGCAGTTTATTATAAGCCGTTTCATCGCTAATAATTTCTTTCACCTGCTCCAATGAATTGATCGGTCCATTTTTTCTACGATAATTAAAAATAGCTTTCATATCTTCATAACTTAAATAAGGATGCTTGTTGAGCTCCTTGAAGTTCTCGTTATTAAGATCGATCTTTCTTGCCAGCGAAGGGTTTATACTTACTTCATTTTTTAAGGACTGAAATAATTCATCTTCCATGCCATACACTTCGCTTAGTTGATTCACGCTTACAAAACCTCCTAACAAGCTTCTGTATTTTAAAATGCGTTTGGTAAAAGCAGGACCAATACCTCGCAATTCCAGTAATTGCAGACTATCGGCTGAATTTAACTCGAGTTTTGTTTTTGATCGAACTGCTGTTGTTGGGGCCACACTTGCAACAGGACCTGTTGAATTTTGTGAAGGAATTTTTTTTGCATCATTCTCCAATAAAATAAAAGGTTCTAATTTGGTATAAAAGCTTTCGCTGATACCATAAACTTTTTTTACATCTTCTTTCTTATTAAAATGTCCGCCTTTGTTTCTGTAATTCAAAAATATATTGGCCGTTTTGTCTTTGAAACCCAGTTTCAGCAATTGTTCTTTAGTTACAGTGTTGGGATTAAATACAAATAGAGTTCCTGAAGAGGGGTTGTTTCGTTTTGTTTTTGATGTATCATTATAAGTGAAGGACGAATTGCTTTCAGGAAATTGAATGTTACTGAAATCGGCAATGAGCAAAGGCTCCGGCTTAATGAAGTGTGAAAGGCTTAAGCGTAAAACAAATAATGTCAGAATAAGAATGACCAAAACAAATAAACCGTTACGTTGCTGTTTATTAAACCCAAAGTAGGAGCTTAGAAACTGGTGCCAGAGATTCATTTAAACTTTCTGTTTTTTGTTTATCAAATAAAATACCGGAATACCGAGTGCAATTATCAGTACACCCATACCGGCATTAAATGGTTTAAGTATTAGCAAATTAACACAAATAAATCCTGCGAGTAAAATATAAATTGCAGGAATTATTGGATAGCCAAATGCTTTGTATGGACGAGGAGTTTCAGGTTCTTTTTTTCGTAAGATGAAAACTCCTGCAATTGTAACAATATAAAACAGCAAGGATGCAAAGGTACAATAATCCAACAGATCACCGTAAGACCCGCTTAAGCACAATATGCTTGCCCAAATTCCCTGATATACCAATGCATTGGAAGGTACACCGTGCTCGTTCAGTTTTTCTGCTTTTTTGAAGAACAGATCGTTTGCCGCCATCGATTGAAATAAACGCGAGCCCTGCAAGATCAACCCATTATTACAACCGAAAGTGGAAACCATGATCAAGGCTGCCATTAAATATTTGGAAACATTACCAAAAACAACAAACAAGGCCGCTGTTCCAACTCTGTCATTTTGCGCGAACATGATCCCTTGTCCCGCCACATCTGCAGCGGCCGGGTCACCTTTGATTGGCAATAACATGAAGTAAGCAAGATTGGCCAGCACATAAATGATTGTAACAACACTTGTTCCAATAAATAAACCCAGTGGAATGTTACGCTGCGGTTCTTTTACTTCGCCCGCAATGAAGGTTACGTTATTCCAGGCATCGCTGCTGAATAGGGCGCCGATCATGGCTACGCACATTACGCCGTAAAATGTGAATCCTTCAAGCGGAGTAGTACTCACTACATTATTAACTACATCTGTTTTAAAAGGCGAGAATGATCCTGAAAAATTTTGAGAAAATATCTCATACTTCAATCCGAAAAATATCCCCACAATGATTAAACCAAACAGAGCAATTAATTTAGCGGAAGTAAAAATACGCTGAATGGCTTTTCCATTCTTTACGCCACGTGTATTTATCCAGGTTAATAAGGCAATGCTGGCAATTGCTAAAAGCTGTGCGCTCGTAATTTTAAAGCCACCGGCCTGTATAAGAACATTTTTTTCGTCAAAAAAATCGATGAACACACCTGTGAATTTGGCAAAAGCTACAGCTACCGCAGCTATAACTCCGGTTTGAATTACCAGAAAAACCGTCCAGCCATATACAAAGGCGGTAAGTTTTCCGAAAGCTCTTTTTAAATAAACAAATTGTCCCCCTGCCTCAGGCATCATGCCTGCCAGTTCTCCGTAACTAAGGGCAGCAAATAAGGTAATTAAACCTGATATCACCCAGCACATCAAAACCCAGAAGGGTGAGCCTAAACTACGACTCATATCGGCGCTCACAATAAATATACCCGAGCCAATCATAGAGCCCGATACAAGCATTATGGTGTCAAATAAATTTAGTGTACGTTGGGGTTTGTTCATATATTTGCAAAGGTTAAAGATATTAAAATATTCATTTTTTTCAATTTAATTTTATTGGAAGAAATAAATTAGAAGCATTATGAAGATCATTGGCGAAAGAGTTAGTATTTTAGAAAAAGACGATGTGTTCAGTCTGGTTATTTTACCCACCACAGATAAACGAAAGCTCGGACTCATGTTCTTATGGCTTTTTGCCTGGAGCGTTTGCGGAATAATTGTGTTTGTGAATTTATTTAAGATACAAGGCAGAGATCCGAAAATTTTCATGATCGTTTACTTGTCTTTTTGGTTCTATTTCGAATATAAAATTGCAAAAGCGTTCATCTGGAAAAAATTCGGAAAAGAAAAACTCTGGATCAAAAAGGGGACCTTGCATTATCAGAGAGAAGTTTCCGGAAAAGGAAAGATAGAAGAATGTAATCTTGAGTTGGTAAATAATTTAAACACGATCGAACTCACCACCAGTTTTGCCGATGTATTCAATCAAAGTTTCTGGGTTAAAGGCGGTGAACGAATTGAATTTATGCTTCAGTCAAAACCAATTCGTTTGGGCTTACAGCTTGACGATGCTGAAGCTAAAAAAGTATATAAAGAATTAAAACGCTTTATTAAGAATTAGCTTTACCACGAAGCAGGACCGAGCTTCTTACTGATCTTGTGTTTCGGGAAGATCTCGTAGAACAACTGATCGGGCCAGAACAGAACTTTGAGTCCGTAAGTTGGTGAGTTTAATTTATCCCCCACATATTTATTGTTCTTCAATGTAAAGCGATAAGCAACGTCAATACCTAGTCCAAAGTATTTGAAAATTTTAAATTGCGTACTGATCCCGGGTTCATATAAAAGCAAAAAGTATTTTTTATCATTACCCCTCAACTGATAGGGTTTGGAAGTTTGAAACCACGACATCCCGGTGCCCGCCTGAATGGGAATGCTTAATTGCCACCGTTTGGTTTTGTAAAAAACAAAATCAAGATAGTAACAGATGTATCCCAATTTTAAATATTGTGTGATGGTATCAATTTTGTTCAATTCATTTAATACATAGCCCGGTTCTTTGATCGTGTTTTTGAGCCAGCTCACACCAACTCCCATTTTTAACTTTCTGTTAAACGAGGCGCCTATTCTTATTCCGGTAATAGTAGCGGGATTGTGCGAAATAAATGAATAACGGGTTTCAAAACGAAGATCGATCGACGATTTCGAATTAAAGATCACCCGAAATGTATCTAAAAGCTGCGCTTTGGTATTCATGGAAAATACCATTAAAAAAAGCATCAGGCTTATGTTTCTAACCATTTTCACTATACAAAATTAGGTCTTAGCCATTGTTTATAATTCAGAAAAAGATAATTGTATTAACAAGCCACTTGTAGTAATTTTAAGATTCGAATGTCAGCACAGTTTTTAGACACACCAATAAGTTATTTAAAGGGCATTGGGCCCCTCAAGGCCGAAGTGCTCCAGAAAGAATTGGGCATTTTTACCTTTAAAGACCTGCTTACCTATTACCCTTTCCGATACATTGACCGTACCAAGATCCAACGCATTAGCGAAATAACGGAAGATATGCCCTTTGTGCAGCTACGCGGGCAAATTACCGCAATGAACGTATTAGGAGATAAACGGACAAAACGCCTGATCGTTACATTTAAAGACGACAACGGAACTATTGATCTGATCTGGTTCAAGGGCCAGCAATGGATGCAGGAAAAGTTAAAAACACAAACCGAATACATTGTTTTTGGCAGACCTACTTTGTTCAATCGCCGGTTTAACATGGCTCATCCCGAAATTGAACCGCTTAATGAACAAAATTTGGCTCAGCGATCGGCTTTTCAGGCTGTTTATTATTCTACGGAGTTGTTAAAAACAAAAGGTCTCGATAGCGAAGGTCTAAGAAAACTGAACCGAAATTTGGTAACTCAATTGAATGATAAAAAACTTGATGAGAATTTATCGGAAGAGTTACTTTCGGATTTTAAGCTGATCTCAAAAACAGAAGCCTTAAAACACATTCATTTTCCGGACAATGCTTTGGACTTACAAAAAGCCAAGTACCGTTTAAAGTTCGAAGAATTATTTTATGTTCAGCTAAAATTACTGAAACAAAATAAGGTTAGGGAGCAAACCGTTAGAGGCTTTGTTTTTAATAAGGTTGGATTTAATTTTAATGAATTCTACACTAAATATTTGCCGTTTGAATTGACCAATGCTCAAAAGCGCGTGGTAAAAGAGATTCGCGTAGATGTTGGCAGCGGAAAGCAAATGAGCCGTTTATTGCAGGGAGATGTGGGTAGCGGAAAAACATTGGTGGCTGTGCTTAGCATGTTATTAGCCATTGACAACAATTTCCAGACCTGCTTAATGGCGCCAACCGAAATTTTGGCCAATCAGCATTTTGCTACCATTACTGAATTACTGGCGCCATTGAATTTGAAAATTGCTTTGTTAACGGGTTCATCAAAACCGAAAGAGCGACGAAAAATACACGAGCAATTATTAAGTGGCGAACTCAATATTTTATTGGGAACTCATGCATTAATTGAAGATGTTGTTAAATTTCAAAATTTGGGACTTGTGATCATAGATGAACAGCACCGTTTCGGAGTTGCGCAACGTGCCAAGCTCCGCGATAAGAATGTGAATCCGCCGCACATCTTGATCATGACGGCCACGCCAATTCCTCGCACCCTGGCCATGACACTTTATGGCGACCTTGATACAAGTATTATCGATGAGATGCCTCCGGGCCGTAAACCCATTAAAACCGTGCATTACATGGAGAGTCAGCGTTTGCGGCTTATTGGTTTCATGAAAGAACAAATTGCTTTAGGCCGGCAAATTTATGTGGTGTACCCACTAATTAAAGAAAGCGAAAAACTCGATTATCAAAATTTGCAGCAAGGCTACGATAATTTGATTATTGATTTCCCGATCCCTCAATATCAAATTTCTGTGGTGCATGGTAAATTATCGGCGCAACAAAAAGATTTTGAAATGCAGCGGTTTGTGAAAGGTGAAACGCAGATCATGGTGGCCACTACGGTTATAGAAGTTGGAGTAAATATTCCTAACGCTTCTGTTATGGTGATAGAAAGTGCCGAACGGTTTGGTTTGTCGCAATTGCACCAGCTGCGGGGCAGGGTAGGGCGTGGCGCCGAGCAATCGTATTGTATTTTAATGACCTCCTACAAATTAGGAGCTGAAAGTAAACTACGAATGGAAACCATGGTTCGTACAAACGATGGTTTCGAAATAAGTGAAGTAGATCTGAAACTGCGCGGCCCAGGCGATATTGATGGCACCATGCAAAGTGGTGTGCTTGATCTTAAAATTGCCGATCTTGCCCGCGATGGACAAATTTTACAATTAGCGAGAACAGCAGCACAATCCATTTTAAATGAAGATGCTAATCTGGAAATGGAGAAAAATAAAGTGCTTCTTCAAAATTTAAATGTTCAAGGGAAGGCAAGACCAAGTTGGTCGAAGATAGCTTAGAGTTTGGGCGCGCCTTCCCTGCCTCGCCGACAGGCAGGCGGCCGGGCTTTACGCTGCAAGCTTTTTGCAAAAGAGGCAGGCAAAAAGGCTTTCCGCTACAATCCCTCGCGCTACTAGATTACCTAGAAAATTTAGTAACAAGAAAAAACTAGTAATTAATTTACCTTAACAACGCCACCTTACCGGTGTACTCGTGTTTTGTATCGTAAAGATCTGTTAGCTGAACTTTCCAAACGTAAATTTCATCGGTGGCTTTTGAGCCGCCATATTTTCCATTCCAGCCTTCGTAAATGCTGTGGGTTTTAAATACGGTATTTCCCCAACGGTCCATCACAAAAAATGTATAATTGTTCTCATCCCATCCTGTTCCTTTCGGGATGAAAATTTCGTTCATTTCATCTTCATCCGGCGAAAAAGCGTTTGGCGCCCAGAAATTAAATCCTTCTGTTACACATATCAATCTTGATGTTGTGTCGTTACATAAAGCTGTATTGGTTACTGTTAATTTTATCCTGTAACATCCTACATCATGAAAAGTATATTTCATTTTTTGTTGCGAACCGAGATAATCATCACCCATGGTCCACGAGATCTGATTAGAGTTTATTGATGTATTCGTAAACAGAACTTCGGGTGAATTCAGGTCTACATTTTCGGGCGAGTAAATAAAATCTGCTTTTGGTTTTCCGTAAACGGTAATGTAATTATTCATGATCAATGATGACTTGCAACCTTTAGCATCAGTAGTAATTAAATTGATAGAGTATAGTCCTGCTTTAGTATAGCAATGCGTGGCGGCGGGACTGACCACAGGTGTTGAATAGTCACCAAAGGACCAATAAGCTGAAGTAACACTTGGAGTTAGGTTAGTGAATTGAACACATAAAGGTTCGCAGCCTTTGGTGGTTGTAGATGTAAATGTTGGTGCAGTTGTTGAATAAACGGTAACATTAACATTACTGCTTATTGGTGTTGAACCGCAACCATCGCTTATGCTAACGGTGTACACAGTGCTACTTGTTACGTTTACGTTTATGTTGGATGTATTTAAATTCCCTGGCTGCCAGTTATAAGAATAATTACCGTCACCTCCCGTAACCGAAACAGTTATTGGTGTATTTACATTAGGACAAACAGTTAATGAATTGGCACCGGCATTTAAAGTTAATGGTGGATTTACCGTAACCGAAAATACTTTCACGGGACCTGAACATCCATTAGCATCTTTAACGGTTAAAGAATATCCGGTGGTTGAAACAGGGGAAACTGTAACAGAAGAGCCATTTAAATTTCCAGGCATCCAGCTGTAAGTATAAGCCGGTGTTCCGCCCGCAGCAGTTGCAGTGAGGGTAGAGCTTTGTCCGTTACAAATTTTATTTACGCCGCTGATGCTAAAAGTTAAAACAGGCGGTTCAGTGATAACGACTGATGTATAAGTATAACAGCCAAAATTATCCGTAATTTTTACGCTGTAAGTTCCGGCACATAAATTACTCACACTGGCCAGAGAGCCAGACGGAATGCTAGGCCAGTTGTAACTGTATGGAGCAGTTCCGCCGGTGATGCCTGCTGTGGCTGTACCATTACATCCTGCAAAACAACTGACATCGGTTTTTGTAATTATTTTTCCAACCAGATTACTTAAGTTTCCTACTGTAACAACTGCGGTGGTCTTGCAGCCATTAACGTCGTTAACAAAAACGCTGTAAGTTCCTGCAGCTAATCCGGTAGCGGTTGCAGTGGTCTGTGCAGGCATTGTTGTCCAGCTGTAGCTGTAAGGTGCAGTTCCGCCCGACATTAAAACAGTTGCAGTACCATCAGAGTTCACGCAAAATTCATCAGTGTGCGAAGTTGTAAATGCAAGTGCGGCGGGTTGTGTAATATTAAAAGTTTGATTCACTGTGCAACTTTTAGTGTCTTTTGCAATTAAAGTATATGAGCCGGGGGCTAAATTGTTTAGGTTATTTAAATTTGTTGCGCCCGGTAACCAGGTATAAGTATAGGCGGGAGTTCCTCCACTGACAAGGGCAAAGGCCTGACCGTTATTGTTTCCATTACAGTTAATGTTAATGATATTCAATGAGGCCGAGAGTACAGGCGGCTGGGTAATGTTTACCACCGGAGTAATGGTACAATTGCTTGCGTCTTTTACCAACACAGTGTAACTGCCCGCCGGAATGTTAGGCATTACCGAAGAGGTACTTGCTGTTGGCGACCACGAGTATGTGTAGGGTGGAGTTCCTCCGCTTACATTAACGGTTGCGCCTGATAAAGCTCCGTTGCAATTGATGGTTTTGCTCGCAATGCTTGAAGTATAAGTTGGAGGTTGTGTAACCAAAGCTGTTGTAGAAAATGTACAACTCACTGCATCGGTAACCAGAAGAGTGTAGCCTCCGGCGGGGACATTATTTACCGTTGCAGAATTTGGTGCGCTTGGGGTCCACGAATAGGTTAAAGGATAACTTGGTGAGCCGGTAACGTTTGCTACCAGAAAGCCATCGTTTCCTCCATAACAGGTAACGGGTGATCCGAATACTGAGAGCGAAATGCCCGAACTATTAAGAATAACTAAGTTTGTGTTTCCTAAACAGCCAAGTGCATCTTTAGCTAAAATGGTATAACTATTCGGTGTTAGTCCAACTGCTACCGAAGCACTACCACCTGTCGGTAGCCATGTAAAACTAACTGCACCCGTTGCACCAAAAACACTAACTGTTGCCGAGGTCATGCTTGTTAAACAATTAACCGGATTGTTGGTAGCGAATAGTCCGAGACTACATTGAGAGCGCATTTTCCCAAAAGCAAACAAGCCTATGATGAGAAACGTTTTAAATAAAAACGATCTCAAAATAGATAATGAATATGGCTTTTTTTTGGACATAGATCTCCAATTACAAAAATAGCACACAAATCTGATAAAACAGGCAGGTTTTAATAAGTGGTAGGGGTAGTTCAATAACTGGTTAAAGGCAATCTTGGACTCTTAAAACCAATTAGTTAGAATTAAAGAAAGCTGATGATTCAAAACCTTAATACTCGCTTTTGACGTGAAATTTAATATCCGGGAATTTTTCTTGTGCCATTTGTAGTAACCAGGCCGATTCTGCTAAGAAAACAAGGCGCTGCTCTTTGTCATAGGCAATATGTGCTGCTCGGTCGGCAACAAAAGCATCTAATTTCTTTTTATCATCGCAGGTGATCCAAAGTGCTTTGTATAAATTAAGCTGATCAAAATTCGCTGTTGCATTGTATTCAGCTTTTAAGCGGTGCTGAATAACTTCAAACTGCAAAGCTCCAACCGTACCGATAATTTTTCGTCCGTCAACTTTTTTGGTAAATAATTGTGCAACTCCCTCATCCGTTAATTGCTCTAATCCTTTTTGAAGTTGTTTTGTTTTCATTGGATCCATGTTATTCACATAACGAAATAATTCCGGAGAAAAACTAGGGATACCTTTAAAATTGAAATTCACGCCTTCAGTTAACGTATCACCGATCTTGAAATTTCCTGCATCATATAAGCCAATTACATCGCCGGGATAAGCTTCATCAATGATCGATTTTTGCTGCGCCATAAAAGCAGTTGGATTGCTAAAACGCAGATCTTTATCAGTTCGCACCTGATGATAATATTTATTGCGTTCAAAAGTTCCTGAAACAATTCTTAAAAATGCGATCCTGTCTCTGTGTTTTGGATCTAAGTTCGCGTGGATCTTAAAGATAAATCCGCTGAATTTTTTATCATCCGGTTTTATGATGCCACTCTCTGTTTCACGCTGCTGGGGCCCCGGAGCGATCTCCACAAAACAATCCAGTAATTCATTGATCCCAAAATTATTCACGGCACTTCCAAAAAAAACAGGAGAGATATATCCTTCCAAATATTTTTGTTTATCCAGCTTGTCGTAAACTCCGCTTATCAATTCAACATCAGCACGCAGCTGATCCGCAAAATCTTTGTTGATGTATTTTTCAATTTCGCCGTTGTTAAGATCAGTAATTTGTAATGACTCTTCAACAGTAGTTTTGCTGTCACCCTGAAAAAGGTTCAAGGTTTTTTCATAAAGATTGTAAACACCTTTAAATGATTTTCCAATACCAATGGGCCAGGTGAGAGGAAGTACTTTTATTTTTAATTCTTTTTCAATTTCATCGAGCAGGTCAAAAGGGTTGCGGCCTTCACGATCCATTTTATTGATGAAGACAATTACAGGAGTATTTCGCATTCGGCAAACCTCTAATAGTTTTCGGGTTTGTGGCTCAACTCCCTTAACGCAATCGATCACCATGATAACGCTGTCAACAGCAGTTAAAGTACGATAGGTGTCTTCTGCAAAATCTTCGTGACCGGGAGTGTCAAGAATGTTTACTTTATAATTTTTGTAATCGAAAGCCATTACTGAAGTAGAAACTGAAATTCCACGTTGTTTTTCAATTTCCATGAAATCGGAGGTAGTAGCTTTTTTAATTTTATTTGATTTAACTGCACCCGCTGTATGAATGGCCCCTCCGAACAATAAAAGTTTTTCGGTAAGTGTGGTTTTACCGGCATCGGGGTGGGCAATGATCGCAAAAGTCCGTCTGCGGTTTATTTCTTCAGTAAAGCTCATAATCAAATGGAGGTTCAACCCGTTGGATTCATAGTATCCTTTGGGGCAGGCAAAAATAAGCAATTATTTTTTGTATATTTGTTTATAAAGCCATCTGAATGAAGAATATCGTATTTTTAATTAGTGTTTGTGTTTTACTTGGCTTTTCATGTAAAAAAAAGAATAAAGCTAGTGAAGAAAGTAATTCTAGCGGCACTACTACCGGAATTCTGCTCCCATCTCCTCCAAATTATGTAATTCCCGTTCCTGCAGATGCTGATGGAGCTTTGTTTGCATCAAGAGCGCCATATATATTTCCAAGCTTTACAACTTTATTAGGTAAAGCCTCGGCTTTCTTTTACACCGCGCCGGGTAATTACAATTATGTGGATGCGGGTATTGTAAAATGTAATGATTCGGTTTTAGTGAAACAAAGCGGCGGTTCTTATTATTTTGGTGGTAAGGCAATAAATTATCAAACGTATTCAGGCATTGATTTTACAAGTTCAATAACCTGGTCGGTTAGCGGCAATGTTGCACCCGCTTTCACTTATTCTACCAATGTATTTCCTACCGATGGTGTTTTAACAAGCCCATTGATCATGTATAAAAATGCTAATTATAATTTAACCTTAAGTGGAGCAAGTGCTGCAGATTCTATTGTGATCTATTTAACGTGTGACTCCATTCCGGTAAAGAAAACCATTCCCGGAAATGCTACTTCTACAACAATATTTGCATCGCAGATCGCGGCATCTAAAAAATCAGGAACAAATACAAAAGGATTTCTGAATCTAATTCCTTACACCATTCAATCGAAAACAGTTTCAGCAAAAAAATATTATCTTGTGAATTCTACAACAGCAACGTTTACTGTGAGCATACAGTAATTCAGAGATCACATCCGAACGATCATCTTACCGGTTTCCATTCTACGATATCCCTTATCACCACAGAGGCGCAGGTCATGCCGAAAACCGCAGGTAAATACGAAATGGTGCCGTAAGCAGATTTTTTGAAATTATTTCCATCTGTTTTCATGATCGAAAACTTAGCAGGCATCTCATCCGAATAAACACATTTTACACTTTTATAGATCCCCATGTAGCGTAAGCGTTTACGAACGTATTGGGCGAGTGGGCAAATATTTGTTTTAGAAATATCATCTACTTTTACTTTGGTAGGATCCATTTTTCCGCCTGCACCCATTGAAGAAATTATTTTTCGGTTGTTGTAATAGGCGTGCTGGATCAAATGAAGCTTTGGAGAAATGCTGTCGATGGCATCAATAATGTAAGTGAATTTTTTATCTAAAAGCTCTTTCATCATAGGTGGTGTTTGAAACTCGTGAAGGGCTGTTAAATTAACATCAGGATTAATTAATTTGATGCGCTCTTCCAATAAAGCTGCTTTACCTAAACCATGAGTTGTTGAAAGTGCCTGCAGCTGACGATTGCGATTTGTTGGGTCAACCATGTCGCCATCGATGATCGTCATGTTACCAACTCCGGCCCTGGCAATGGCTTCGGCGGCATACGAACCAACACCGCCTAATCCCACAATTAAAACATGAGCATTAATTAATTTGTCGATTCCTTTTTGTCCAACTAAAAGTTGGGTTCGTTGCATCCAACCGTTATCCATTATAAAATTTCTTCTTTAAATATCTTGCGGAAATTATTTTTTAGCTGCTCCTGTAAAATTTCTTCATCGATGAATAGAATCTCTGCTGCTTTTTTATAGATATATTTTATCGAAACATCACTATCATCTGTTTCGAGGAAAAATTTATCTCTGCCCGAATTCCTTAGCGATTCAACGGCATTGGATTCATAATTAAGTAAAGCTTTCCCAAAGGATAAGATGATCCCCGCTTTTAATAAAGTGGTGGCAATCGCTAAATTATTATTAAAACCATGCACAATTACAGGAACTTTATTTTCCATCTTTTTTAAAATGGCAAGCAGTTCGGTATGCGATTTTACGCAATGAACAATTAAAGGTTTATTTAATTCGTTGGCCAGTTTAATATGCTCTTCGAAAACGGTTTTCTGTAATTCATAATCCACATCACTGTATTTATCTAAACCACATTCTCCAATACCGATACAGCGACGTTCGTTGGCAATTACTTTTAACTGCTCCAATTCTTTTTTATAGTCCTTGCTGATCTTCCAGGGGTGAATGCCTCGCGAATGGAAATTCGGTTTTAATGGGTCGCCCGGACTCAAACTCACGATTTCAACTTTTGCGTCGAAAATTTCGCTATGCGTATGGATGTTAATAAACACGTCTAAAATTTATGGTCGCTTACTTAATTTGACCAATACAATATTACTAACTTTGGTAGAAAGCTTTTTTGATGCAAAACAATAATTATAACAAGCTAACGTCAATAACCTTAAAAGAGCTCCAAAATATAGTGGGGGCGGGCAATGTAGCGGGCGATGTTGAGGCTTTACAGAAATATGGCCGCGATGAGACAGAAGATCTTGTGTTTTTACCCGAAATAGTGGTAAAACCCGAAAGCGTTGAACAAATTGCGGGCGTTCTTAAGCTCTGCAATGATTCAAAAATACCCGTAACCGTGCGAGGAGCGGGAACTGGACTGAGCGGTGGTGCTTTGCCTGTTAAAGGTGGTGTACTGTTAAGCATGGAAAAATTCAATAAAATATTGAATATCGATACCCGTAACTTGCAGGCAACGGTTGAGCCCGGCGTTATTAATTATGTTTTCCAGGAAGAAGTAAAGAAATTAGGATTGTTTTACCCGCCTGATCCTGCGAGTTGGGGAAGCTGTAGCTTAGGGGGAAATATTGCGCATAGCAGCGGCGGACCAAAAGCCGTTAAATATGGCACTACAAGAGATTATGTTTTGAATTTGCAGGTGGTATTGCCGAGTGGTGAGATAATATGGACAGGTGCCAATACATTGAAATATTCTACAGGATATAATTTAACGCATTTATTTGTAGGAAGTGAAGGTACTTTGGGCATTGTAACGAAAATTGTTTTCAAAATAATTCCACTACCGAAACATGATCTATTAATGCTGGTGCCATTTACAAGTGCTGAAAAAGCTTGTGAAGCGGTGGGTGCTGTTTTTAGAGCAGGAATTATTCCCAGTGCAATGGAATTTATGGAAAAAGACGCTATTGCCTGGAGTATAAAATATGCCGGCGAAGTTAATTTTGAAATTAAATCTGAATGGGAAGCGTTGTTGTTGGTAGAAGTAGATGGAAATTATCAGGATGTTCTATTACAAGAATGTGAAACAATAAGTGGCATTATGCAAGAGCATGGTTGCGATGAGATTTTATTTGCAGAAAGCGCCGATCAAAAAGCAGCCCTTTGGAAAATAAGAAGAAAAGTAGGAGAGGCTGTAAAAAGTAATTCGGTTTACAAAGAAGAAGATACTGTTGTGATGCGCGCCGAGTTACCAAAATTATTGAAAGGTGTGAAAGATATTGGTAAGAAATACGGTTTTCAATCGGTGTGTTACGGTCACGCCGGTGATGGAAATTTACACGTGAATATTATTAAAGGAGACTTAAGTGATGAAGTTTGGAATAACAGCATCTCCAAAGGCATCACCGAAATATTTGAACTTTGTAAAAAATTGGGAGGAACTATTTCCGGTGAACACGGAATTGGTTTAGTTCAGAAAGCATACATGCCAATTATTTTTCCGCCAGGACAATTGGAATTAATGAAAGGGATTAAAAAAGTTTTTGACCCTAATTGGATATTGAATCCCGGGAAGATCTTTGAATAAGATTTTTTAGAGGCCTGGCCGAATGGATTCATCAGTGCGGGTGATGAACGCAAATTTATTTTACAATCAATTTAGTTTTATCCCAAACTAATTCATCATAATAACAAGAGATATGATATTTCTCTCTGCCATCCGGTAATTTATCGAAGCTGGTAAAGGTTGGAACTTGAATGGAAATGGAATCCGCTAAAATTTCTTCTTCATCAACTAAAACACGCCAAAATAAAATACCGGTGTTTTCGGTATTATAACGAATGCGAAGTAGTTTTTTGGTAGACATAAAGTAAATATACGAATAGTTTATTTCACGCAGATGTTCGGGGATGTTTTCGCAGATGAGCGCAGATTTAGTTATACGTTAAAATATCAGCGAAAATCTGCGTTTTTAATTTGCGGAAACCTGCGTGAAACCTTCTAATTACTACTTCATATACTGAGCCACCTCACTATAGGTCGGAAAATTATTTTCCTTTTTTGAGTTTTCTTTTAGGGTTTCTTTTGGCATGGAAAAAAGAATGGACTACGACGGTTGATTCGATAATCTCATAAACTATAAAATACGGGAATCCCTTAAAAACTGCTTCTCTATAATGTTTATATCTACGTTCGAATAAAAATGGATTCCTTTTCAATTGAGTAATAAGATAATCAACTTCCTTCTCAAACTTATCACCTAGTCCTAACACTTGTTCCTGATAAAAAAGAAAAGCGGAAGAGTATTCTTCTTCCGCCAACTTTGTTATTTCTATTTTATAAGTTGTCAAAATTAACTATTTCGGGTTCTTTTTTTTACATCTGACCAAGATGATGTTCTTAGTTTACCACTTTTATATAAAGTTGAGCGCTTTTCAATTTCAGACTTTTGACTAGTTGACATCAGGCTTTTCCCATCACTATCCTCATATATTTTAAGCATTTTGTAAACTGCTTCAATAACATCATCTTCCGCGTGATTGATGTATTCAATAACTTTCTTCTTTATAGTCTTGGTTGTCATGATACTAATGTATTAATTTATTTTGAAAATATCAATCTTTACTTCATGTACTGCGCTACCTCGCTATAGGTCGGGAAATTATTATGGTGCCAGTTCATGATGATGGTTCCGTCTTTCATCATTATTAAACCGGGATTAGAACGTATCATTGTTTTTAAAACGATGGCGTCTACCAAAGCAAAATCGTAAAGCGCCTGGTGCCCGTGCTTATAATCATCGATCTCTTTAGTGCTGCTTGCCGTTAAGGCCATGAATTTCTTTTTGTCTTTTGTAGCAAGCGTATAAAAATCATTTATTTTAGCGTGCACCGAAGCATCGTCTTCTGTTTTTCCAAGATCGTAACACACCAATAAAAAACTATAGTCTTTATTATTTAAAATGCTGTCGGTGATGGGAACACCATCTAAACTATTTACGGTGAAGTCTGTAATTTTTGGCGGATTGATCGCATCTTTCACCAAAACATTTTCTGTGGCGCTCCATTTCCAGTTAATGGTATCGTTCCACGGATAATTTTTCATATCGAATTCTTTCAACTCATGTGTTTTTAAATTCTCATACTTGAACCGCGTTTCAAAAACGGCAGGCGTATAACCCTCTCCGGTTTTCATATTGTCTTTAATATTCATTCCAATTGCATAAGCTCTGAAATCTAACGGTGGTAAATTTCGATAAGCATATATTGGAAACGCAATGGCAGCAACCAAAGCCACTGTTACCAGAGTGTTGGTGAGAAGCGTTAAAAATAATTCGTTGATGTTCTCCTTACCGACAAACAAGAGTGTAATTAAGATCATGAGTACAATGTCTTTCCAGAAACTTTCCCATGGTTTTAGCGGAAGGAAATCACCGAAGCAGCCGCAATGTGTTACCTTATTATAACAGGCCGAATAAAAAGTTAAGAAGGTAAAGAAAGCGATCTGACCGAACAATAACCAAAGCGTTAAATTTTTTCTATACCCCACCAGCAACATAAATCCTAAGATCATTTCACTAACGGTAATGATAATTGCAAAGGCTAACGAAATTTCTGCAAGCCAGTCGAACATGGCTAAGCCTGTATCACCTTTAAATACTTCAAAATATTCTTTTAGTTTATATGAGAATCCAAGCGGGTCGTTTGCTTTAATGAAGCCCGAAAAAATAAATAAACTTCCTACTAAAAAACGGGCAACGTGCGTTACCCAAACCCATTGACTAATGATCGGTGCAGCATTTATCAATACTAAAAGTATTCCCAATATAATGCCTAAAGTGGTTTTGCTAAAGCAAGGCGGACAAATAAAATATAATAACACCGCTAAACCGATTGACCAAATGGCACGGAAAATTTTTGAGGATAGGAATTTTTGCATAGTAAAATTGTTAATTGATAATTGTTGGCTGTTAATTGCTTAACGCATTAATCAAATATAGAACCGAAGAGTCACAAAATTAAAACCTTTAAGATTTTTTAACTAACAGTGTTGTTAACCGTTTAGTCGAATCATAGCAAAGATGGCGTAGTTCATCATATCCATGTAATTAGCGTCAACTCCTTCAGAAATGATGGTTTTACCCATATTATCCTCGATTTGCTTCACTCTGAATATTTTCATTAAGATAAGGTCGGTTAGTGAGCTGATACGCATATCACGCCAGGCTTCGCCGTAATCGTGATTCTTGTCTTCCATCAATTGTTTGGTAAGGGCCACGTGTTTATCGAATAATTTCTCTACTTCCTCGTACGGCAGGTCAACACGGGTATCGTCGGCCAGATCGAGCTGTATCATGGCAATTACGCAATAATTGATGATACCAATGTATTCTCCTTTAATATCGTCAACGATCTTCTGAGTGCCTTTGGATTCGATGCTTTTAATACGCTGAGCCTTTATAAATATCTGGTCGGTGAGCGAAGTTGGTCGTAAATTGCGCCAGGCAGTGCCATAATCTTTCATTTTCTTTAAAAAGATATCTTTGCATAGCTTTATAGCTTTATCGTACTGAACACTTGTAGTTTGCATATGAGCAATAAAATTACTGAAAATAAACAAAACGAATACCAAATAAATGGTAAAAACTTATCATTTAAAAGCCCTTTGGTAATGGCCATCATTAACCTTACACCCGACAGCTTTTATGATGGGGGTAAATATAGTGAGCTCAACGATGTTTTGCAGGATGCCGAAGAAAAGATAAAACAGGGAGCAGACATTTTAGATATCGGCGCTGCTTCATCAAGGCCAAATGCCGTTGAAATTGATGAGCATGAAGAATGGAGAAGATTAGAGAAGCCCTTAGTGGAATTGCGAAAAGCATTTCCGAAAGTAATTATTTCGGTAGACACCTATCGTTCAGGTATTGCCAAACAAGCTGCAAGTTTAGGAGCAGATATCATCAATGATATTTCCGGAGGGAATTTTGATGCGGAAATGTTCAATGTTGTTTCGGGATTGAATGTTGCTTATGTGCTGATGCACATGCAAGGCAATCCGCAAACCATGCAAGTAAACCCTGAATATGGAGATGTGGTTTATGAAATAAAAAATGAATTCATTCAAAAAATAAGTGCTTTAAAAAAATTAAATTTCAATAACATCATTTTAGATGTGGGTTTTGGTTTCGGGAAAACAACCGAACATAATTTTCAATTGCTGAAACAGTTGCCTCAGGTTGTTGAGCTCGGATTTCCTTTATTGGCAGGGCTTTCGCGCAAAAGTATTATCAATAAAATAATTCATACAAATCCTGTTACTTCGTTAAACGGTACAACGGTTTTAAATACGATCGCTTTAATGAATGGCGCAAAAATTTTAAGAGTTCATGATGTGACCGAGGCGAAGCAGGCGATTGATTTGGTGGGATATTACAATCAGATATAAGTTATAAACGATAAGAGATAAGTGAAACTCATCACTCATCTCTTATAACTCATCATTTCTTTCCTCATCTTTTGCTTTAAAATGATAAGTAACATTGAAATTATTCTGTTCTAAAAATTTTCGGTACTCTTCCTGTTGCCTCAATTGTTCTTCTTCCAATTTCTTTTCCTCCGCTTCAAAATCAACACCATCATCTTCCACTTCCCATTTATATAATCTGCGTTGCGGACCTTCCTTCCTGTAATTGTAAGCCACTAAAACTCCTGCAATGGCTCCGAATAAATGGGCTTCCCAGGAAATGCCGGGCATCAATGGAAAAATGCCCCACATCATGCTTCCATATAAAAATAAAACCAGCATCGAAACTACCATTAAGGGTTTGTGTTTTCTGAACACACCGCTGAAAAATAGAAATGTGGCAGCTCCGTAAATTAAGCCACTTGCACCAATGTGATGTGTTGGCATGATCTCGCTGTTTCTTCCGCCAATCCACAACCAGATACCGGATATCAAATAGATCCAGATAAAAACCGGCCAGGCTATGCGTTTGTAAAAGTAGAACATCATC
>JANYIQ010000063.1 GCA_025362575.1 Bacteroidia bacterium
TGCCAACATTATCGGTATGTCCCTGTATCTCAATCTTCATGTTAGGATTTTCCTTGAGGTATTGAGCAAAGTTCTTTAAAACCGTTTTCGATTCTTCAAAAAGATATGTACTACTGGTATTAAAATAGATATTATTGATGGTGAACGATTTTCCAACTTCAACCTCTTCCATTTTTAATTCTACTTTATTATCCGGCTCCGGCTCTTCTGCGGTTGATGTATTCGTCTTAGTACTTGTAGTTGTTGTATTTGTTTTAGTTGTATTGGCAGCCGCAATTGCCGGACTTGTTGTCACCAGATCTTTCACACTCACAATTTTCGATTGAAAAGCCCTGCCCTCTTTTTTAGCTGTAATTAAAATGTCTTTTACCTCCTTAACGTTAATAGCAGCTACCGCCACACCTGTTCTTTTATCTACAACGTGATCAATTTGTTTGTTGGTCTGAGCATTTCTGATGTCAATTTCTCCATCTCTCACCTTATCACCGTCAAAATCTTTTTGCGCCACAGTCATTAACTTTATCTCTTCCGGTCGTGCTTCCTCATATAATGGGAAAGAATAAAGGTCATAACGGCCCACTCCTTTACCTGCCACTTTGCCCTCATTGTATGAAAAGAAATATCCCGTATTTGCATTGGCACTCACAAAAAAACCTGTATCATCACTTTCTCCGTTTATTGGCGAGCCAATATTTACAGGGGTTTCCCATTCGCCTTTTGCATCTTTACGCGCATAAAAAATATCATAGCCTCCAAATCCGTAATGCCCATTGCTACTGAAGTAAAGTGTCTTACTATCTGAATGTATAAAAGGAGTTTTCTCGTTTCCTGCCGTATTAATTTTCGGGCCAAGGTTCTGGGGTTTTTTCCACTCCTTTGTGATGGAGTCTCTTCTGGTAATATAAAGATCAATGCCACCATAACCACCCGGACGATCACTTGCAAAAATAATGTAGTTATCATTAGCTGAAACGGTTGGCTGAGAATCCCAGTATTTTGGATCATTTACAACTGTTCCTCCCAATTTCTCAAACGCTTTCCAGGCATCGTCCACGTTCTCGCTAACGTAAAGATCGCAATTAGCTTGCGGACCGCCTTCAAAGCGCATCATTGCAAAATAAAGATGCTTATTGTTCAGGGATATGGTGCAACCTCCTTGATTGTCTGCTGTTTCGTTAAAAGGCCAAGGCATATCTTCACCCTTATTAAAAACACCGGTCTTATCACGTTGTGCCCGCATAAAAACTTCGTGTTCTTTATCCGATTGGTAAACTTTATCTTTAAGATTGAGTGGCATTGTTCTCACGAAAAAACAATTTTTATCATCCGGGGATATATAAGCCAAATACTCATCACGCTCTGTAGATACACCCAAAACCACTTTCGGTGCAAAGGGAACATTACGCTTCAATGAATTTTCCTTTTTTATGGACTTCAGCATTTCTTTTGCTTGATACAACTCTCCTTCGTATTCTTTTCCGTATTTTTTTTCGTTGTCGTCTTTGAATTTTATGAATTTTTCGAGATACTTTGTTGCCGAATCATTTTTGGACTGTTCGTAATAATCGAAGCCAATGTAATAATAAGCTTCAGAATGTATTTGCGGACAAGATGCAATGGCTTTCTGGAAATACTTAATGGCGGGCGTAAAAGGCGTGTTCTCCAATTTACAGTGAACTATGATCTCGAGTCCCATTGCCATGTTAGCTTCAGCAAAATCAGGTTCCTCTTCGAGGCATTTTCTTAAGAACTGAAGGCGTTCAGGTTTCGGATACTTCTTTTTATCGATACCTTTCTCATACAATTTCAGTGCGGCTTTGTTATCAATTTCATTGCAGAATTTTTTTTCACTTGATTCATCATCCTGAGCTAATAAAGGTGCGAAACCCAACATCAAAAACAATAGTAAAACTGACCTCATAATATACGATCTAATATAAGCAAATTTAAGCTTAAAGGATACAGTTTAATGGTTAATTTATCTTAGTTTGTTTACCATGTCCTGTTAAAAAGCAATGAAATCAACAAAAATACTCTGATTTGTTTTTTTGAGGTCCTTGAAATTCGGCTTAAATTTATCTGAATTTAAAACTGATAAAGATCAGTCCTTTAAGGATCTTTATCATGTTGGTCCTAAATTAAAAGCTACAATTTTATATACCAATTGCATCAACATGGATAATTGCCGTTCAATAAGAAAAGCAGGGCTAGTCATTTTCCTGTTCACACTACTTGCATCTTGCGGATCGAAGCAAGAGAAAATAAATCCAAGCACCGAAAAAATAACGGAATCAGTTTATGCTTCAGGAATAATCAAGAGCAAAAATCAATATCAGGTATTTTCAACTGTAAATGGTCTAATAGAAGAACTTATTGCAAAAGAAGGTGATCTGATCAAAAAGAACGACCCTATTCTGCGCCTACAAAACATTTCCTCAAAACTAAATGCGGCAAATGCGCAACTTGCCGCTGATCTGGCAGCTTTCAATTCAAATGGAGATAAGCTTAATGAATTAAAAGCGAACATTGATTTTGCAAGAACTAAACTTAAAAACGATTCATCGCTTTTTGCAAGACAGAAAACTCTATGGGCGCAGCAGGTCGGAACACAAAACGACCTTGAACAGCGAGAACTTGCCTATAAGAACTCCATCACTAATTATGAAACTGCGAACTTAAGATATAAGGATGCAAAAAAACAATTAGAGGTTTCGGCATTACAGGCTAAAAATAATCTTGAAATAAGTACCTCCGTTGAAAATGATTTTGTTCTGAAAAGCGAAACAGACGGCCGTTTATACAGCATTCTAAAAGAAAAAGGAGAAATGGTCACCCCTCAAAGCCCCATTGCTGTTATTGGTGACGCAAATGAATTCATCATCGAATTACAGGTAGATGAATATGACATCACCAAAATAAAGCCCGGGCAAAAAATCGTTTTGAATTTAGACAGTTACAAAGGTAAGGTTTTTGAGGCTGTGGTAAGTAGGATCGACCCTATCATGAATGAGCGAACCCGTTCATTTAAAATAACTGCCGAGTTTGTTGTTAAACCTGATGTCATTTATCCTAATTTATCGGTAGAAGCAAACATCGTTATTCAGAGCAAAGAGAATGCCTTAACGATACCAAGAAGTTTTTTAATTGACGATTCGTTTGTATTGAATGAAAATAATGAAAAGATAAAAGTCACAGTTGGATTGATGGATTACAAAAAAGCTGAGATAATAAGTGGGTTGAAAGCTTCTGACCTTATCATTAAACCTACAAAATGAAGTACCAGCTGATCTTCAGAATAGCCAGATCATTGTTAGTAGCGCGCTTGAAACAAACTATGGTGGCCGCTGTGGGCGTTACTTTCAGCATCATGATGTTCATTACATTATTAAGTTTCATGACAGGACTAAATGATCTTTTGGATGGCTTGATCCTGAACAGAACTGCTCACGTAAGATTGTTCAAAGAGATAAAACCAAGCGCCAGTCAACCCATTGACCGCGCCAAAAATTATGGTAATTCACATAATTTCATTGAATCTGTAAAATCAGGAAGTACCAGAAAGGAAATATACAACAGTGGCGCAATTATGCAGGCCATTAAACAAGATGACAGAGTGCTTGGCATAGCTCCAAAAATAACAGCTCCTGTTTTTTTTAATGATGGCACCATTGAATTAACAGGCGCTATTAATGGCATTGATATTGATGCTGAAAGCAAACTTTTCTTCTTTAATGATTATGTAACCAAGGGGACTCCAAGTGATCTGAAAAATATGGCGAATAGTATTATTTTAGGAAAAGGTTTAGCGGAAAAACTGCTTGCAAAAATAGGCGACATTGTGCATGTAACAACCGGACAAGGAGAACGCTTCTCATTAAAAGTGGTAGGCTATTTTCAATCCGGTATTCTGGAATTGGATAAAGTACAAAGTTTTGCTTCTATAAGTACGGCACAAAAACTATTGGGGAAAGGTAATAATTACATTACAGACATTCAGGTAAAGTTAAAAGACATTACGATGGCACCCTATGTTGCAAAAGAGTACGCCGAAGTATTTGAGATCGATGCCGAAGATATACAAACCGCCAACTCTCAATTTGAAACAGGAAGCAAAGTTCGAACCATTATTTCTTTTGCTGTTGGAATTACTTTACTTGTAGTTGCAGGTTTCGGTATTTACAATATTTTAAACATGATGATCTTCGAAAAAATGGATTCCATCGCCATTTTAAAAGCCACCGGTTTTTCAGGAAAAGATGTTCAAAGTATATTTTTAGTAATTGCTTTAAGCATTGGTTCCGTCGGAGGACTCTTTGGTTTGATCTTTGGCTTATTACTTTCCATGGGAATTGACCAAATTCCCTTTAATACAGCTTCTTTGCCCACTATTACAACATACCCGATCAATTATAGTGTTAAATTCTATCTTATTGGCGGTGTGTTTTCATTGGTGACCACATATCTGGCAGGATATTTCCCTGCCAAAAAAGCAAGTAAAATTGATCCTGTTGTAATTATCAGAGGGAAATAATGAGTGAGAAAGTTTTAGAAGCCAGAAACATTAACAAGGATTTTCATGATCCCGTAACCATTAATGTGTTGAAGGATATAAACTTCACCATCAATAAAGGCGAATTTGTTTCTGTTATCGGAAAATCAGGCTGTGGCAAATCTACTTTACTTTATATTTTGTCGACCATGGACACCGATTATTCGGGAGAGCTTTTGATCGACAACATTTCGATGGCCAACAAAAAAGAAATGGACCTGGCTCGTGTAAGAAACGAAAAGATAGGCTTTGTATTTCAATTCCATTATTTATTGAATGAATTTACCGTTTTACAAAATGTAATGTTACCGGGTTTGAAATTAGGTAAGTTCAGTGAGGAAGAGATTGAGCACCGTGCCCTGGAACGTTTGAAAAAATTAGGTATTGAGAAATTAGCACTTAAAAGTGCGAATCAGTTATCGGGCGGTGAAAAACAAAGAGTGGCTATTGCCAGAACACTCATTAACGACCCATTGATAATTATGGGTGATGAGCCAACCGGCAACTTAGATAAAAAGAATAGTGAAATTGTTTTTGATATTTTTCAGCAATTAACTCACGAATTCAACCAAACCTTATTGATCGTAACTCACGATAACGAATTCGCAAAAAAAACCAACCGGATCATTGAGATGGAGGACGGAAAAATAATAAGTCAGTAATAAAAATTTCAGAAATAAAAAAGCCGCGAAATACTTAGATCGCGGCTTTTTTTAAAGTTTCAACTACTATCTGTACAAACTCACAGTTCCCTGTTTATCAAATGTGTTTCCGTCTTTTCCGGTG
>JANYIQ010000178.1 GCA_025362575.1 Bacteroidia bacterium
AGCAATAAACCAAAGGCGGAAACAGCAAGAATATTAATAGTATTATTGGAACTGTAATTAAAATAAAATTTACCGATCACCATTAAGCTTAACATTATCGCAGCGCGCATAACAGGTGGCGAAAAACCCGTGATCAATGCAAAAAAACCAAGAGACAAAATGATCAAAACTACCTGAAGGGCTTTGAATTTTTTATTTCGATCAAACACCCCAAATAAAAAAAGCAGAACAGCATATAAGATACCGGTGTGTAAACCCGAAACCGAAAGCACGTGAAGGGTGCCCGAATGCGCAAATGCATTAATGGTCTCTGAATCTATTTCATCATCATAACCCGTTAACAGGGCGATACAAAGATTGGCAGCCTCTTCAGTTAAACCGGAATTTTTAAAGCTATGAATGATGTTTTGCTTGGTATTTAAACCCAGTAATTGAAGTGAAAAATCACTTTGCCTATTCATCAACTTTACATTCTGAGAATCGGCAAAACAACTTTGGAAGATATTCTTATCCGCCAAAAAATTCTTGTAATTGAACTCGTGCGGATTCAGCGGTTCTTTAAGGTCAATGAAAGCCGAATGGATCAATAACGAATTACCCGGTTTTAAGATTGCTTTGTTTATTGGTTTTTTGAAATAAACAATGGTTTGTCCAACCACATTTTGCAAACCGCTTTCTGTTTCAATTTGTTCAATGTTCACTTTTGTTTTGTAGAATTTTTCAGTCTCCGTTGGAAGGTCGGCTACACTTCCGCACCAAACGGGCGTTTCGGAGCTTAAATATTGCCCGTAAAAATTTTGCTGATTTTTAATATTGTAATTATAACAGCATTGCATGGCGCTTAAAACAAGGAAAACATCGCCGGTAACAATGAAGGAATTTTTGATCGATTTAGAAACGATCTTTTGTTTCAGAAAGAACAAAACAGCTAAGAGGATAGCGCTTCCGGCTAAAAAGTAAATAGGATCAAAATTTATTTTATAAAGAACGGTGATCAGGATCCCTGCCAGAAAGGGCAATAAAATTCTTACGAAGGGTATGGTCTTAAAACGAATCACCGTTTAAAAATAATAAAAAGCCTAAAAATAAAAAAGCCCTCACAAATAATTGTGAAGGCTCTTTCCTTATTCATCCTTTGATCTGTCGAAAGTATCGATCAGTTCCTTATCGTTGCCACCGGCTTCGGGAAGTTTTTTATCGATCTCGTTCGCCTCAGGAGAAACCTGATTCTTATTGCCATTCGCATCTTTATTATTTGGTGCATTGCCAGAAACATTTCCTTTTCTGTAATAAGGATCGTTAGGGTCGCCATACGGATCCTGATAATATCCTCCACCATAACCATTATTATAATTCGGGTTCTGGAAATACTTCAAACTGCACCATGCTAAATATTTTGCACGTTCGGCGTGGTTAATTGCTGCATCGTAATTACCCCACCAATACATTTGCTTTGCATAGTTGTGGTGACGAATTGCTTTTGCGAGCATGGGCGAATAATTATCATTCCAGTTATGTATATCAATAGCCTGATTGATCATGCTTTTAGAAGCAAACAGCAAACTTCTGGCCATTTTATTTGAATTACAACCATAATACGGATTGCTGTAATAATTATAAGTTGGACCAACATAACCAAAACCATTTGGAGGATAGTTACTAAAGTTTACAGTGAAACTTCCTTCATTATTGTTATTTTGCCAATTCGAAGAATTGTATTGCTGATTTTGATTCTGCGGAGGTGAATTACTATTGCTTCCGCCATGAGAAACATAATTTACCGGTTTAGGGTTATTATTATTTATCTGAGCTTTTGTACTAAGTACTAATGCCATTAAAATAAGTGCTGATACTTTTACTCTTGTTTTCATTTTTTGGTTTGTTAATTGTTACATAGGGTATTCCAATACCCGTGCCACGAAAAGCCTGAAATGGTTTAGATTTTGACTCGCTTAACAAGTGGTAGTTTTGGGCGAATAAGTGGGCGGCTTTAAGGTTTGTTAACAAACTGCCTCACTTCTAAAAAGCCCCAAATTCTGAATTGAAAGCTAAAATGATGTTATGAAGAAGCCGCGCGAAGGTCCCGATAGTTATCAGGAGTAGCGAAAAGCCTTTTTGAAAGGCATCAGCCGTCAAAAAGCTTGTAGCGTAATCATGACGCGTCGTGACGGCCGCCCGTTTATCATAGTGAAAAGGGGGTAAGAAAGGCGCGTCCTAACAATACAATCACGACCAAACTCAAACTATCAACATATTATCAAAAATGAAGCATCTTTTTGCTAAATTTAAAGGCATAATTATATATTTGATAAAATTCAACGCATTATGATCAAAAAGGCTTCCTTACTTTTTTCACTGGCTCTCATTTTAATTGTTCCCAACACCATTAAGGCACAAAAAGCCAATCAGTTTTCGGGTGATACACTTTTATTTGTTAAGGAACTTGGTTCTTATTTTAACGAAACATCCGCTCAGAAAAAAGAAGCGATGGAATACGTTGTGGATTTTGATGAGAACTGGAAAAAAGAAATATTCGGCAGCTACAAAAAGATCATTATTGAAAATTGTAACGGCTTCCTGAAAAAGAGATTAAAACCTTTTCCATACTTCATAGATTATCTTAATTCAGTGATCTATTTTATACGATCAGGGCAAGACGTGGCTCATTTCGAGAACTGGGCAAATTGTCTTGAAAAAGTATTGGCAGGAAAATCGATCCGAGGTTTTGATAATTTTCTATCGATGAGTGCAAGTATTTTTGAAAGCAATACCTTTTACAATTCACCAACATATACTTACCGAAGTGACAGCAAAGATTTTAAATTTGAATACGATTCCATTCCTAAGGTTGTATTTAAATCATTTACACTAATTGGTCAAAACCCTCGTAAAGATTCCATATCCATTGTAAACACAAAAGGTATTTTTTATCCTACACTTGGCAAATTTTACGGTAACGGCGGCCGAGTTTATTGGATCAAAGCAGGCTTAGGTGTAGATGTGTACGCCGATCTAAAAAAAGTAGTGATCGATTGTAAAAGCGGTAACTACGTTAGCGATTCCGCAATTTTTTACGGAAAGCAATATTTTGAAAAACCTCAGCTTGGCAGGATCACTGAACGTATCATTACCGAAAACGGAGAAGCTACCTATCCCCGATTCGATTCGTACAGTAAGCGATTGCTTGTAAAAAATATTTACCCAGATGTGGATTTTGATGGTGGATTCGCTTTACGTGGTCCGAATTTCATTGGTTCCGGTAATGCTGATAATCCTGCCCGAATAATTTTCCGCCGTAATAACGCGCGTTTCATGGAGCTCTCTGCAAGATCCTTCTCAATGAACAAGGACAGGGTTTCCGCTAACCCGGCTCAGCTAAAATTATTCATGGAAAAAGATTCCATTTTTCATATGGGATTAGGTTTTACTTATCAGGTTGACAAAAAAACGGTGACCATTTTAAGAGGCGATGATGGTTTACAAAAAGCACCGATCTCTAACAGTTTTCATAAAGTGGATATGTATTTTGAAAGGTTGTTATGGAAGATCGACGAACCAAAAATTGAATTTGGTTTTTTACCAAATAACCTTCAGGGAGAAGCCTTTTTTGAATCGTATGACTTTTATAATGGCGATAGAGCTCAAGCTGTGCGCGGAACAGAGAAAGAAAGTTTAACGCTTAAACTAAATGAATATTCAACCGCAATACAACAACAAACCTTTCCTTTAGTTGAATTTGCAAAATTCATAAAATACACTGCCATTGATCTTAGGCCACTTATTTTTAAACTTGCTATTTTCGGACTTATTCAATACAATCCCGAAACCGATATGATCACTGTGAAGCAACGTTTGCTTGATTATATTGATAATAATAAACACAAGCACGATTATGATATCATTACACTTCACTCTGTTATTCAAGGTAAAGAAAATGCTTCATTAAGCTTACTAAATTTTGATCTTACCATTCATGGTGTAAAACAAGTTTTATTAAGTGATACTCAAAAAGTATTCATGTTCCCGTTAGATCGTGAAGTTATCCTGAAGAAAAACAGAACCATTGAATTTTCAGGCGTGGTAGCTTCCGGTAAATTTGAGTATCATGGTAAAGATTTCGTTTTTGATTACGACGCCTTTAAGATCAAAATGAAAACCATTGATTCGATCCGGATCTTTGTAGAAGCCTATGAGCCTGATGTTAACGGTAACATTAACTTTAAGCGCGTACAAACCGTAATTGAGAATGTGAATGGAGAATTAAAAATTGATGCTCCTAAAAATAAATCGGGCTGGGGAAAAGCACCAACCTTTCCTTCATTCCAGAGTTTCAAGGAAAGTTATTCGTTCTATGATAAACGAACCATCTTTAAAGGCGTTTATAACCGTGATAAATTTTATTTCAAACTCGATCCCTTTACCATCGATAGTTTGGATAACTTCCGAAACGAAAGTTTAATATTTGACGGTGAATTCGCATCTGCCGGCATATTTCCTAAGTTCAGAGAAAAGCTGACCTTGCAAAAAGATTATTCACTTGGTTTCATCCGGCAAACTCCTCCGGAAGGATTTCCGATATACGGAGGTGTTGGAAATTTTAATCAGGAGATTCGTTTAAGTAATAAAGGTTTACGTGGCGGTGGTGATTTTTTATTCAGTGCCAGCGCCTCAAAAGTTCCTGACCTGATCTTCTTCCCCGATTCGGCCAATGGTGTAGCAACTGTATTTGACATTAAAGAACAAGAAAATCCTGATGAATTCCCGAAAGCCCAAGGTGATACGGTATACCTGCATTTCAGACCTTACAGAGAATTACTTCAAACCCGAAATCTTCGCCGACCATTCTCGGCTTACAAAGAAGATGCAAAGTTCAATGGACGATTTGACCTTACTAAACATTTATTAACCGGAAATGGTAAAGTTGATTTTGAGAAAGCGGATCTTAAATCAGGGAAAATTCTATTCATACGGCGTAAGTTCTTCTCAGATACGGCAGACTTCCACTTAAAAGCGTTTAACGAGGAGGGTTTTACATTCTCCACCATAAACGTTAATGCGAAGATCGATTTCGATAAACGAGAAGGAGAATTCATATCCAATGGAGAAGGATCTTATGTGAAGTTCGATAAGAATCAGTACATCGCTTACATGGACCGGTTTAAATGGTTCATGGATAGTGAAGACATTGAGTTAGGTGACGATCAGAAAAAACTGGATGCCAATGTTGAGAATGCACTCGATTTGGATGGCCCGGAATTTATCAGTATTCATCCTAAACAAGATTCACTGCGCTTCTTTGCTCCTTCGGCAAAATACAACGTTCGGAAATACGTAATTAAATGTCAGAACGTGCCTTTTATAAATGTTGCTGATGCCAGACTTTTCCCTGACAGCGGAAAGGTTACTATTTTTAAATATGCGGTGATGGACACCTTGAAAAATGCTTCCATTAAAGCGAATAACGTTACAAAATACCATACTCTAAGAAACGTAAAGGCTAATATTTTCGGACGAAAAAATTATCTCGGCAGCGGCGATTATTTATATGTAGATGAGAATGAGAAAAAATTCCTGATCAAATTCTCGGTCATTAAACCTGATACTTCAGGACAAACCGTTTCTGAAGGTGTGATAAGCGAAAAAGATAATTTTAACTTCAATGATTATTTTACGTTTGCAGGTAAGGTTAGATTAGCAGCAAGTAACGAATTTTTATACTTTGATGGTGGAACACGAATTGTACACAATTGCAGTCATGTTCGAAAATCGTATCTCAAATTCAGCGGTGATATCAATCCAAAAGACATCATGATCCCAATTCAAGCAGATGCCAAAGATATGTTTGGCAGCCCGGTTATAAATGCCATCATGTATTCGCCGGATACAACCGCTGTGTATTCGGGATTCTTGTCACCAAGATCAGGACGTAATGATAAAGTGCTTGTAACCGCAGATGGATTCCTAACCTTTGAAAAAGTGAGTGGTGAGTATCAGATAGGAAGCAAAGAAAAATTAGTAGAGCAAAATTTGCCCGGCAACTTCTTAAGTCTAAATACTAGCAATTGCATGATGTATGGCGAGGGCAAATTCAATTTAGGTGCTGATCTTGGACAGGTAATTGTAAATCCTGTTGGTTCGGCCACACACAATACAGTTAACGACTCGGCCGAATTAAATTTAATGATGACCATTGATTTCTTCTTTGAGAGTAAAGCTATGAGGGAGATGTCGCGTGACATTGAGGTTTATTTGAACAACCTTACAACTGTTGATTTTGGAAAAGCAGAATATTTTAAAGGCTTATCTGAATTGTTAGGAAAAGATAATGCTGACAGAGCTGTAGCTGATCTGAATTTATTTGGAAACATTAAGAACTTTCCGGATGAATTGAAAAAGAGCTTCTTCTTTAATGATCTCAAGTTCAGATACAATCCTGAATTGAAATCGTTCTTAACAGAAGGTAAATTAGGCTTAGGTAATATTTTGAAAACAGAGATCAACCGTTACATTGATGGTGCCATTAAGATCGAGAAAATGCGTTCAGGTGGTGATAAGATCACTATATACATTGAAGCTGATCCAAATACCTGGTATTATTTTGAATTCTATAAAGGCTTGATGAGTGCGGTTTCAAGTAATCAGAATTTCAATAACATCATTAAAGAATTGAAACCTAAGAACCGTAAACAGGAAGTTGAGAAAGGGCCTTCGTTCCAGTTCAATATTTGCAGTCCTCAAAAACGAACTATTTTCTTAAGCAAGATCAAACAGGCTGAAGATCCAAACAAGAAAAAAGAGGATGAATAGTAAATTAATGTGAAACACAATAAAAAAATGTCAGAGAAAAACCTCTGACATTTTTTTACCCTGCCCCTCTCCTCCTTTTGGCATCGCGTTAAAAAGAGGAAAAGGTAGCTGCGGCAGGGTTTTCACATGAATCTTATTTAGAGGCCAAAAGTATCTCAGATTCAACTAAGCGAATGTTGCTTTGAATTTCGCTTAAACCATCTAACACAAATATCAATTGCATGTTAGAAAATTCTCGCTCTTCCCAACTTATCATTATTGACGGGTCGGTTGTTCGGCTATCTTGAATAGGTTCAACATTAAATATGTCGTTGCATAATTCCGTTAATTCAGGGCTCATTTTTCCGCTTTGAGAAAGAAGTTTGTTATAAGCCTGAAGTCTTGATTTCAACTCTTGTATCTTGTTATTTTCGCCAAAGGTCATTAAAGAATTTGGATCGATCTTATTATCCAATTGCGACATATGTCTTAATTCATTTCCGGCATTCATTTTATTACCGGAGCATAGATCCGAATTATCGGTAGCCACCAATAATTGGCATTTCAATTCATCAATGAACAAACACAATTCATCTGAACGCTTTTTCACGGCTTCATTTGTATTCAAGGTGCTGTTAATTGCAGTGTTGAAAGAGATTGAGCTTTCATTGCTATCGAGTTTAGTGATGGCGCTGCTTAAAACCTGCTTGCTCACTGTTAAAGCTAAAAGCACGCTGAATACTGCTAAAAAGGTCAATCCAAACATCATTCCCAAAAAATTCTTGTTACCTTCTTTCTTTTCATCTTTGGTAGCGTTCAAATAAACCGGAAGGAAAACAACAAAAGGTAAAGGCAAGCCAATTAGCAGGAATATTGAAGCTCCGGGCCAGTGTAAAACTTTGAAAAGAACACCCATCATGCAAAATGCAAAAACAATGAATGCCACTATGTGAAGCATTTTATACTTACCATCTGTTTGTGCTTTGTAAGAATTCATTAAAGCCATTGGCAAAAATGCAAAGCAAAATAAGAAGACCGATAACAAGATCATGATGTTGGCGCCCGGCCAGTGCATAATCTTGAACATACAACCCACTAACATTAAAATGCTGCAAGCAATTCCGGTATAATAAACTGAAGTTTTCATAGCTATATTATTTAAAGATTTATAATTATTTTTTCGTTACTAAAGATTCTACCATTCTTACATTCTTCTCTATTTCTCCTAATTGAGCCAATGTGCCAATGAGCATATTACTTTTGAAGTTTATTTGCTCCCAGGTTACCATCGATCCGTCGCCATACACATCGTTATCTGCGGTATTGAAAAGGGCATCGATACTTTTAGATAACTCCGGCTTTTCAGTCGAGGCACTCTTTCTGAATTTTTCAATTTCTTCCTTTAATTTCTTTAATAAACCATTGTTATTCTCTCCTAACAAGATGTGGTTGATTTTGTCGTAGTTGTCTTTATTCCTTATCAATTCAGGATTCTTGATATATTGGGCGGCTGTTTCTTCTTCAACTCCCTCAATACTTTTTATTACGCATAATTTAATGTCGTAAGATATTTTATAGATGTTTGCAGCACTCTCAGTGATCGCAGGATCAACCGGCTTTGCCAAACTATCATTTGCAACTAAAGTGTTAGCCTTCTTCTTTTCAAAATAGTGAATGATCTTTGATGAATTGGATTCATCAGCAACAAAACGTGATAATGTTACGCTTGTACTCATTGCCAATAAGAAAGTAAGAACAACCGCATACATAGCTGTAGTAATAACGAAAACAAACTGAGCATTGGTCATTTGCCCGTTATCCATTCTTAGTTTGGTAAAACGGGGAACAAATATTCCTATCAATAATACCGAACCTAATAACATTAATGGTCCTGCTCCGGGCCAGTGAAACATTTTGAACATGGTTGATAATTCAAAAATGATCAAGCCTATTGCTCCTAATATGTATGTTGACTTTTCTTTTGAACTTTGTGCTTCTTTTAATTTTGCAAATAATAAGATCGGCAAGAAAATGGCTAAAATGATAGACCACCCAGCCAATAGTAGCATTGCCGCTCCGGGCCAGTGCATCAATTTGAATAGTACACCTACCATGAATATTATTCCGCCAAGGCCCGCGGCAATATTCATGAATGGTTTTCGGTTCTCGTTGCTGTAAGTATAATTCATGTAAATGGCAGCAGGGAAAAAGATAAAACAGAGTAAAAAGAAACCGAGTATTAGCATGGGGCTAGCGCCCGGCCAGTGAAAGATTTTAAATGCTGTTCCAAAAGCAATGATTGCAAGCGAAACGTTTCCGGTAATTTTCATGGTTGTTTTCATAAGCTTGTATTTTTTATCGATTAGGTATAGTGTATTTTCTTGAATTTTTTGTAAAACCTTGATGCCTGTTTTTTCCTTTATTATAGAATATGCTTCATCGAAAGTTTTGCCGCTACTCATTAAACTCTCTACCTCACAGCAAATATGATCAACCAGCTCTGTTGACAAATGATTAATGGTGATCCGGGCCTGTTCAACGTCGGATTCAATTAACTCAATATATTTACTGTCCAAATAGTTCATATTTTAAACCAAAATTGGGTTTAAAGAATATTTTTAAGGTCTTAAGCATTTCCTCGAACTCTTCAATTTTTTCTTTGGCTTTGCCCGAGCCTTTTTGAGAGATGGAATAGTAAATGCGATTTCTGTTGTTGATCACTTCCGATTCCGTTTTCACAATACCTTCCAATTCGAGTTTGTGTAAGATCGGATATAATGCTCCGAATGTTAGTTCGATCTCTCCTCCCGAGATCTCTTTAACCAACTGGGTAATTTCGTAACCGTACATCCTGCCATTCTCAAATAATAATTTTAAGATGATCGGTTTTAACATGCCTTTTAATAGATCGTTTGATGCCATTTTTGTTTGTTTTAAAAGATATAACGATAATAACTATATATGGTTACAAAGATATATAACTTTCTTATATATACTCGATTATTTAACAATTTTGATGTATTCGGCTTATTTTGAGGCAGATAAAATTTCATTAAATAAACGCCCTCCATCCCCTTACGATCTTCTGCACAAAGTCAAAAACCTTATGCAACTAAGGCTACAGACTGATTGGGATTGTTGCGATCTTTATGTAACTTTGCATCTTAAATGAAACTGTTCTACACCATAGTCTTTACCTTTTTACTGAGCCTTTCGTATGGACAGAAAAACTATATACTATACGTTTATGGTACAGTACCCGACTTTGACACAGAAGTAAAAAGCGTTTTGGCAGATTATAAGCTTTCTTTTAAGGATACCGACGAACCCGGATTGCACGAAAATTTTTATACCTATTATGTACTGGACTCTGTTTACGGAAAGAACTGGCTCAAAACTATTAATGGTAAATTAAAAGATAATGAAGCTTGGACCAAATTCATTAAGGCTTCAAATAAAGCAGATATTTTTATTGATAATTGGAACTATACCAAAATAGAATTTTATTCAGTAGGTTTGATCAAATCAACTGAAACCCAGTTTTGTGCTTATGACTTGCGCTGTGCGAAAAAATACAGATCGTATTCAAGAAGTGGTAAAGTAACCCACGAAAAATTTAAAAAGGGAAAAAGCAAAGATTAAAGAATTACCAACTTCCGCCCGAACCGCCGCCGCCTGAACTTCCTCCGCCAAAACCACCAAAGCCACCGCCTGAACTTCCGCCGCCCCAAGAACCACCTCCGCCTCCAAAGCCACCACCCCAATAGGTCCTACCTCCGCGACCGTAAGTATAACCACCTCCGCCGCCTTTAAAGCGACTTAAAAAAATTACGATGACAATGATTATGATCACCAACTTAAAGGCGCCTGAGCCATTTCCATTATTACTTTGTCTTGTATAATCTTCTACATTAATTTCTCCTTTTGCAAGCGCCATTAATTTATCGGTTCCCTTATCCAAAGCTGAATAATAATCCTTTTGCCGTAAATACGGATTCATTTCATCTTCACGGATTCTTTTTGTCGCAAGATCAGGTATTGCTCCTTCCAGTCCATATCCAACACCAATGAACATAACGTGCTTTCCGTTTGTATCAGTCGGCTTGATCAGAATCACAATTCCATTGTTTGAGCCCTTCTGACCAATGCCCCACTCGTTAATGAGTTTAGTTGCATATTCATAGGGATCAAGACCATTCAGATCATCAACAATTACTATGCAAATCTGATTTGAAGTTTTATTACTGAATTGTTCCAGCTTCTCTTCCATTTGCGCCGCTTGATCAGGACTTAAAAAATCGGGAAGTTCAACAGAAAGATTGTTGTATAATTTAGCCGGACTCGGTCGTTCGGCAACCTGGGAAAAAACGTTTACTGCTAAGAGAATAAATATGAAGCCAATTATCTTCCTCATCTTAAAAAGAAATATTATTGGTTAATTCATTCTTATCATCGGCCTTTCTTGGAAAATATTTACCCAATTGCTCACCGCACTCCACAATGCATTCTGCAAGCGCTTCAGCTTTCCTGCCTACCGGCGAGGCAGGTTTATTGGCTTTGAATTTAGTGATAAGATCCTGAACTATTTTTTCCCAGAATTCCTGTCCTAATTTTTGATGAATGCCTTCATCGCCAATAACAGCAATTTTATGACTTAACGTTGCAATATAGATCAACACACCATTACGTTCGTTGGTTTGATGCATCTTTAATTTCCTGAAAACCTTTTGTGCACTTTTTACTTCGCTACCAAAACAAACGTTCTCGAGGTGTAAACGTATTTCTCCTGAAGTCTTTTCTTCAGCATCGCTTATAGCTTTTATTAAAAGTTGTTGGTCACTTTCGCTGAAAAAATTCCTGGCGGTAGGCATTAATGCTGATTATTTACTAAAATCAACTTTTGGTGCTTTATCTGCGCCTGCTTCTGCCTCGAAATAAGGTAACGGACTAAAA
>JANYIQ010000108.1 GCA_025362575.1 Bacteroidia bacterium
GGGCAGTGCTGAATAAAATGTAGGCTATCAGTAAGAACAGGCCGATCACACCAAATTGTACGTATGGGTAATATTGCAATTTGGTTAAGAGTTCAGATTGCGCGTAAAAAATATAATTGGTTGTACCTTCCCCAAGATCAACAGGAATAGGTTGGTTCTGTTGTGTTAATTGGTTCAGCTTAGCTTGTAATTTTTCGGGAGTATTTATTTGCAGCGAATCAATTTTACCGCAAGCAATTACTTTTGTTTTAGTTTCGTCGGTATAGATAACGGTTACTGCGGCCGATTTTAAAACTACATCATAAATGAAGGATCTTATGATGTTATCAAATACCAGTTTAATTTCAGAGAACACTTTGCTGTCTTTGTAATATAAATAGTTCTTTAAACCCTTGTAAACATTTATCACTACAGGAGCATAACTGTTCTTCATAATGTTCAGTTCTTCGCGCAAATAAGTGGTATCTCTGGAACGAAGCGAATCTAAATTACGGGTCAGGGTAGAAGTAGTGATCTCATTCTTTTCGTTGGTCAAAATAACCGGTATGGTGGTATTATCCTGAATTACTTTTAGTACGAAACCAATGTTGGCGTTATCGTCGCTTAATTGCTTGGTAGCCTCTGCATATAATTCTGCTTTCTTGCGCTCTTCAATTTTTATTTTACTGAAAAGATCGTTGGTATACTTTACTAGCTTAGCTTGTTTTTGAACGGCATCGGCCCATAATTTGGCTTTGGCGCGTTCGTCTTCTTTGATCTCGTTTACTAAATTATTGGTATACCACAACGAGGTAAAAATAATTAAAATGGCGATCACAAATAGCGCCCATTTCCATCGTTGTTTTTTAGAGTAGATATTCACAGTATAAAGTTAATCTCTTATACCTAAACACCAAAACTATGAAATTATTTTAGGGCTTAACGGTTTAACCACAAAGAACACGGAGTTTTTCACAAAGAACACAAAGAAGATACTCGTAAATAAAGAGCTTGGTGATGTTTGTACATCCTTTGCGGTTAAAAAAGGGCTTTAGGTTCTGCTCCAATTCCTGGTTTATCGCTAATAGCGACCATCCCGTTTTTATACTCAACGCCTGTAAAAGGATCATTCTTTAAAAGATTAGGCGCATCCAGGTCAATAAAATCCCCTTGCTCTAAAAACTGAGTCATGGCACTTGTAGCACAAGAACTTTCGGCCATGCAACCTAAAAAGACTTGCAATTTATTTTGCCTGCAAAGCTCTATCATTTTTTTTGCCTCGTGCATGCCTGTGCATTTCATTAATTTAATATTGATCCCCGAAAAGCAATCTTTCACTTTTTTAATATCACTCAAACGTTTTACATTTTCGTCGGCAATAAGCGGCAAGGGACTTTTTTCCTTTACCCATTGCATTTCGTTTAACATGTTAATTGGCATGGGTTGTTCTACTAGAACCACATTTTGTTCTTTTAACCAATGCAACATATCAACCACAAAAAATTTATCTTTCCATCCCTGATTCACATCCAGGTATAAAGCTTTGTCGGTATATTTCCTGATCATATTGACCAAAGCTTTATCATCTTCTGTTCCTGCTTTTATTTTAAGAATTGAAAATTCTTTAGCCTCTGTTATTTTTTTTGCAACTACATTTTCGTCATCATCAATTCCGATCGTGCATGCTGTAGCTTTTGGTATAGGTTTTTCAAATCCCATTAACTTGTAACAGGTTTTATTCTGAATTTTCCCGATAAGGTCGTGCAATGCAATATCTACAGCAGCTTTGGCAGCATTATTAACTTCAGATAATTTGTCAACTTCAAAAAGAATTTCTTGAATGGAATTTTTTACTGAAAATTTTTCTAAAAGCATTTTCGCTTTCCCAAGAAAGTCAATGGTGCTTTCTTCGGTTTCGCCAAGGTAGGGTGGTAAGCAGGCTTCTCCGTATCCGGTAAAGCCCTCGAGTTCTAATTTTGTAAAAACAACGGGAGTGTGTGTGCGTCGGTTGCCCGAAACACCAAAAGGGTATTTGTATTCTAAAGAGTAGGGTTTAAAACTTAGCTTCATTACTAACGTTTAACCGCAAAGAAAAGAAGAAGACGCAAAGAACACAAAGAAAAATAAATCAGCTATATTGATTTTCTTAGCACCCTTTACTAAAAACTTAGCTAACTTTTCGGTTAGTATTTTTTAAACGAATTTTTCGAGTTGTTCTGTGCTTACACCGGTTGAACTATAACCGCCATCGTGATACAAATTTTGCATAGTAACCATTCGTGTTAAGTCAGAGAACATGGCTACACAAAACGCTGCGCAATCATCGGCGCTCGCATTACCTAGTGGAGATTGAAGATCAGCAAAATTGTAAAAATCCGAAAACCCTTTTATACCGGATCCGGCAGTTGTTTTTGTCGGAGATTGCGAAATGGTATTGACCCTTACTTTTTTTTGTTTTCCATAATGGTATCCAAATGTGCGCGCAATACTTTCTAACATCGCTTTAATATCGGCCATATCAGTATAGAACGGGTAAGCTCTTTGTGCAGCAATGTAAGACAATGCAACTACGGAAGCGTGTTCGTTCAAGGCATCTAATTTGTATGCAGAAGCCAGCATTTTATGAAATGATAGAGCAGAAACATCAATTCCCTTTTGAAAGAAATCATAATTTAATTCTGTATATGGAATGTTTTTACGAATGTTGACACTCATTCCGATAGAGTGAAGTACAAAATCAATTTTGCCTCCCAAAACCTCCTGGCTGTCGGTAAATAATTTATTGATCTCTTCAACATTGGTAGCATCGCAAGGAATGATAGTAGCATTCGTTTTTTCAGCTAATTTTTTTATCTCACCCATTCGCATTGCTATTGGTGCATTAGTTAAGGTAAAGGTTGCACCTTCTTCGAAACATTTTAAAGCTACTTTCCAGGCAATAGAATTTTCATCTAATGCACCTGAAATGATTCCGCGTTTTCCTTTTAGGAGTTGATGTGCCATAATGGTTGAATTTTACACAAATATATGATTTTTATTGAGAGATTATTTATTGTAATAGCTTTTGTGGATCAAAAAATCAGCACTTTCCATAATTGATCTTGCGTTAAATTCCATACTGTCGGCATAGGCTTTCTTTTCATCAAAGTAATCTCTTTCTTCAAATTTAAGTCCATTCCTTATGTGTTTTTCATCGGTTGGAAGCATGTGAAAATAGTAATAGCCATCGGCATTCATAATACCATATTCAACATCGGCATTAAAAAAAACATAAGGATGTTTTTCCTTTAACAGATCAATTCCAAAACCGGTATTCTCATAGTTTATGTTCAGTAAACCCATAACGGTTGCCAACACATCGGGCTGATATCCCAAATTAGAATTGGTATCGGGTTTTAAATTAGCAGCATGTATAACGAACGGAATGTGATGAAAACTCAAAGGCATCTGATAACTGGTGGCAGTATAAACTCCGTGGTCGCCGAGAAACACAAAAATTGTATTGTTGTACCAACTTTGTTTTTTTGCTTTTTTCATGAATTCACCAATGGCCCAGTCAGCGTACTGTGCAGCGCGTTCCTGTTCATTCTCAGAATTGGGCTTAAAGGAAATATTGTCGGGCACTATCCATGGACCATGATCACTCGATGTTAGAACGAAGGCGTGAAAAGGTTTCTCTGTTTTATCTGAATTTATTTTCTCAATCACTTTATCCAGCAATACATGATCGGGTACTCCTAAGGTTCCAATGGATTCTGAGATGGAAAATTCAGATTCGCCAACGATATTGGCGTAGCCATTAAGTTTAAAAAAGCCTTCCATGTTATCAAATCTTGGATCATGGGTTGTAAAAAAATAATTTGTGAAATTATTTTCCTTTAATATCGTGCCAATGCTGTTAAAAGGTTTTCTTGTGTAGTTTACAAGGCCGTGCTGTGTATATATACTTGGAAATCCTGTTTCAGTAGCGAATAGACCCGCAAAGGTGTGTGTGCCGGAAGAGTAGAACCTGTCGAAAAATATGGATTCTTTAATGATCGAACTAAAATTGGGACTGATGTTATTGCCTTTCAGGTATCCCAATTTGTACATGCACATGCTTTCCATTAATACAATGACCAGATTTTTTTTTGTGGGAGGATCTACCGCAACAGCATTTCTGTTAATGGAAAGCGGATCTGAATTTGACACGCCAAGATATTTTTTTACATTGAATAGATATGAATCAATGTTTTTTGGAATTATGTAAGCGCTGTTCTCCTTTTCATTTAAGTAACTCTGAAAAAAAACGAAACAAGGATTTAATCCTAAACTGTTTATGAACTGATCGTCGGAGATAGTTGCAAAACCCTGATGGATCGCGGTTTTTTGGGAGGCTGTGCCCCGGGCTCCTAAAACTAAAATACAAGCAATACCTAAAAATATTACTAGTTTAAATAAAATGTTTGGCTGTGGGAATTCTACAAGATCGGTTTTTAATTGAATGAAATAACCTTTGATCAAATATATTGAGATGAAATAGAAGAAGGCGAATAAAATAAGATATCCCCAGTAACTAAAATTTGAAAAAATGAGTCCGCTCATCATGGCCGGCGATGCTTGCCAAATAAAAGCACTTTTAGAAATTACAGCGCCAAACTGCTTGAAGTATGGAATGTTGGCACAAGTGATCAATTCAATTGGGATGAGTTCAATGCAAATTAAAATGAAAGCAAGGTTTAAAAGAAATGTATTTGAGCGGATAAAGGAAGCAAGACCAAGAAGTGCAAAAGGAATGAAAAGACTGTAACAGATAATTACAGTATCGAAACGGAAGCCCATGAAAAAAGCATCGCCGTAAAGGCTGCTTTCTAAATTGGCATCATGATTTACGAAATAAAAAAAACAACGTAAGGCAAAGAACAAAACCAAAAGACAAACCCATGTCTTGAACAAAAATTTAGCGTACGAATGACTAAGAAATTTTATCAACGGCATATTTAATTCTGACTTAATAGATCGAGTGCGTTTTTAATGGCCGACTCGGTGGGTTTGCCTGTGCTCAGCATTTTAGCGATCTCAACAATGCGCTCATCTTTATTAAGGGATTTTATATATGATTTTGTTTTATTTTTTTCATCTTGTTTGTAAACGAACAAATGAAAACTGCCTTTACTTGCAATTTGCGGTAAGTGGGTAATGCTGATCACCTGCATTTTGTTGCCCATGCGCACCAAAATTTGCCCGATCTTATCTGCCACATCACCGCTTACACCTGTATCAATTTCATCGAAAATAATGGTGGGTAAAGCTTTTTTGTTGGCAAGCAATGCTTTTAAACTTAACATCAAACGCGATAACTCACCGCCTGAAGCGACTTTGTGCAATTCTTTAAAATCAGTGCCTTTGTTGGCGGCGAATAAAAAACGCAAAGTATCAAAGCCATTGACGGCAGGTTCAGGCAATTCGCTGATCTCAATTTTAAAATTAGCATTTGGCATAGAGAGTTCATTTAGCATTTGCTTCACGTCTTTTTCTATTCCTGAAACACAGGCTCTGCGTTTTGTGCTCAACTCAGTTGCAATTTTAATTACTTCCTTATTTAAAACTGCTATTTCTTTTTTTGTTTTTTCAATTTCTGTTTCAAGTGAACCAAATTGCTGAAGCTTATCTTCAATATCTGTTTTTATTTTTACAAGATCTTCTTCGTTGTTTACGTTATGCTTTTTAAGCAAGCGGTTTAAACGATCGAGCTGGGTATTGATCTCTTCCAATCGTTTTGGCTCAAAAACAACTTTACTTTCACTGTCTTCTAATTCGTTGGCCAGATCTTTGGCCTCGATATAAAGGCTGTTAGCCCTTTCGCTAAGCGCTTTGTAAGAATCTCCGAATTTTGAAAGCTGCGCCAGTTGCTGCTTTATCTGAGTTAAATAACTCAGCATGTTCACTTCACCATCATGAATTAAATTAGCCGATCTTAAAAGCGCCGATTTAATGGCTTCGGCATTTTCAAGAGTGGCGCTTTCTTCTTCAAGTTGTTTGAGTTCGCCGTTCTTTAAATTGGCTTCTTCTAATTCATTGAATAGATATTGATAATAATCCAGATCTTTTTTGGCCTGTAATTCTTGAGCTTCGAGTTCGGCGAGATCTTTTTTCTTTTTTCCGAGAGTAACAAATTGCTTTTTGTATTGAGAGAATAAAGTTTGTGTTTCTGCAAAAGAATCAATCACATCGAACTGAAAATTAGTTTCGTTAAGTAACAAAGTTTGATGTTGTGAATGCACATCCACTAATTTTTCGCCCAATTGTTTTAAGAGTGTTAATCCAACAGGTGTATCATTTATGAAAGCCCGCGATTTTCCTTCAGGATTGATCTCCCTTCTTAAAATGGTGTGATCTTCGTAGTCGATCTCATTTTCGGTAAACAAGTTTTTTAATCCGTAATTGCCAATAATGAACTCAGCCTCAACAATGCATTTTTTGGTTTTATCTTGTAAAGCTGTTACATCGGCACGGGTTCCTAAAACCAGGGATAAGGCATCCAGAAAAATAGATTTTCCGGCCCCGGTCTCGCCGGTAACTATGGCTAAATTATTGGGAAAATTAACTTCAACTTCCTCAATTAGAGCATAATTACTGATATGTAAGCGCTTGAGCATTTATAGGGCTAATTTGCAAAAATTAAGGCTTAAAAAACGACTCCTCTTTGCAATATTTTCAACAATAAAATAAGGTTATTCACTCATTGATTCATATCATTCACTCAAAATAGGTTAAAACTGATATTTTTCATGTAACCGAAGAGGTGATTTACCGTAATAACAATACAAAGCTAATTAACATTAAATATCCAGATTATGCGCCAGCTAAAGATAACCAAGCAAATTACCAATCGCGAAACTGCTTCGCTCGATATGTATTTACAAGACATTGGCAAGGTTGAACTGATAACGGCGGAGGAGGAAGTAGAACTTGCCCGTAAGATAAAAACCGGCGATCAAAGGGCATTGGATAAGCTGGTGAAATCGAACTTGCGTTTTGTGGTCTCGGTTTCTAAACAATATCAGAATCAGGGATTGAGTTTACCGGACTTGATCAACGAAGGGAATTTAGGTTTGATAAAAGCCGCTCAGCGATTTGATGAGACCCGAGGTTTTAAATTCATTTCTTATGCAGTGTGGTGGATCCGTCAAAGTATTTTACAAGCTTTAGCAGAGCAGTCGCGTATTGTGCGTTTACCTTTAAATAAAATTGGTGCTATTAATAAGATCAATAAAACATTTTCTAAACTCGAACAGCATTTAGAGCGTGAACCAAGTTATGATGAATTGGCGGATGCATTGGATATGTTGCCGGGCGACATTATTGACACCATGAAGAATAATAACCGCCATATGAGTATGGACGCCCCTTTGAGCGCCACTGAAGATGGTGGCAACATGTACGACTTAATGGAAAACAAAGATGTTATCAGTCCTGATAAAGAATTAATAAGTGATAGTTTACGCAAGGAAATTGAACGTTCGCTCTCTACCTTAACAGGAAGAGAAGCAGATGTTGTAAAATTATATTTCGGATTAGCAGGAGGGCACGCACACTCTTTGGAAGAAATTGGCGAGAAGTTCGACTTAACACGTGAGCGCGTTCGACAGATCAAAGAAAAAGCAGTGCGCCGTTTAAAGCATGGCTCGAGAAGCAAATTATTGAAAGCTTATTTAGGTTAGACCCATTTTTTAAGATCATATTTTGTCGCCATGCAGGAAACTGCGTGGCGATTTTATTTTATTGATATTCAGTTATATACGCGCTATGTTTATGGAATCCTTTTAGGATATTCATCTAAATATAAAACCAATGAAGCAGAGTAAATACGCTTCATTATAAAAAAACCACATGAAACTATCACACCTTTTAATAGCAGCTTTAGTTACTTCAAGTATAGTAGCAACTGCGCAGAACGAGAAGCCTAAAAAAGAAAAGCATAAGGCAAGAACAGAGAGAAAAGCAAAAACAAAAAAATTAAATGCTGCTCCTGCTGCTGAAGCAAAACTAACAGATAATCACGAGCAAAGAGTTTGTCTTGCTTGTGGAAGAGGATAAACTTAAAAATAATTAATATGAAAATTTCGAACGTAATAGTCGCAACATTGGTTCTGGCTTCTCTGAATAGTGTAGCTCAGAATACACCAAAACAGGAAAGCAAACCCAAGCCTAAAATTTCCGAAAAAACTCCGGATAAAAAGATCGCCAAAAAAGATTCTTCAAAAACGGCTGAACCAAAACGCGAGAAATGGAACTGTCCGCCTTGCGGTATGGGGTAAATTGGAAAAATAGTTTACCTTTATTAGTATGAAAGCGATCTGCTCAATAATAATATTATTCGGTACATTATTTTCTTTTTCTCAAGCAGAAAAATTAAATCAACTCGATGCCAATGCTAAAAAAGATGGCAAATGGATCTTGTATCTGGATGCCTTTGGCGCCAAAGTGGATAGCAGCAAAGCAGTTTATTGCAGGTACACGTATTACGATCATGGGGTACATATTTACCCGATGGGCAATTTCATTTCAAAAGGAGAAAAAATCGAAGCCAAAGAAAATGACGCTCAAACAGCCGGTAAAATTAAAGTATTGGATGGAGAGTATAAGTGCCTGGATAAAAATGGAAAAGTAAAATATATTCATGTTTTTAAAAATGGTGAATATGTATCCTACAAAGAATTTTTTGATAGTGGCGAAATTCAAACTTTCTTTGATTATACAAAACATTGTAAGGGACAATCTCATTCGTGGTACACATATATTTATGATAAAACAGGTAAGCTTACCTATGAAGACTGCACATGTAAAGATGCAGAGGGCCACTGGCCCAAAATGAAAGGCTGATCCAACGATTCAATTATTTTAATAAACACCATGAAAGTTCAACTCGGTTTATCTTTAATGCACGAGCCCGAATTTTTAAAGGCAGCTTTGCCTTTATTTCAAAATGGCGATGTTGATATTCTCGAGTGGTCTTTCGACACCATCCGTTACGAAAAGCATAAACCAAAATGGCTTGATCAATTATTAAAAGAGTATTCAAAAAATGATCGCTTAATTGGTCATGGTGTGCGTTACTCTTTGTTTGATGCAAAATGGACCAAACGTCAAACGCGTTGGATAGATCAATTAAAAAAGGAAGTCAAAAAATATAAATACAACCATATTACCGAACATTTTGGTTTTATGAGTAGTGCCGATTTTCATAAGGGCGCTCCATTGCCGGTTCCATTAACAAAAGCAACTTTAGCAATGGGCATTAACCGTTTGCGGCAAATTCAGGAAGCTTCGCAATTGCCTGTTGGTGTGGAGAATCTGGCTTTTTCGTTTAGTGAGAAAGATGTAAAAGAGCAGGCAGAGTTTTTAAAGAAATTGATCAAACCCATAAATGGTTTTTTAATTCTGGATCTTCATAACATATATTGTCAGGCTAAGAATTTTGAAATGAACATTGATGAATTGATCGATCTGTATCCGCTTGACAAAGTAAAAGAGATCCATGTTTCGGGTGGAAGCTGGCAGAAAAGTATTTATACAAAAAGCATCATAACAATAAGAAGAGATACACACGACGAAAAAATTCCGACTGAATTATTTTCGGTGCTTGAAAATACTTTGAAAAAATGCAAGTATCTTGAGTATGTTATTTTCGAACGCTTAGGACATACTTTAGGAGATGAAAAAGAGCAAAAACAATTTCGGAATGATTTTTTAAGATTAAAAAAAATAGTGAGTGCTGCAGAAAATCCTTCCGGTAAAAAATCCGGAAATTTCAATTCAAAAAATACGGGTCATCCGCCGATCAATGATAGCAGGCTATACAAGCAACAGCAATTCATAGTTAAAACACTTCACCGGAATAAAGATCCGAAAACAATTTTGGAGACTCTAAAAAACGGAGATCTAAAAGACTGGAATATTTCCAATTGGAATGATTCGATGGTTGAAGCCGCAAATTTCCTGATAAAGAGATGGGGATAGTTTAGTTCAGAGTTTAGTCCCGATAGCTATCGGGATCAAAGTTCGTAGAAAACACTAGCCGGTTAATCCGAATGCTTTGTCTTATTCCTTGTTTCTACTGTCGATCGTAATCGTCACCGGCCCGTCATTCACTAAACTTACTTTCATGTCTGCACCAAAAACTCCGGTCTTGCATGTTTTTCCTGATTCCAGAGTTATCTTCTTGCAAAAATATTCATAAACTGGGACCGCTTTTTCCGCCCTCGCCGCCTTAATGAACGAAGGACGATTTCCTTTTTGTGTAGAGGCGTGCAAAGTGAACTGACTTACCACTAAGATATCACCATTAATTTCTTTCACGCTGAGATTCATTTTATCATCAGCATCCGAAAAAATGCGCATGTTCACAAGTTTGCCTGCGAGCCAATCAGCATCGGTTTCTATATCAGCATCTTCAATGCCTACTAAAACCATTAAGCCCTTGTCAATTGAGGAGTACAAGGCATTATTTATTGTTACAGAAGCCGAATTAACTCTTTGGATCACTAAACGCATGTCAGTTTTTTTCTTAAATTTACAGTAATATTTAAAAGAATATAGCACATGAAAAAATTATTTTTGGCACCCCTGTTATTTTTGGGAATTACTTTCACTTCCTGCAAGAAAGATACTAAAACTACAGATCCCGTGCCGGATCCTGCTCCAACATATAGTTGTCCGGATGCAAGTTGCGTGAACCCTGATACAGTTTGGAATGTTCCTACAAGTGGTGGACCATTTGTGATCTTTAAATTTAAATTCGACTCTACTCAGATCAGATTAAATAATTTTGGTTTGGCTGCCCCAATATCAACTGCTAACGCTGCATTTTCACCGGTGTTCAATAAAATGAGTGCTCACTATATTGAAATGGCTCAGGGTGATGCAACTCCTGTAGGTGGTGGAAAAGTTTTATACCGAGCTGCTGAAACCGATTGTGACAAAGGAGAAAAAGCAATTACGTTCTGTCAGTCGGTTGTTGTAAGAGAAAATGTTGTTTTCTGCGCAGTGCCGATCAGTTCGATCACTCCCGGATCTTACAAGTGGCTACGTGTTTCTCTGGCATATCAGAATTACGACATTGCATATAAAGCGTCTTCTTGTACTCCAACACAATGGGGAACGGTTGCTTCTTTTGTTGGATTCAATACGTATGTAAGACAATACAAAATAAAAAATAATACAATGGTGCCGACCCAGTCATTAACTTCAAATGGAACTTCGGGTGGAGGTAATGTAAAGCAAGGTTACTGGGGATTTGAATCCATGATCTGTGGTTCGTATTTATATAAAGTTGATGGTAAATCAGCAGGGACAACTGTGGTTAATCCTATTTTTGCTTCATCACCAATACCGGCAGGTTCTTGTCTGGTAACCGGTCAGTTTAATACAGGTGGGATCGATATGCCGATCGTGATCACCGGTACTGAAACTGCAAACATAAATATTACTGTTTCTCTTTCAACAAATAAAAGTTTTGAGTGGAAAGAGATGACCTTTGATGGGTATTATCAGCCTGAAGCCGGCGAATTCCCTGTAGATATGGGTATTCGCGGCATGATCGCGAAGTATTGAGACCTCTCGTGATCTTGCTCATATCCCATCTTGCTTTTGCAGGATGGGATTTTTTTATTCTTTTAAATTAGCGTAGATTCACTTAAAATTAAAACTTATTAATATGAAAAAAACATTTACACAGAAATTTTTATTTGCCAGCCTGTTTGTTGCAAGCAGTTTTTGCTATGCTCAAGTAGCACCGGTTTGTATGACCGTTCAAAAATCACCGGTTCTGTCTGATCCTTTGGAAAACACCATTGCCGATTTTAACGGTGATGGTAAATTGGATGTGGCCACATCTAATTATGGTACTGGTCAGATGACCGTTATGCTTGGTAACGGCACAGGAAGTTTTACTCCTGCTGCAGGCTCTCCTTATGCAACTGGCACTGGCCCTAACGGTATTTGTAATGGTGATTTTAACTCAGATGGAAAAATTGATATCGGTGTTGTGGAATACGGCGGCACAGGTGTAATCAGAATATTTTTGGGAGTTGGAACCGGAAGTTTTACTATCGGCACAAGTGTTGGAACAGGAATGGCAGATGTAATTTCAGGGGATTTTAATAACGATGGAAAATTAGATCTTGTTGGAACTACATTCAGTGGAAATGGATTTAGTTTATTTATTGGATCGGGCGCAGGAACATTTACTCTTGCTGCAGGAAGTCCATATACATCAGGTACAGGCCCTTTTTACAGCGGAAGATCTGATTTTAATAATGATGGAAATTTAGATGTTGCTACTATTAATTTTAGTGGTAATTCATTTTCCGTATTTTTAGGAAATGGTACAGGAGGATTTACACAGGCTCCAGGCTCTCCATTTACTACGCTTGCTACCCCAAGAGATCTAACCATTAATAATTTGAATGGTGATGCTTTTCCGGATATTGCAATTGCAATTCCTGTGGGTGGTGGAAGTAAATTACAAGTGTTTATTGGAAGTGCAACCGGTACATTTACACAGGCAGCGAGTTCACCGATAAATATTCCAACTGATAATTTCAGTTCAACATCGGGTGACTATAACGGTGATGGTTTCATTGATCTTGTTGTAGGTAACAATCAGATGACCGGACCAAATCTTTATGTTTTATTAGGCGCAGGAACAGGTTCATTTACAGTAGCAACAAATTTCCCAATGAGTGTTTCAGGAAGTTACTTTTGGGACCTTCAAACTTATGATCTGAATAACGATTCTAAGCCTGATCTAATTGCAACAGACCGCGGTACTGCCGTTAAACAAGTTGTGGCTTTGTTGAATTTCCTTTCTCCAACTGTTGTTAGTACTTCAACTTTATTATGTACAGGTCAAAGTGCTACACTTACTGCAAGTGGTGCTGTATCGTACACATGGAACACAAGCGCAACAAGTCCTGCAATTTCTGTTTCTCCTAGTGTAACAACTACATATACAGTAAACAGTCTTTCAGTTGGCGGTTGTTCAAGTACAACAACCATAACACAAAACGTTTCTTTATGTACAGGTGTTAATGCACTTGCTGCTTTAAATAGTCAGTTAAGCGTATATCCGAATCCAAATAACGGTGAGTTTAAATTAAGATCAGATCTTGATATAACAGTAAGCATTGTTAATGAATTAGGACAAACCGTAAAAACTATAGAATTGTCGGATGCGAATAATCGCGAGATGACAGTATCGAATTTATCAAATGGAATTTATTTTGTTGTAGGACAAAATAATTCACAGGTGATCAAACAAAAAATTGTGGTGACTAAATAACACTCGATTCAATTCTTAAGGATCCCATCTTGCTTTTGCAGGGTGGGATTTTTTTATTCTAATTTATTTTATAGCTTTACTTAACAAAATCAATCCTATGAAGAAAATAGCTACTATTTGCATTTTATTTTTATCCCTTGGCATTTCAAATTTTGTGAATGCTCAGTGCGTACCCCCACTTTTTTTCATCAGCGCACCTAATGGAACCGTTGTTGGATGTAACCCAAATACAGTCCCGTTGAGTGCAGTAAACGCATCAACTTTAACTAACGTTACCTATACCTGGACTAGCTCCATTACAGGCACAATAATTGGTACAAGTATTAATGGTTCTGCACCTACCGGGACAAATATTTATACCGTTTTTGCTTCATCACCATCAAGTACGTGTATCGTAACAGAAACTATTCAGATTCTTTCGTTTACTGCAACTCCAAATGCAACTGTAACTCCTATTTCCAGAACTATAACTTGTAATGGCGCCCCGGCAACATTCACGGCAGTTTGTTCGCCAACAGTGAATGTGCAGGGACAATGGTTTGCGGCTGGCGGAACACCCTTAACATCGCAGGGTAATTCGCCGGTTTTAATGGCAACAAGTGTGCCCGGAACCTATTCTTTTGTTGCAACAAGTCTTACTAATGGTTGCGCGAGCATTCAAACGGTTGCGGTTGTTGCCAATACTGTTGTACCTACAATGACTGTAATTTCTTTGGTAGGAGCCACAATTACTTGTAACAATCCTTGTTTACTGTTCAATACTGTGGCAAGTCCCGGCCCACCTCCAAAAACATATTCCTGGACAAATGTTACTACAAGTGTTACAGTAACGCCGCCAACGGGAAGCTACTCAATTTGTGTTCCGGGTAAATATGTGGCAGATTATATGGATGGAAATATGTGTAAAATATCTCAAACCATTACGGTTATGATCGACACATTGCGTCCAACGCCATTATCAAGTACAAGTCTGTCAGGCAATAGTTATACTTTGAGTTGCTTTAATCCTTCTTTGGTTGCTACCGGTTATTCAAATCCATTATTGTCATCAACTAATTATAGCTGGACCATTCCACCAAACTTAACTGTTGCTTCAAATACAATTTCGGTGTTTACAGTAAGTGTAACCACAAATCCAACTACCTTTACTGTTTTGGCAATGGGAAGTAACGGGTGTGTGGGTAAACAAAAAGTAAATTTTTATAAAGATGTTACGGTGCCACCCTATTCGGTTGTTTTTACACCAAGTGTAATTACCTGTGCAAATCCAAATGTGGCCATGTCGCCAAGCGGCAGTTCAACTGTTCCCGTAACTTTTACGTTTACATCTCCTGCACCAACAACAACTGCAAACACTTCGGGCGCATTGTTTAGTATTCCAGGTACGTATACTATGACTTATCAGAATTTAAATAATGGTTGTATAGCGACTACAAACACAGTTGTTCCGTTAAATACCACACCGCCGGCAACAATTACGGTCGGCCCTTATTTTATACCCTGTGGAGGAGGCACTGTATTGATCAATGCAGGAACTATAAGTCAGCCACCAAACTATACTTACACTTGGTCACCACCAATGGGGGCGGGTATGTCTTGTGTTACTTGTTATTCCACATCTGCAAATATGGCAGGGATATATACCGTTGTAATAACAAATACAATAAATGGTTGCGTTGCTACAAACACTCTTCAAGTTAGCCAAGGTACTACTTTCATTACCGGATCAGCATCTATATGTAACGGGCAAACAACCACCTTAACTGCAAACGGAGCCACAACATATACCTGGAACACAGGTTCAAATGCCACTTCAATTGTTGTTAATCCAACTGTTACAACAACCTATAGTTTGTCAGGCACAGCTTCATGTTCAGTCAGCCCAAGTGTATTAACAGTAACTGTAAGTTCTTGTATTGGTATTCAGGAGTTGAATGCGTTCTCGGGAATTGTACTTTCTCCTAACCCAAACAATGGCAATTTTAATTTAAAGATTGAATCTCAAATTGAAAATGCAGAGATCATTATTTATAACTCTATTGGTCAAATGGTTTATAAGCAAAATGTAAAGCAGGGAGATAATTACATTTTAAACAAAGATCTGTCCAAAGGCATTTATCATTACAGCATTACCGATCGCAAACAGGTACTTGGTCGCGGTAAGTTATTGATCGAATAAACTCTAATTATAATGTGAAAGCCCGTTTCGAGGAGTCGTGACGGGCTTTTTAGCGTTTATTAAATTGCTACAATTCGTAGCAAGCACCTGCTACAATTTGAACTAATTTTACTTTATGGAAAAGATGCTGATAGAACAGAAGGTGGTGAGTAAGATCTACCTTATAAGAGGAAAGAAAGTGATGTTGGACAGGGATCTGGCAGAACTTTATAATGTTGAAACAAAAATTTTGAATCAGGCTGTTAAAAGAAACAAAAACCGATTTCCCGAAGATTTTATGTTTCAGTTAAACACAAAAGAGTTCGAAAATTGGAAGTCACAAATTGTGACTTCCAATTTGGAGGCGCAAATGGGCCTGCGTAAGTGTCCCCTGGCGTTTACTGAGCAGGGCGTCGCGATGCTGTCCGGCGTGCTGAGGAGTGCACGGGCGGTGCGGGTGAACATCGAGATCATGCGCGCCTTCGTGAGCCAGCGGCGGGCGCTGGGGGTCAGCAAGAAGCTCGCGGAGCGCATGGAGAAGGCGGAGAAGGATTTAAAGCGGTACGACGACGAGATCGGGACATTGTTCGAGGATATCGAGGCGCTGTCGAATCCGTCGGCGGGGCCGAAGCGCAACATCGGCTTCGCGGGAGACTAGGC
>JANYIQ010000187.1 GCA_025362575.1 Bacteroidia bacterium
CGAAAGACCAAAAACTTTGGCGGAAAGAAAATATGAGGATGATGTTCCGCTCGAAATAAAAATGCGTCGTTTAGCTGAAGTAGTGGAAGCACAGAGAAGACACAGCGAAATAAGGACAAAATTAGGGTTGGGAAAAATTCATAAAGTATTGATAGAAAATGTTTCTAAGAAATCGAAAGAAATGTTTTCAGGAAGAAATTCCCAAAACACAACTGTAGTTTTCCCGAAAGGAGATCATAAAAAAGGCGAGTATGTGAATGTGTTGGCAACAAGTTGCACGAGTAGTACTTTGATTGGGGAAGTTGTTTAGGTGGCAAGAGTCAAGACGACAAGAATCAAGACAAATAATCTATAGAAATGGCACACAATTTTAAAAAATTAATTATCTGGCAAAAATCAATGGATTTGAGTGACATGATTTATTCATATACAGAAGGTTTGCCAACCAATGAAAAATACAATTTGATAGACCAACTAAATAGATGTTCAGTCTCGATCCCTTCAAACATTGCTGAAGGATCAGGTAAGCGAACAAAGATTCATTTTGCCGAATTTCTGTCAACAGCACTTACTTCAAGTTACGAGGCAGAAACGCAATTGTTGATCTGTCAGAGAAGAAAGTACGGTAACGAAAAAGAGCTTATGAAAATTCTTGATTTTGTTATCGAGTTACAAAAAATGATTTACAATTTCAGAGAAACTGTTTTAAATGGAAAATAAAGTGTCTTGTGTCTTTTTATCTTGACTCTTGCTTCCCAAAAAAATAATTAAAAATGGAACTCCAAGACATAAAACAACGCTTCGGTATCATAGGCTCCAATCCACTATTGGATAGAGCTATTGATATTGCGCGTCAGGTAGCGCCAACAGATCTTAACGTTTTGATAAACGGTGAAAGCGGAACAGGAAAAGAAGTTTTTCCGCAGATCATTCATCAAAACAGTTCGCGTAAGCACGGACAATACATTGCAGTAAACTGTGGAGCAATTCCGGAGGGCACAATTGACAGCGAATTATTTGGTCACGAAAAAGGCTCGTTTACTGGTGCGCATGAAGCCCGTAAAGGTTATTTTGAAGTGGCAGATGGCGGAACTATTTTTTTAGATGAAGTAGGTGAATTGCCTCTTGCAACTCAGGCTCGCTTATTACGTGTGCTTGAAGCAGGCGAATTCATGAAAGTTGGAAGCAGCAAAGTTCAAAAAACGGATGTGCGTGTTGTGGCTGCAACTAATATTAATTTTTTTCAGGCACTCGAAAAGGGAAAATTCAGAGAAGATCTTTATTACCGTTTAAATACTGTTCCAATTTATTTGCCACCATTAAGAGAACGCCGAGAAGATATTTATTTATTGTTCCGGAAATTTGCAAGTGATTTTGCGACCAAGTACAGGATGCCGACCATAAAGTTGAATGCAGAGGCCGAGCAGATCTTAATTAATTATTACTGGCCTGGAAATGTTCGCCAGTTAAAAAACATAACCGAGCAGATCTCCATCATCGAAAAAAATCGCGAAGTTAGCCCTGAGATCATTTTATCCTACTTGCCAAACTACGGCATCAATAAGCTTCCTGCTTTGGCCAGAAGCGATTCTTTTCAAAGCGGTGGTGTTGACATGAACGAACGTGATATTTTTTACAAAGTTCTGGTTGAAATGAAAAAGGATATGAACGATCTTAAAAAAGTAGTTCACGATATTGTGATGGCATCTCAAGGTAATGTAAATGCAGTTACGAGCGACGATGTTCAGTTGATCAATCGCATGTATAACGAATCAACAGAAACCAATATTGCCGCAACCACTGCCTTGACCATTCATCCAACGAGCATTCAAAAAACAAATACACCTGTTAATCAAACCATAGAAGTTGAGGAATCACTTTCTTTACAAGATAAAGAAGTGGATATGATAAAGCGGGCTCTAAAAAAGCATAAAGGAAAGCGTAAATATGCTGCGCAAGAATTAGGCATAAGTGAAAGAACATTGTATAGAAAAATTAATGAGTACAACATTGCGGAATAGACTCTTCTACATATTTATTTTTCTTTTTTCTTTTGTTTTTAAAGATCAGGCGCAATTTTTAGACAAACAGAGATATCTGGTAGATTCACTTGAAATAAGTGATCTAAAAAAAGAAGATAAAGTGTTTTTGGATCACGAAATGGAAGAATATTTCAAGACCTTAAACGACACCATAAAGTTAAATTGTTTGAATAATGTTGTTGAGGGTGTTAACAATGAAAAAGTTTGGACAAAATACAACCGCTTGATGCAAACAATGGCAGAGGCCAAATTGAAATCAAGTAAAGGAAGAGAATATTTTGTTTTTAAGGGTTACCTGGCACAAGCCTTGAACAATTACGGATATTATTATTTTAATTACTCTGATAATTTTGACCTGGCCTTAAAATATTATTTTCTTGGCATGAAAATGAACGAGGAAATAAATAACGTAAAGGCATTAATTACCAGTTATTCTAACATTGCGAATGTTTATCAAAACGAAGGAGAGTTAGGAACTGCGATTGCCTATTACAAAAAGTCGCTTGCTCTTGATTCCGTTATATCCGACAAAACACTTTTTCTTGCACCCATAAATAACATGGCACAGATATACATGTACATGAACGACACAGTTAATGCTTTAAAGAATTTAACCAGATGTTTGATCATAAGTACAGGCTCAAAAGATAAAAGTTTAAGGGCACATTTGATGCATAACATTGGATTGATAAAATGCAGGGGAGGAGATTCGACGGGTTTACAATTTATGAAAGACGCACTGGTAAGCCAAAAGCAGATCGGCGATAAAAAAGGAATTGTGCAAAGCAGCCTGTCGTTGGCCGGCACATATAGAGAGGGTAAAAATTTGAAGAAGGCGAAAGAATATTTAGCTGAAGCAAGGATCGCATTGAATGAGATCAATAATCCAAATCAGGAAGGTTTGTATTTCAATATGCTTGCCAATGTTTTGGAATCAGAACATAAACGCGACGAAGCTATTAGTATGTATGAAAGATCCATTGCCATTTACAAAGAATTTTCACTTGGGCCTGACATGTATAATGTATTAGGAAATGTCATAAGACTTTTTGGTTCAGAAAAGAAATATGCCATGAAAAAGCTCGAGATGTATGAGCTGATGCAGAAGGTTACCGACAAAGTGAACAAGGGAAACATTCAGCAAATGATACTGAAACAAAGGTTTGAGGATCAGCTAAAGATACAAGAGATCAATTTTAAAGCCGAGCAAAAAGTAAAAGAGGAAAAGAATAAATCGGAAAAACACAAACAGCAATTAATTTTGAGCGGAGTATCCATTATTCTTTTGGTGGTGATCATTTTTTCGTTCTTTATTTATAAAGCTTTGAAAGAAAATCAAGCAAAGAATAAGATCATATCAGAACAAAAGCTTGAGGTTGAAAAACAAAAACACTTAGTAGAAGAAAAGCACAAGGATATTACAGATAGCATTAATTACGCCCAAAAAATTCAACATGCTTTAACCGTAAGTGATAAGGTGCTGCAGAGTAAAGTGAAAAACATTTTTGTGTTGTACAAACCAAAAGACATTGTGAGCGGTGATTTTTATTGGTACTCCGAAAAGAACAATCTAAAACTATTGGCGGTTGCCGATTGTACGGGCCACGGTGTGCCTGGGGCCTTTATGAGTATGATCGGCATTACCATGTTGAATCAGATCGTAAATGAAAAGGGAGTAACTTCACCGGCCGAAATATTAAATTTATTACGCGATGGTGTGATCAATTCTCTTAATCAAACCGATGAAGAAGCGGGCAAGCGCGACGGAATGGATGTAGCGGTAATAGCCTGGAATGATAATAGTTTAATTTATGCGGGAGCAAACAATCCGTGCTTGATGATGCGTGAAAACAATTTCATTGAATTGAAACCAAACAAACAACCTGTTGGTTTGTATGAGAAACAAGAACCATTCACAGAACAAAAAATAGATCTTCAAAAAAATGATTCTGTATTTTTGTTCAGTGATGGTATTACCGATCAGTTTGGCGGCGAGAAGGGAAAGAAAATAAAATTAAAAGGCTTGAAAGAATGGTTGATCGATCTTGCAGATAAACCTGCGAGCGAGCAAAAAAACTTTTTAGAGACAAAACTGAATTCATGGAAAGGTAACATTTCGCAAACGGATGATATTTTATTAATTGGATTTAAAAACTGAGCATTTTGAAGATCATTGCAAAAATATTCTTTCTCATTGCGGCAATTGTTGTTCTCAATTCCTGTAAAGCCCGTTATTCTTTGAGCGGAGCAAGCATTCCGGAGGAAGCAAAAACAGTTTCAGTCGGATTTTTCACCAACAATACAACGCTGGGAGCACCAAGTTTGTCTCAACGTTTTACAGAGAAGTTGCGCGACATGGTTTCTTCGCAAACCCGATTAGGATTGGTGAGCAGGAACGGCGATCTGCAGTTTGAAGGGTATATTGCCGATTACAATGTGGCACCTATTGCCATTCAAAGCACAGACCTTGCAAGCAAGAACCGTTTGACCATTTCGGTGAGTGTTAAGTACACCAACAAATTTGATGCCGCCAAAAATTTTGAACAAACCTTTACACGATTCACGGATTATTCCAGTACGGAAAGCATTTCTGCAAAAGAACCTGAACTCGTTACTGAAATTTACAGGCAATTGACCGAGGATATATTTAACCGTGCCTTCAATAATTGGTAAATAAAAATAAATTTGTACTTTCAATAAGTGAAGCAGAGCGAACTCATACAATTAATTTCTATGCCCCAGCAGGCAAGTTATGCTGATGTGGAAAAATTGCAAACATTAAAAAACGAATTCCCGTTCTTTCAATCGGCGCATTTGTTATTGTCGCTGGTTAGTAAAAGGCACGACAGCAGCTTGTTTCAACAAACTTTAAAAGATACGGCGATCTCAATTCCCAATCGCTCACGATTATATTTTTTATTGAACAGCCCTGATCTGTTCGCAAAAACAGAAGTGACCGATCTTAAAAAAGAGGAAGTAAAAGTTGAGACTCAGAAGCAGATCGAATCCAAAATTTCAGAAATAGAGCATTTAAAAGTTATTGAAGTTGAATCGGAGAAGCACGCGAATTTAACCGAGGAAGAATTAAATGCTCAGGTTGAAAAAGAGGTCGAGAAGCAAATAATTACTGCTTTTGTTGAGCAGCAAATTTTGAAAAAAGCGGATAATTCCGTTGAAACCAAAAAAGAAAGCCTTAATGCAGGAAGTTTCACCGACTGGCTCAAAAATCTTAAAAAAGAAGATTATAGTCCGGAAAAAACTACCGAAACCAATATCCCTGAAAAGATAATAACACCAATTCAACCTGATATTAAGCGAAAATTGGAGCAAAAAGCCATAATTGATAGGGTAATTGAGTCAAATCCGAGCAATATCCGCATAAAAGAGGGGCAGAAGTTCTTTGCCTCCGACAACAAAGCCAAAGAAAGTTTGTTTGAGAATGAAGAGCTTGTGACCGAGACTTTAGCTAAGATCTATGCGATGCAGGGCAATATTTCGAAGGCAATACGGGCCTATGAAATTTTAAGTTTGAAATTTCCACAAAAAAGTGCTTACTTTGCGTCCCTAATTGAAAATTTGAAAAAAGAAAACCAATAAAATTTACCAAGATGATTTTATCTATTATACTAATTATTATTTGTGCCTTGTTGATCTTAGTTGTACTTGTACAGAACTCAAAGGGCGGCGGAATCCAAAGCCAGTTCAGTGCTGCAAACCAGATCATGGGAGTTCGCAGAGGTGCAGATTTCATTGAAAAAGCAACATGGACCTTAGCCATTTTATTATTGGTATTTAGTTTACTGATGTCACCAAAAAATGTGGCTTCATCAGGCAGTTCGAGTTCTTCTAACGAATCGGTAACCCGTAAAAAAGCAGCAGGAGCAGTAATGCCACAGCAGCAAGCCGCGCCTCAACAACAGGCACCGCAGCAGCAAGCACCTCCTCAGCAATAATACAACATATAAAATAAAATATTTTAAAAGCCATCTGAATAGGGTGGCTTTTTTGTTGCTGATAATTTAGATGAGTTTTTACAGTTTTAGGTGGTAAATAATTTCCCTACTTTTGCTTTGTAATTATGCAGGTATTTAAGTTTGGCGGTGCATCGGTAAAAGATGCAGCAGCAGTAAAGAACGTTTCTAAGATCTTAAAGAAACTCACTACAAAGCCTACCATTGTTGTGGTTTCGGCAATGGGCAAAACTACTAATCAACTGGAGCAGTTGGTTAACGCATACTTTTACAAAAGTTCAGATCCTGAATTGATATTGCAGCAGGTAAAAGACTATCACTATTCAATTGTAAACGAACTTTTTCCGGATCCGTCGCACAGGATCTACAATGAACTTGAGAATACCTTTGTAGAAATAAACTGGATAATAGAGGAGGAGCCGGCCTTTGGATACAATCATGTTTATGATCAGATCGTTTGTCTGGGAGAGATCATTTCCACAAAAATAATTTCCGCATATCTTAACGAAACCGCTGTTGTAAATAAATGGATGGATGCAAGAGGTGTGATCCAAACCGATAATACCTATCGTGAAGGAAAAGTGAATTACGAATTAAGTGAAGCTTTGGTTGCTCAACAATTATTGCCCGTATTTAAAACCGTTAGTGTTGTAGTTACTCAGGGTTTCATTGGAGGAACTTCCGAAAACTTTACAACAACTTTGGGTCGCGAAGGTTCAGATTACACTGCCGCCTTGCTTGCTTATTTTTGTAATGCCGAGAGTGTAACCATCTGGAAAGATGTTCCAGGCATATTAAATGCCGATCCAAAATGGTTCAAAAATACAAGGAAGATCGAAGAAATGACCTATCACGATGCCATCGAATTAACCTATTACGGGGCTTCGGTTATTCATCCCAAAACCATAAAACCGCTTCAGAATAAGAACATCCCTTTGTATGTGAGATCGTTCCTGGAACCCGATGCTGTAGGAACAATTATTCGTGAAAGTGATAAGCGTTTACCGATCCCAAGTTACATTTTTAAGATCGATCAGATCCTTATCTCGATACAGCCAAAAGATTTTTCGTTCATTGCTGAAGATAACATGAGCGCCATTTTCAGCCTGTTCTCAAAGCACATGGTACACGCCAATGTGATGCAAAATTCGGCCATTAATTTCTCTGTTTGTACGGATAACGATAAGCAAAAAGTTGAGCCTTTGATCGAAGAATTGCAGCAGCAATTCAAAGTACTTTTTAATACCGGATTGGAACTTTTAACGATCCGGAATTATGATCAAAAAACCATCGAAAAATTGACCGAAAATAAGGTCATTTTGATGGAGCAGAGGAGCAGAAATACCATCCAGATCGTAATGAGGAATGTAAGTTAATTAGAATCAGTCTAAATTAGCGATGATTTTTAACAAAAAATAAAACCTCATATTTGTTTTTTAGATTTCTTTAACTAATTTAGCACCCTAAGTATATTTGGCACAAAGTGCTAAGTGATAAATTAAACCATAAAATATGAAAAACCTATTTACAAAAATTGTAGTAGCAGTAGCGGGATTCTCAG
>JANYIQ010000138.1 GCA_025362575.1 Bacteroidia bacterium
AAAAACCCCGCTAATTAGCGGGGTTTTTTTATGGATTTTACTCATCATGGGTAAAACACCCCTAAAACTTAGCAGGACCCCCCCAGCATTTAGTCAAAATTACTTAGGATCGTAAGAGTTCGTTTATATTTGTATACAAGAATTTAAATAATTTCATTACTTCGTAAAAAAAATTAGACTATGAATAAGTGCCTTTTAACAGCTTCTTTTATCGGTTTATCGATATTCGGTTTCTCACAGAACAAGAAATCGGTTGACTCTTTAACAGGATTCAATTATGCCGGAGCATTAGAACATGCTTCACACATGAGTACTGATAAAGAAAAACATGATTTCATGGATCATGCAAAAAGAACTTATAAAGTATCACATTCCGATCTTAATAAAAAAGGTAATACCTTAAATATCGGTCGCACCGGAGATGCATTTGTTACTTACGATCCAATTGGATCGTTTAACAAACCGGATCCTAATAATATCATGCAGGGACCTCAACCTATCGGTTGCAGCAACATCGACTTTGAAGCCGGTAATACTACAGGCTGGACAGTTACCGGTGATTTTGCAATTATGAGTGGTGGAACAGATCCTTTTGGTGGATTTCCAAGAGTTTTCCCCGGTGGAACAAACTCTTTAAAGCTAAACGACAATAACATTACTGGTAAAGTTAACTTTAGTGCAACCGCTTCACGTGTTATTCCTGTTTAGGCAGCAAACAACCAGTTTCAATTGCATTTTGCTTTCGCTATTTTGAATTTTCCTCACCCAAGTAACGCTGCAGCCGTTTTTAAAATTGAATTCTTTAATGCTGCAAACGTTAAGTTAGCTTGTCCTACATTTACTTGTTATTATGCAAATCCTCCCGGACAATTTTTCGGAATGCCTGCGAGTGTTGTACAAACATCTTCTGTTACAGGAAAAAATATTGGAAATCAGGTTTTCCCTGTTACTTATGTAAACTGGCAAACCATTGCAATGGATCTTTCTCCATATAACGGTCAGAACATTACTGTAAAGATCACCTGCAACTGGTGCTTATACAATTACGATTGGGGATATTGCTACATTGATGCAGATTGTGCTGCACCAAATTTCGTTCCTACAAACAATCCTTGCGGTGCAATGCCACAACTTTTAACAGGACCTATTGGAATGGCAAGTTACACCTGGACACCTCCGGTTGGGCCTGTAGTTGTAACAAACACAATTAATGCATTGGTTCCCGGAGTGTACACTCTGCAATGTACACCATTTACAACCTGTGCTTCTTTACAAACCTATACCTTCTCGGTGGGTGGTTTACCTCCTACAGCTAACTTCATATCGGCACCTGCTTGTATCAATTCTGCTACAGGATTTACAAGCACATCAACTCCGGGTGGAAGTGCAATTACAAGTTACACTTGGGATTTCGGCGATGCTTCAGCAGCTGTAACAGGAACTAACACTGTTCAAAATCATACTTACACTTCAGGCGGACCGAAACCTGTAAAATTAATTGTTGTAAATGCTGCAGGATGCAGGGATAGTATCACCATAAACGTTACTCCTGTTCCATCGCCTATTGCTGCATTCAGCTATACCACAGCTTGCGTGAACAGTCCGTTGAATTTTGTTGACAATACAAATTTAAATGGCGGACCCGCAATTGCAGGTTACACCTGGCATTGGAATGATGCAACAGCAAACGGAACAATGCCAAACATGACACACATTTATACAACTAACACTACAAAAACGGTTCAGTTAGTTGTGGTGAATAGTTCAGGTTGCCGAGACAGCATCACAAAATCGTTCGGTATCAATCCTGCACCTATTGTGAACTGGAATGCAAATACTGTTTGTCAGGGTGTACCAACCAATTTCAATAACACTACAAATCCTAACAGTTCAAATGTTACTAATTACTATTGGGATCTTAATGGTGATCACGTTTCTGATAACACAACAACTTCACCAAGTTATATTTATCCTGCTAGTGGTGTATTTAATGTTGGCTTAATTGCTGTTACTGATCTTGGATGTTCAGATACACTTTACCAAATAGTAAATGTTTATTCAAAACCAATTGCTCAGTTTGGTTCTACTAAAACCTGTTTGGGCGATCCAACTCAGTTCTTCGATAACTCTTATGTTCTTGGAACAAATGGTATCATTAATCAGTGGGCATGGGATATTGATAATAACTTAAACACCATTGAAAGCACTACACAAAATGCAATGCTTACCTATCCAAGTTCTGGTCCGCACACAGCGAACTTGATCGTATCTACTAACTATGGCTGTAAAGACACAGCGGCATTGACCATGTTCGTGAACGTTACTCCTATAGTTGAATTTGTTGCAGATAAAACTCAGGGTTGTGCCAAATTACCGGTTAAGTTCACCAACCAGTCGCACATTCCTTTCGGAAGCATTACAACATACTCTTGGGTAGTTGGAGATAATACAACTTCAACAGACGAGAACACTTCGCACATTTATCCTGCAGGAACTTATACGGTAACCTTGATGGCGATATCTGACAGCGGATGTTTTGCATCAAAAACAATTCCTGCATACATTCACTCTTGGCCTTCACCGATTGCTGATTATACAGTGAGTCCGCAAACAACTGATATTTTAGAACCGTACGTTAACTTCACTAATTTAACGCAGGGTGGTTACACAAATTTCTGGTGGTATTTTGGTGACAAGCCAGAAGCAGATTCAATAACTCAGTATCCTGTTCACTACTATGACAGTGAAGCCGGAGGAAAATATCTTACCACTTTAATTGTGAAAAATCAATATGGTTGTACAGATACAGCTCAGCGTTTGGTTGTAGTGGATCCTAACTTCGTGATCTATGTTCCGAATGCCTTTACACCAAACGGCGACGGTATTAACGATGTGTTCTATGCAAAAGGATATTACATGGATAAATTTGAGATGCAGATCTTTGATCGCTGGGGCGAGCAGGTGTTCATTTCAAACGACATTCACAAAGGATGGGACGGAACCATCAAAGGTAAGTTAGCTGAAAATGCAGTTTATGTTTGGAAAGTAACCGTTATGGATACTCAGAAAAAACGCAAAGAATTAACTGGTCACGTTACCATCATAAAATAATTTTTTTGATCCCGATTTTTAAAAGCCGTCGCAGCAATGTGATGGCTTTTTATTTTACTCAAATTGCAGCGAAATTTAATTGTACATTTGAATTATAAGATCCTTTTATGTTATCTCTTAATTTCAAACCCTTTCCGCTATTAGACACTGAACGCTTGTACTTGAGAGAGATCACACTGAATGATGTTCCCGAAGTTTTTAAACTTCGCTCAAGTGAAAAAGTGATGCAGTTCATTGACCGGCCAATAGCCACTAAACCTGAAGATGCTGCCGAGTTAATAAACAAAATTATTTTTTCATTGAAGGAAAACGAAGGTATCACCTGGGGAATTACTCTAAAAAGCAATCTGAAATTAATTGGCACCATCGGGTTCTGGAAAATCGAAAAAGAACATTATCGTGCCGAGATCGGTTATGCCCTCCACCCCGATTTTCACCGTAAGGGGATCATGCAAGAAGCCATGAGCACTGTTTTAGAACATGGTTTTAAAAAAATGAATTTACATTCGGTAGAAGCAAACATTAATCCTGAGAATGAAGTTTCGAAAAAACTGCTTGCAAAAAATAATTTTGTTCAAGAAGCTTACTTCAAAGAGAATTACTTTTCGAATGGCAAATTTTTAGACAGCGCCATCTACTCGCTTATCACGCCTTTCAAATAAAAAGTATTTTTTTCTGAAAACCATTTATATTTTGGAGAAGTCAATAAATTTTATGTATTTAGAGTAGCAAATGTGCCTCATTAATTCAATAACAAAGCCCGGTTCAATTTATCAACACACATTTGCGTTAATGATAATTTCATTTTTCTTTTTTTCAACAGAAAGATCATCGGCTCAAAATTTAGCTACGAATCCAAGCTTTGAAGCAGCGCCCTGGGCTGATGCCAACGCCGGAAGCGCCGACTGGAACAGCGGACCTACCAATGTTTTTGGAACGGAAAATGCACGCACGGGAGTTAAATACATGGGTATTTCAATGGGTCGTTCTCCTTTAGCCGGTTCTGATTTCAGAGAATATGTAAAAACACCTTTAACTGCTGCACTTGTGCCTTCGCTTACTTACGAAGTATCGGTTTGGGTTTCTTTATCTGAAAACTATGGCGATTATGCCTGTAACAAAATTGGTTTTGTAACTACAGGCGTAAGCCCATTTTATGCATTCAGCAATGCCCCTATTCCACTCACACCTGTTTATGCTACACCCAGCGTGATCACCAATAAAGTTGGTTGGACCCAGGCTTCAGGAACTTTTGTTGCCTCTTCGGCCGACACATGGTTAACTATTGGGAACTTTAATACTCAGGCTACAAGTTCATGGGTGTATGTTGGTCCTGGTACTTCATTTTATTATGGTTACTATTATTTAGATGATGCTTGTATTGGTTTACCCGGAACCTGCGGATTGGTTTTACCGGTTGAACTGCTTTCGTTCGAAGGAAAATTAAATGATAAAGTTGTTGATTTGAATTGGGTAACTGCAACTGAATTAAAGTGCGATCATTTTATGTTAGAGCGCAGCAAAGATGGTGTAACATTTGAAGAAATAGCAAGAGTGCAAGGACATGGTACTTCGAACGAAAAAAATCATTACGGTTACAGTGATGCTCAGCCTTTTTTTGGAATAACAAGTTACTACAGACTAAGAGAAGTTGATCTTGACGGAAGCAAACATTTTTCAAACATGGTTGCCATTTCTCCGAAAGGGATCATGAATTTACAGATGAACATTTATCCAACACCTGCTGAAAAAGTTGTTACCATTGACCTTAACACTGATTCTGACGCAGGAATGTTACAGATCATCAGCTCTACCGGAAAATTAGTTTCAGAATACAGTGTAAACGGTGCTGAAAAAATTGAGTTGAATGATCTTGTAGCAGGATCATACATGGCGCTTCTTCGCGCTGCTAATGGACAAATGATCAAAAAGAAATTTTTGGTCCTGGATATTCAGTAAAAAAGATCGTGAAAATTATTGTTTATTATTTTGAAGGAATTAATCCGTCAGCTTGCGCAACGCTTAATATCTTGAAACAACACTTAGAGTTTGCTATATCGCCCGAACCAATACGTGAATAGGTTAAGCTGAATTTTTTTCCAACCAACTCATTTTTAGTAACGATCTTTCCTGTTGGGATGGCAAGGTCGCCGTGCTTATTAAAAAGTATCTCTTCGTTCCTGAACTGATCTTGTTTACCATATATGAATTGGATCATCTCACCACTTGAGTTTTTGAAATCAATTCGGGTATCTTCACTCACCATATCATATTCAGCCGAAATATACTCGAAAACTTCGGTGACAGCTTTTTGATTTGTTTGACCAATTGTAAAAGATGAAACAATAACAAAAGTGAAAAATAAAATGGATTTGAATTTCATAGAATTGCGATTTAAATCAAATGTAAGAAATTTGAAGCGTTTTAAAAACGTTTGAAGATCACAAACAAAAACCCACATATAACAAAAAAAGCCCCAAAAAAGGGGCTTATTAGTAGCGGAATCGGGAGTTGAACCCGAGACCTCAGGGTTATGAATCCTGCGCTCTAACCATCTGAGCTATCCCGCCATATTGGGGGTGCAAATATAGTATTTTTTAGAATTTTGTTATCCTTCTGTTCTATTATTTAGTTTTTAGTCTTTTGATGAAATATTCCAAAAACACTTAAATATCTGAATTACAGAAACTTAATTACCTAATATTAATTTAACATAAGCAGCCCTCTTGATTTTCTGCTCAAATAAGCCTATTTATTTTTTAAAGGTAATTGCAAGTCAAAAAATATTTTATATATTTCAAAAAAAATAGGGTTATGTCGAAGAAAAGTAAGGGTTCGTCAGCAAAAAAAACCAAAGTAAGCAAGGGGAAAGTTTCCAAGAAACCTGCTGCTAAGGCTAAAAAACCGGCTCCGAAAAAAGCGGCGGCTAAACCTGCCTCGTCGGCAGGCAAGAAAGCATTGAAAAAAAAGGCTCCGGCAAAAAAAGCAGCAAAAAAAATTATTAAAAAAATAATTAAGCCTGCTAAAAAAGTTGTTGCTAAAAAAATAATCGCTAAACCGATCAAGCCCGCTAAAAAAGAAGTTGTTAAGCCTGTAAAAGTTGTAAAACCGCTTCCGCTTACCAAAACACATCCTGCTAAAATTGAATTTAAAAAACCTACTGAGGTTTATAAAAATGCGCCCGTATCAAAAAAAGATAATGAGTCCATTCCTGATTACAAACCAACTATTAAAGCCACAGTTAAAACAGAGTCTGTAGCAAAAGACAGTTTTCCTACAGCTTTAAAAAACACCAATGCTGCAAGCTTTATTACCAATCCGACTAAAAAAATCGATTCTTACTCTGTTAAACCCGAAAAAGAACCGGCCGGGAAATTTGAATTGGAATTTGTGATCCGTTCTTCTGCAACCATATTATATGAGTTTTTAGTTACTCCCAGCGGTCTTTCTGAATGGTTTTGCGACGACGTAAACATACGCAACGGTATTTACACTTTTGTTTGGGATGGACAATTACAGCAGGCCCGTTTGCTTAAAACCATCGAAGAACAATTGGTAAGATACCAATGGGTTGATAAAAGCGACGGAAGTTATTTTGAATTCAGAATTCAACGCGACGACCTTACAAACGATATCTCGTTAATGATAATTGATTTTGCCGGCGACAAAGGCGAACAGGAATCTTCAAAACTTCTCTGGGCCAGTCAGGTTGATAAACTTCTTCACATCTTAGGCTCCAGTTTCTAAGAAAATAAACTAAATTTAGCGCTCGTTCGGCAAGCTCACGATGACTTGTCGGTGTCAACCTAATTTATTCTACATTACTATGAAAAAGATCTTAATTCCTGCATTGCTTTTCCCGATCCTTATTTTTTCGCAAAGTATCTCCATCGACAACATTAAAAAGAATCTAACATTTCTCGCTTCCGATAATTTAAATGGAAGAGGCACTTCGAGCCCCGACGAAAAAAAGGCGGCTGAATACATTGCAGACGAATTCAAAAAAAGCGGATTAACACCTCTCAAAAATAATTCTTATTTAAGTCCTTTCAATTTCAAGGAAAAAAAATCGGTTCACGATTCAGTTGGAACAATTGACAGATCAGGAATTAACGTAGAAGGTTTTTTAGACAACGGAGCCCCCTACACCATTGTTATTGGTGCGCACTTTGATCACTTAGGTTTAGGGCACGATCATAATAGTTTAGATGCCAATCCTGAAAATAAAATTCATAATGGTGCCGATGATAATGCCAGCGGAACAGCCGGTGTAATGGAACTTGCCAATTATTTTGCCAAGAACAATAAAAAAGAAAAATACAATTTCTTATTCCTTTGTTTTTCGGGAGAAGAATTAGGTTTGTTCGGTTCTAAAAAATGGTGCGAAAATCCATCTTATGATTTAGCAAAAATAAATTACATGATCAATTTGGATATGATCGGCCGATTGAACGACAGCACAAAAAAATTGATCATTTACGGTGTTGGTACTTCTCCGGTTTGGGTACCGATCATCGATTCGTTGAAATCTAATTTCAGTATTAAAAAAGACAGCGCAGGCATCGGGCCAAGCGATCAAACTTCTTTTTACTTAAAAGACATTCCGGTGTTGCATTTCTTTACAGGCCAGCATGCCGACTACCACAAGCCTACAGACGACATAGCAAAAGTAAATTTTAAAGGTGAGAAAGATGTGCTGGACTACATTGTGAGCATTGTGAACGTAACAGACAACTATTCTAAACTAAAATTTTTGAAAACACGTAATCCTGATATGGGCAAATCGAGTTTTAAAGTTACCATGGGTGTTATGCCCGATTATACGTTTGAAGGTAAAGGCATGCGCATTGACGGTGTAAGTGATGGTAAACCTGCAGCTAAAGCCGGGGTACAAAAAGGAGATATTGTTACTAAACTCGGCGAAGTAAAAGTTGAAAATGTACAAGACTATATGAAAGGCTTGAACACATTTAAAAAAGGTGATACCGGAAAATTGAAAGTATTGCGGGAAGGTAAAGAGATTGAGTTGAATGTGACTTTTTAGTTTTTTTAGAGGCAATGGTCGCGACGCGTCGTGACAGATTTAAAAGGATTAGAAGGATTTAAAAAGGATCAGTACAAGCAAACCTTCCGACAGGGCTGCTTCTTTGTTATAGCAATTCTCTAAAATTTACTATATTAGCAATAGCAGAAAAAGGTAACCGAATAGCGCCTATACACCCAATTTTGGGTGTTTACCCGCTAAAATGTAGCGCCTATATGCTAGTTAGGTTCAAGTTTGTGGACACCTGTGTGTGCGTCACCCGGTTTTTTAGGACGAAGAATAATTGCCTGGACAATTTTTAATTTGCAAAATGTTCTTTGCTTTTAATGTAGACAAATATTTG
>JANYIQ010000152.1 GCA_025362575.1 Bacteroidia bacterium
GGGTAAAATCTTCCTGTTGGGCGCCAAATGCAAAATTATAATCGCTGTAAATAAGCGACATGTTTGAAAAGAGTTTAGAATTGAATACATGGTTCCACCGCAAACAGCCGGTGGCATTGCCCCAGGGTACATTTGTTGAGAAACCTGCTTCTGCATCTGTAAATTTAAAAACATCCCTTCCAAAATAAGCACTTAAGAATAAACGATCCTTATCCGAAAAACGATAATTGAACTTAGCATTGAGATCGAAAAAATAATAGGAAGTGCCTTTGAAAGGCGAATTCGGTTTTATGTATCTAAAAAATGGTTTTGTAAAAACATCAATGTAAGTTCTTCGTCCGCTGATCATAAAAGAAGATCTATCTTTTTTCAAAGGGCCTTGAATCGTTAGTCGTGATGCGATCACTCCTATTCCACCGCTCACTTCATACTTTTGATTGTTTCCGTCTTTCATGGAGATGTCGAGTACCGACGACAAACGGCCTCCGTATTGCGCCGGCATGCCTCCTTTGATCAAATTTACGTCCTTTATGGCATCGCCATTAAATACAGAGAAAAAACCCATTAAATGCGAAGCGTTGTAAACCGTAGCTTCATCGAGCATTACTAAATTCTGATCCGGTCCCCCGCCTCGTACGTAAAATCCGGTTTGTCCGTCGCCCGCAGTTTTTACACCCGGTAATAGCTGAATGGTCTTTAAAATATCCACCTCACCCATAAATGCCGGAACTTTTCGGATCTCGGCCATATCTAAATGCACTGTGCTCATTTGCGATGAGTTCACATTTTGATCGGCGCGTTGCGTACTGATCTCCACTTCACCTAATTGATTTTCGCCTTCCTGCATGTTAATATTCAGATTAACATTCTTGTTCAGGTCTACGCGCTGCGTATCGGTAACATAACCAAGATAGCTGTAAAGCACAGTGTACTTGCCTTTAGGCACGGTAATGGAATAAAAACCGTATTGATTGGCCGAGGTGGCTTTGTTTACCTCTTTAATTAAAATGGTAGTTCCAACGGCGCTTTCACCATTGGCCTTATCCTTAACGTAACCGCTCAAGGTTGCATTCTGAGAAAAACTATCTTTAGGCAGACTCAGTATGAAAAAATAAAAAAGAAAAACAATGAATATTTTCCGGACCTTCTTCAATTATAAATAAAATTTAGCCCCCTGTTTTTTTCTTAAAGCCATAATAGAAGCCAAAACCAAAAGAAAACCAACCCATGTTGGCCTTGTTCTTATACCCCACACCTTCGTAAATAAGATTACTAGCGGTGCTCTTTGAATCGGCATAGCTGCCAAAACCATTGTATTTGGGATCGTAAGGATACAGGCAGTAATTGTAAGAAAAGGTAAAGCCAAAGGCAAAGCTTTCTTCCACTAAAAAGTAAACTGAGATTTCAGGTCTTAAAAAGTAATTCCCGAAATAGGTAGGATATTTTCCGTTCAAGGTGTCGTGAACAAATTTAACGCTGGTATATTTATTATAACTGTAACCCGCATCCAAAGAAAAAGAAACAAAACCCCTATCAGAAAAAATGTGATCATAACCAAACCTTGCAAAGGCATCGTGTACCTGAAGTCTTGTGCTAAGGCCCTTTTGGCGAAAATATAACTGTGGCGTAAACAAAGCGTTTTTATAGCCTAAACCAACATTCAAATTGCTTGCTATTCTGAAATTCAGAGAAAGCTGTGCATCATACACACCTGTATAACTTATCCTAAAAGCCTTACTTGTTGTAACTTTAGGCACCGTGCAGGAGGCGCGAATATTAACGCGTGGCAGTTTAAAATTTCCGAAACCTTTTGGTGGTCCGGCGCTTGTTACTACTTGCACATCATCGTCCTGTGCTAAAAGTTGTGCACTTAAAAATAAAATAAATATGAGTGGGAATATGCGTTTCACTGTATAATTTAATCCTAAAAATACTTCATTTATTACCATTTTTTACCATTTATGTAAAAAAATTATTTTGGATACTTTTTTTACGTTAATTTACAGTATGAACCGGATTAAAATTCCACTTTTACACCTCGCCATCGCCCTGTTTATGGCACTTTTACCTGCATTTGCACAAAGTCAGGTTGCCGATAAAGCCAAACATAGCGAAGTAGCCGAGATCATCAAAAAAGAATATAACGCCAAAAACTATAAAGTAGTATATAATTTACTGGATAAAGATTTCCAGAAGCAGATGAATGAAAAAGAGCTCTCAGATTTTTTCAAGTTCAATGTTTACGATTATTATGGTGACATTATCAAATTAAGTTACGTTAATTTTAAAAACCCATTCTATACTTATTTGGCGGATCTTAGCAAAGGTAAACTCGATCTTGTTTTCAGCTGTAATACCGAAGGGAAGATAACCGGCATGCAATGGCTGCCGCATAAAGAAACAGCTCCCGTTTCTAAAATAAACAATACTTATTTAAGCGATAATGCAAAAAAAACATTCTGGGATCTGAAAATAGATTCCATTGTAAAGAACTACATGCTTAATGCCGACAATTGTGGTTTAAGCATTGCCATGGTGAATAATGGAGAAACAATTTATTACAATTACGGACAAACCAAGCGCGGAAATAACGAATTACCGGATAATAAGACCATTTACGAAATTGGTTCGGTAAGTAAAACCTTTACAGGAATTTTACTTGGACAAGCAATTAACGATAAAAAACTTAACCTAAATGATGACATTCGAAAATATTTACCGGGAGATTATAAAAATCTAAGCTATAACAATAAGCCCATTGAGATCATTCACCTTGTGAACCACACTTCTCGCATACCACGTGTACCAATGGATATAGCTCAGCAAAAAGATTATGACCAAAAAAATCCTTACAAGAATTACAATAAGGAAATGGTGTTTAATTATCTGAAAACAATTCGTATTGATACCATACCCGGAACAAAAAATGAATATTCTAATTTAGGAATGGCTTTACTGGGAATTATTTTAGAAAAGGTTTATGATAAAAGCTACGAAGCCTTAATGTCAGAATATATTTGTGGTCCGCTAAACATGCCCAACACCAAGCTGAAATTAAGTGATGTCGAATTAAAAAAATTTGCCACCGGTTACGATAATTACGGAGAAGAAGCAACACACTGGGATCTTGGCGATCTGGCCGCTGCCGGCGGAGTACGCTCCACCACAAGCGACATGGTAAATTATGTAAAGGCAAATATAGAAGAAACGAATGCAGCCATAAAATTATCGCACTCGCCTACTTTTAACGATGGTAGGAATAACACAGCACTGGCCTGGCAATTAATGATCACTAAAAAAGGAAACGAAATGATCTGGCATAATGGCGGTACTTTTGGCTTTGTTAGTTTTTGCGGATTCATTAAAAGTAAAAAATGCGGCGTGGTGGTTTTGAGTAATTCGGGTAATTCGGTTGATTATATTGCACTGGGTATTTTGAAGTTGCTGCAGTAAGAGACTTAAGAGAGAAAAGGGATTTAAGAGATTGAAGAGAAAAAATGAATTAAGTATAAGGAGCCAGTGGGCAGTGATGGTTGGAACACATTCGAGTATTCGTAGGTCATCCTGAGCTTGTCGAAGAAATTAATATCTAAACAATGAAAGCATCTTACTTCATAGAACATCTTCAACTCCTTCCTCACCCAGAGGGCGGTTATTACAAGGAAACTTACAGGAGTAAGGAAACTATTTTGTTCAGTGGTTTTTCAGGCGAAAGAAATTTCTCAACTGCAATTTACTTTTTGCTGGAAGAAAATAATTTTTCGGCCTTTCATAAAATAAATTCGGATGAACTCTGGCATTTTTATGCAGGAGATGCTTTAGAAGTAATTGAAATTACTTTGAGTGGCGAATTAAAATTAACAGCAATTGGAAATGATCTTGAGAACGGTGAACAATTACAGTATGTGGTACCTGCCAATACCTGGTTTGCCTCGCGCGTAAAAAAAGGCGGTAAATTTTCATTGGTAGGATGTACCGTTGCTCCAGGATTTGATTTTAAGGATTTCGAAATGGCGAAGCGGGATGAATTGGTGAGGAGTTTTCCGAACCATAAGGAAGTAATTGAGAAATTAACGAGAGATTAAAACCAAAACAATTTCGCTGCGGTCACGACGCGTCGTGACTGAGTGAAATGTCTCTATAGGCACCAATCAATCGGTTTAATTCCTTTACTCTTCAAAATCTCATTGGTTTTACTGAAATGTTTGCTTCCGAAAAAAGCACCGCGCGCTAATGGACTCGGGTGTGCTGCCTGCAAAACTGTATGTTTATTGGCATCAATTAAAGCTGCTTTGGCCTTGGCGTAATTGCCCCAAAGCAAAAAAACAACATTCTCTTTTTTATCGGATATGGCTTTGATAACCGCATCGGTAAAAAGTTCCCAGCCTTTGTTCTGGTGACTTCCTGCTGTGTTTGATCTTACCGTTAAAGTGGCATTTAACAAAAACACACCCTGTTTGGCCCATTTTTCAAGATTTCCGCTGGCAGGTATGTCACAACCCAGATCGGTTTTTAACTCTTTAAATATATTTATTAACGAGGGGGGTGGCCTTACACCATCGGCTACCGAAAAGCATAATCCGTTGGCTTGTCCGGGACCATGATAAGGATCCTGGCCCAGAATAACCACTTTTACCTGATCAAAAGGTGTAAAGTCAAATGCCGCAAAAATACGGCTACCAGGAGGGTACACAACATATTGAGAGCGTTCGGTCTCCAAAAAACCCTTCAGATCGTCAAAATAGGCTTTGTTAAATTCTTCTCTCAGTGCCTTATGCCAGCCGGCCTCTATTTTGGGGTTTGCCATAGGTGCTAAGGTACTTATGATTACAACAATGTGAAAAACATTTTTTTTGATAGTTTTAAGAATCTTTTATCTTTGGCTTCATAAATATAAACTCTCTATGAAAAAAGCTATTCTTGTATTATCTGTATTCTTTTTAGCAGGTGTTGTTTTTACTTCTTGTAAATCACACGAAAAATGTCCTGCGTATGGTAAAGCTAACACTACCCCTACAAATAAAAAGTCTGTTTAATAATGCTCTGGCATCAGTTAACTGATCTAAGCCAATTACAACATCTTAAAGAAATTTCTCAGGAACAGTCCGGTAAACTTCGGGCTGTTCTTATTTTTAAGCATAGTACAAGATGTTCTATCAGTAATATGGCTTTGAACCGTCTGGAAAGTAAATGGAAGGATACCGATGACATACCTTAGTTATTATCTGGATCTATTAAACCACAGAAATATTTCTGATCAAATTGCTTTAGATTTTGGCATTCCCCATCAATCTCCGCAGGTATTATTGATCAAAAACGGAAAATGCATTTATCACCAATCTCATAGTGGTATTTCGGCTGACAAAATTCTTGAGGCGCTTACCAAATAAATTCAATGATCTGCTTAAGGTCGGGGCTCAAACTTTTTGCAACGGGACAAGTATATGCAGAGTGTTCGTAGATCTTCTTTTCTTTATCACTAAAATTATTTTTAGGCATGGTTAATTTTATGTGGATCTCGCCAATTCGTCGTGGGTCGGCATACATTACTTTTGTTACCTCAGCCACTGCCCCATCCGTTTG
>JANYIQ010000206.1 GCA_025362575.1 Bacteroidia bacterium
GCTGAATTTTTTTAAACTATAATTAAGACCGCAACGTTCAATATATTTTGGCGCGTATTCAACCAGTTTGCCGGCATAATCACCTGTTACATACATTGCATTTATGTAGGCAAATGAATTGTAAATGCTTAATTTACCAAAACGGTTAGTACTAATTAAGCCGTCAAGTATGTTTAATTCTAAGTAAGTTTCAAGTCCTTTGTGTTCAGCGCTTCCAACATTAGTTCGAAACAAATAAGTTATAGTGTCTTGTGTTTTTTCAACAATTGCAATTTTGTTTTTATAGTTGAGGTAGAAGAAGCTGAGATCAAAATTCAAAATATTTTTGATACTTCCTCTGTAACCAATGTCAATATTATCTCCTGAAGCATCTTTCAAATTCTTGTCTATTTTGGCGATCGTACCAAACGGTGTTAGATCACTGTATGTAATTGGTCGGTACGATTGACTATAATTCGCATAGAAATTTGTTGTTGAGCTTGTGTTGAATTGTAAACCCAAACCGCCAAGTAAAAATGTTCTTGAACTTTTCTGCATATGAGATGTTACAAGTTCTTCGCCACTATCTCCTGCTTTGTTCTCGGAATAACCATCGGCAATGGTACTTAAATATTCGTAACGAAGTCCCGGCGTAATGCTAAATCTTTTTCCAACATGAAAAGTGTTCTCAGCGAAAGCTGCGGCATTTGTGGTATAAAAATTCATATATATCGGCCAAGGCGTTATTTGTGTTAGATCAAGATCCGTTCCTGTTGTGCCCTCAGCTCCTTCCTGGCGCTTAAGCCATGAGTAGGCATAACGAACGCCAACAGCAAGCGTTTGTTTTTGTTGTCCGAGTTTATAGTTCGTAAGAAAGCGCAATTCATTTGTGGTGCTTTTAAAATATTCGCGTTCTAATTCACGCGGCACATAAGTCAAAGAGGGAGTGATCGAATCTTGCTCATTTGGCCAACCGTCTTCGTTACGCCAAATTAAATTACGCTCACTGAATAAATAAGAGGATTTAAAATTCAGGGATGTGTTATCCGTTATTTTGTAATTAAGATTCGCAGCGAGAATATTCCATGGACTCTCTAACCAGTTTCTTGACCGGCCCGATTGTTTAGGATCAGCATTGAAAAGAGAATCGGTCAATCCGCCCGGCATATGGATCTTGTTCCTTAACAAAGAATATTCAATTCCAATTTGTAATTTTTTTGTTGGAGAATATTTTATGCTTCCAAAACCTGACAATTGTTTTTGCTCAGAGTTTTTTCGCCAGCCATCAAGATTGCGGGCCTGAACAAAAGCAAAGTATTTTATTTTTTTAAAGGTGCCGCCAATGGAGTTGTAAGAGTTCATTAAACCAAAACTCCCAAGGGTTTGTGATGTTGAGAATTCAAATGGTTTTTTTCCTCCGTCTTTTAATTCATAATTGATCATGCCGCCAACTTGTGGACCAAAAGCCAATGAGGAGGCGCCGCGAACAAAGGTTATGTTTTTTACAGCTTCCATTGGCGGTAAATAATAACATTCGTTGTATCCAAAAATATCGGCAGCAAGGCCATAACCATTTTGTCGTGTGTTGGTTTCAATGCTTTGATAAGGATTCAATCCGCGGAAGCCAATTCCATTTGCTGTAAAACCTCCGCTTTCGGTTTCAATGATATTTGCTCCGGGAATTCTTCCTATTATCTGTCTTGTATTATTGATCGCTTTGTTTGCTTCAAGATCATCAATTTGTAAAACCTCATTTTTCTTTCCTGCGTAAATTATTCCTTCTGCATTTTCGTTCATGCGACCAATGCCATTCATTTCTTTGTAAGATGTAATGCTGATCTCCTCTAACAAATGCAATGAATCTTGTTTAATGTTTTGAGACCAACATGGTTCGCTGAAAACAAAAAAGAAAGTGACAAAAAGAAATGTAAATTTCATTGCAATTGGTATTTATTCGGGAGCAAAGAAACAGTAATGATCACTAAGCGACAATACCTAAAAAGAGGTATTTAGATAGATTCTAATTAACAAAGCGTTGTTAAGTAATTAAAAAAGAGTAAGTTATGTTATCTGTAAGGTCTCAAGATTAATGATTCTCATCATAAGGACGCATTTAATTTTTGCAGGTGCAATTAGGCTTGGTGCAAGTCACCAATATTTTTTCAGCAACCCTGGAAGAAAGAACAGCGTTCTCGTTATTCTTATATTTTACTTTTATGGAACCGTCAAACACAAATATTTTTTCTACAAATAATTTATCGTTCAATCCTATTTTTAATTCTGTAAGATAATTCAAAAAATCGTGACTGTCTTCGTTAACACCAAGCACCACACATTTGCAGCCTTCAACACTATTCAATAAAGGGCGACGTTCACTGGTTGGAAGCTTTCCGCTTTTGTCGGGAATGGGATCGCCGTGCGGATCGAATTTAGGAGAGCCGCTTAAGGCATAGATCCTGTCGATCAGTTTTTCTGAATTAGCATTTTGCAATTGTTCAGCCAGTTCATGCACTTCGCTCCAGCTGAACTTGCAAACTTTATGCAAGAAGGTTTCCCAGATACGATGTTTACGAATAACATTGAGCGATTCTTTTTCACCTATTTTAGTTAAAACAATTCCTTTCGCTTTTTTGTAGGTGATCAATTTTTCTTCCTGCAATATTTTTAAACGCTCCAATACCGTTGGGGGCTTCAGGTCTAAATAATAAGCCAATTCGCTTATCGTGGCCTTGCTGCTGTTTTCGGCGAGACTAATCTGATAAATAGCCTTTAAATACTTCTCGTCAGAGGTTTTGATCATATGGTAAATATACACAAAGTTAGGCTTACCTAATAATATTGTTTAGGCGATTGTAATTTTAGTTGAGATGCGAAAGGTAGAAAAATGTTTTCTTGTAAGTCAGACGAAGGGTTTTGCGCCATTTTGTTTTTTCTTGCTCCTTTCAATTTTCAATGTAAAAGGCCAAAGCTTAGGTCCAATTCAATTAGACAGACCCGACCAAACCGAATGTCCTTTTATTACACCCAAAAAGTACATTCAGGTAGAAAATGGGTTTAATTTTGAAAACACAAATGACCTTGAGAAAAATTATAGTTACCCATCTTCGCTTTGGAAATACGGCATAAATGAAAAAGTAGAATTAAGGTTGATAACCGAATTCATTACGCAACAGAGCGGTAATAACGTTTACAACGGATTAACTCCGATTACACTTGGGTTTAAAGCAAGCTTGTTCGAAGAGAAGGGAATTATTCCTAAAACATCCTTTATCGTACATCTTACCACTGCGGAAGTTGGCACAAAAGAATTTCACACTAAGTATATGGCCCCTGCCTTTCGGTTTACCATGCAGCACACCTTGACGAAAAAAATTTCTTTGGCGTATAATTTAGGAATGGAGTGGAATGGAGAAACCGCCGAACATACTTTTATATACACCTTGACAACCGGGTTCAGTTTAACGGATAAGCTTGGTTGTTATGCAGAATTATATGGCTTTGTTCCGAATGATAATAAAGCAGATCACCGTTGCGATGGAGGATTCCTTCCAGGGCGCCAAACGGGGTCGCGACGTCGAGGCCCTGGAACTGCTGGTCGACCAGTATCCCTTCAGCGCGGTCGTCGACGACGCCCTGGCGCTGATCGCCAACCTCCGGCTCGACTCGGGCGAATGCGCCGCGGCGGCCGAGGCGCTCGGCCGGCTCCTGGACCGCGAGGGCGGCGGGACGGACCGTGCGGTGGTCGTCGCCCGGCTCGGCCTCGCCTGGGCCTGCGCCGGCCGGAAGAAGGAACTCGAGGATCTCACCCGGCGCGTCGAACGCGACCTGCCGGACGCCGCGGTCCAGGTCGGGGAAAGCCGCATCGGCCT